>JAEXLC010000152.1 GCA_023445495.1 Pseudomonadota bacterium | reverse complement strand
GTCTGGGCCCCGGCCTTCGCCGGGGAAAAGGAGTTGATTGAGGTTAAGCTGCGAAGCGAGTAATTTGCCCCTCCGAGGGGGAACTCGGCCATGACCAAGCTTTCGCATCTTGCCGCACTCTTCGCCGCACCTTTGCTGGCACTACCCGCCGTCGCGCAGACCAGCGACCCGATGGCCGGCATGCACGCCGGCCACACAGGCTTCCCCCAGACGCTCGCCGACTGGGCAGCCGGCGCCCAGCTCTTCCCCGATCTCGGCAGCTTCCACCGCGACGCCGGGACCAGGGTCCCCGCCGCCCAGGCCTATTTCGACCAGGGCATGCGCCTGCTCTGGGCGTTCAACCATGACGAGGCCGCGCGCAGCTTCGCCAAAGCCGCCCAGGCCGATCCGAAATGCGGCATCTGCTATTGGGGCGTCGCGCTCACCCTCGGCCCCAATTACAACATGCCGATGATGGCGGAGGCCCGCGCCCGGGTCGCGTGGGAGGCACTGAAACAAGCCGAGGCACTGGCGCCCTCCGCCACGCCCGCCAACCGCGCGCTGATCCTGGCGCTGGCGAAGCGCTATACCGGCCCCCAACCCGTCGACCCCGGCAACAGCGCACCCCTGCTCGCCGCGTTCGGCGACGCGATGCGCGACGCCGCCAGGGCCTTCCCCAAGGACGACGACATCCTGACGCTGTTCGCCGAAGCGCAGATGAACCGCACCCCGTGGAAGCTGTGGAACGCCGACGGCACCCCGGCGAAGGACACGCCCGAGATCGTCACCACGCTGGAGACGGTGCTCGCCCGCAACCCGCATCATCCCGGCGCCAACCATTATTACATCCACGCCGTCGAAGCCTCGACCGCGCCGGGCAAGGCGATCGACTCCGCCGAGCGGCTCAAGGCGATGATGCCGGGCGCCGGCCATGTCGTGCACATGCCCTCGCACATCCTCCAGCGCGTCGGCCGCTACGAGGAATCGGCCGAGGCCAATCGCCTCGCCGATGCCGCGGACAAGGCCTATTACGCGAAGACCGCCGCGATCGATTATTACCCGATGTACTCGGCGCACAATCTCCAGTTCCTCGCCGCGGCCGCCTCGATGGAGGGCCGCAGCGCCGAGACGATCAAGGCGCTGCGCGACGTGCGCAAGGTGTTCACCGACGATCAGGTAGCCGCCATGCCCGGCATGGATTGGGGCATCGGCTATCTCTACGAAGCGCTGATCCGCTTCGGCCGCTGGCAGGAGATGCTGGCCGAGCCGGAGCCCGACGCCCGGCTGCTCGACCTGACCGTCAACTGGCTCTCCGCCCGCACCATCGCGCTTGCCGCCATTGGCAAGCGCGACGAGGCAAAAGCAGAGCTGGCGAAGCTCAAGGCGAAGATTGCCGGCGCCCCGGCCGACGCGCTGGCCGGCATGAACCTGGCCGCCCCCTTGTTCCGCATTGCCGAGCTGCGCGCGGAAGCCCGCATCGCCTGGGGCAGCGGCGACAAGCCGGCGGCGCTCGCCGCGCTGCGCGAAACGGTGAAGGTCGAGGACACGCTGTCGTACAATGAGCCTTCGGACGAATTCTTCCCCAGCCGCCACCTGCTCGGCGCGGCGCTGCTCGACAGCGCCCTGCCGGCGGAAGCCGAGGCGGTGTATCGCGAAGACCTCAAGCGCAACCCGCGCAACGGCTGGGCGCTGCTCGGCCTCGCCCAGGCTCTTAAGGCGCAGGGCAAGCAAGCCGGCGCGGCGGAGAAGGACTTCGCCGCCGCCTGGTCCCGCGCCGATGTGACGCTCAGCGCTTCGGCGTTCTGAGCGTCGTGGCGAGCAGGTCCGCCATCACCTGGTGATCCTTGAGCGAGGGGTGCCAGTTGCATCCGGTCATCTCGAGCGCCGGCACCTTGACCGGCGTCACACCGGTCGCGGCAGCCACCGCAGCGACATCGGCGTAGAAATTCTCGGCGCCCATCAGCAGGATGCGCGCGCCGGGCTGCGCTGCCTGGCGGGCCCTGACGAAGGCAATGTACTTCGCGCGATAGTCCGCCCGAAGCGCGGCATCATCCGCCCAGGCCTCGCCGGCATGGACCGGGGTCGAGAAGTCGTTGGTGCCCAGGTTGATGACGATCACGCCCGGTCGCCAGCCCCGGTCGGGTGCGGCCGCCCCGGCTTCGCCCGGAATGGCGCGCGGATAGAGATAGGGCAGGTTCTCGCCGGGGAACTTGCCGGCATAGTTGCGGACGATTCCATAGCCCGAATAGGCGATCACCCGGTAATCCGCGCCCAGCCGCTTCGCCAGGACCGGCCCGAACGCCGCGCTGGTATCGGTCGTGTCGTGCACCTGCTGCGCCTTGCAGTCGCGCGTCGGCGAGGTGTTGCCATAGCCGACGCTGTGCGAATCGCCGATGAACTCGATCTGGTTGCGCAGCACCGGCGCCGCCATCGGCGTGCCGCTGGTGAAGAAGCCCAGGAACGTCCCGCCGCCCGACTGGCTCTCGGTCAGCTTCTCCAGCCGCACCGTATGGATACCGGGCTTGAGCCCCTTCACCCGCAGCTCGGTCCGCTCCGGCCTGGTCAGCGTCTGGAAGACCTTGCCATCGACCAGCACCCGGTAGAAATCGGTCTTCGTGTCGAACACCACGGTCACGTCGGTGCCGCGGAAACGCCCTTCGAAATAGGTCCCCGGCCAGCCGAAGCGCAGCGCCTTCCCCTCGGCGACGGCGCGCCCGCCGATATGCACCGGCAGGCGCTTGCCCTGCTCGGGCGCGGGAACCGAAAGGGCGACGGGCAGCAGCAGCGCGATGAGCTTCATGCGGCCAGCCTATGCTGTCCGCCGCCGGCCGTCAGCCCCAGAGATGCGCGCGATAGGCCGCGAAGCAACGTTCGCCGCATTTGAGGCGGATCAGCGCGCCCTCGGCCATCGCCGTGGCCCGCGCCGGATCCTCTTCCACCGCGGGCCGGATCGCCTCGCGGTTCCAATCCTCGCTGTGCTTGATGTCGAGCACCGCGTGCAGCGTGAAATAGCGCGCTTCCTTGGGGCTGAGTCCCACGCGCTTCAGTCCTTCGGCAACCAGCGCCGCGCGGTCCGGAGCAGTCAGCTCGATCACGCCCAGCGCGCCCACCGAATGCCAGGCATAGCGGCGCTGCGTCGCCATCGCGGTCATCGCATTGGCGAGGCACAGGCTCTCCCACACGGTGTTCTCGATCACCGGATCGACTTCCAGTGTCTCGACAAGCGCATCGAGCATCGGGCCATGCATGCCCTTCTCGGTGCCGTGGCCCATCTCGTCCCAATAGTTGCGGGCGAGCTCGAGCTTGGGGCGCACCGGCAGCTTTACCTGCGTCATTGCAACCAGATCGTCGAACCCGGCCTCACCGGCCGCTTCCTGCTCGAAGAACCATCGAAGCTGGTCCCGGTCCGCCTTTTCACCCAGCCAGGGGAACAGCGGATCGCCCTGTCCCGGGCCCGTCGCCTTCAACCCTTCGAACCAGGCGATGAAGCCTTCGACATCGGTCGGCGCGGCGGCGGCTTCCTCCGCCACCTCGGCGCGCAGTTCTTCGAGGAACGCGCCCTCCAGCCGCTGCATCCTCACGTCGCGCTCGAAAGTCTTCTGCCAGTCGTCGTCGGGAAATCCCGGCTCCAGCCGCTCGCGGTTCCAATGCGCGAGCCCGCGCTGGAAACTGTCCTTCAGAAATTGCGAGCCGGGTTCGTTCGCGAAATCGCTGACGCGAGTTGCCATGTCTTGTCTCTCTCCTGGGATGCGACAAAAACTGGCCGGCACCGCGTTGAGTTCCCCCAAGATCTCAGAAACCGGCCAATTTCCGTCACTTATGATCCAGGTTAGGACTGCGTGCCGGTATCGCGCGTGCAGCATGCGAAACCTGCATTCGTGCGTGCATCCGCCGTGCGCTAGCGAGCGGGCACCTTCCCTCGAGAGGATGCCCATGACTTCGCGTATCGCCCATCCCGGACTCGCCGCCAAGGTCACCAGCGCCGAGCAGGCCGCCAGCTTTATCGACGACCACATGACCGTCGGCATGAGCGGCTTCACCGGATCGGGCTATCCCAAGGCGGTGCCGATGGCGTTGGCGAAGCGCATCGCCGCCGAGCGCGCGGCGGGGCGCAACCTGCGCGTGAAGGTGTGGACCGGCGCCTCGACCGGCCCCGAGCTCGACGGCGCGCTGGCCGAGGCGGACGGCATCGAGCTGCGCCTGCCCTACAACTCCGATCCGGTCGCGCGCGAGCGGATCAACCGGGGCGAGATGGAATATCTCGACATGCACCTCAGCCAGGTCGCGCCGATGGCCTGGGAGGGCTTCCTGGGGCCGCTCGACATCGCGGTCATCGAAGTCGCCGGCATCAACGCCGACGGTTCGCTGATCCCGTCCTCCTCGGTCGGCAACAACAAGACCTGGCTCGATCGCGCCCATGCCGTGATCCTCGAGGTCAACAGCTGGCAGAACCCCGCGCTCGATGGGATGCACGACATCTATTACGGCACCGCGTTGCCGCCCAATCGCGTGCCGATCCCGCTGGTCCGCCCCGACGATCGCTTCGGCCAGCCGAGCTTCCGCTGCGATCCCGACAAGGTGATCGCCGTGGTCGAGACCGACGCGCCCGATCGCAACCTGCCCTTCGCCAGGCCCGACGATACCGCGCTGGCCATCGCCGGCCACATCATCGAGTTCTTCAAGCACGAAGTCGGCAAGGGCCGCCTGCCCGCGAACCTGCTCCCGCTCCAGTCGGGCGTCGGCAACATCGCCAATGCGGTGCTCGCCGGGCTGCTCGATGCGCCCTTCACCGACATGACCGCCTATACCGAGGTGCTGCAGGATGGGATGCTCGACCTGCTCGCCTCGGGCAAGCTGCGCATGGCGTCATGCACCGCCTTCTCGCTCAGCCCCGATGCGGCGGCGCGGCTCAACAGCGAGATGGCGCAGTTCCGCGACCGCATCATCCTGCGCCCGCAGGAGATGAGCAACCATCCCGAGATCGTCCGCCGCCTCGGCTGCCTGGCGATGAACGGGCTGATCGAGGCGGACATCTACGGCAACGTCAACTCGACCCATATCATGGGCTCGCGCATCCAGAACGGCATCGGCGGCTCGGGCGATTTCGCGCGCAACGCCTATCTCTCGATCTTCATGACGCCGTCGACCGCGAAGGGCGGCAAGATCTCCTCGATCGTGCCGCATGTCAGCCATGTCGATCATATCGCGCAGGACGTGCAGGTGATCGTCACCGAGCAGGGCCTGGCCGATCTGCGCGGGCTCGCCCCGCGCCGCCGCGCCGAGCTGGTGATCGAGAATTGCGCGCATCCCGACTATCGCGAGATGCTGCGCGACTATTATGCGCGCGCGCTCAAGTGCAGCTATGGCCTGCAGACGCCGATGCTCTGCGGCGAGGCGCTGTCCTGGCATCAACGGTTCATCGATACCGGCACGATGAAGCTCTGATCGCGCTTGGTCGCGGGCGCGGGCCATGCTCTAACCCGCGCCCATGAACGCCCCGCTTCGCACCGGCCTCGCCGCGCTCGCTCTGTCGCTCACCTTCGCGCCGGCATGGGCGCAGACCAGTCCGGGCACGGGCGGCGCACAGCAGGGCGAGCCGGTGCCGCCGCCCTGGTTCGAGGCGCCGATCGTCGGCACGGGCGGCGAAGGGCACACCTTTCCGGGCGCGGTCGCGCCGTTCGGCATGATCCAGCTCAGCCCCGACACCGATACCGGCTGCAAGATCCGCGAATGCTATGCGCATGCCGCCGGCTATCGCTACGAGGACCCGACGATCCAGGGCTTCTCGCTGACCCATTTCTCGGGCGCCGGCCACTCGGACCTCGGCGATTTCCTGATGATGCCGGTCGCCGGCGACACGGTGCCGCTCGAGCCGGGTGACCCCAGCAAGCCGGGATCGGGCTATCGCTCGCGCTTCAGCCACAGCCGCGAGATGGCGCGGCCGGGCCTCTATTCGGTGGTGCTCGACGATTCGGGCATCGGCGCCCGGCTGACCGCGGGCACCCGTATCGGCGTCCAGCAATATGTCTTCCCCAAGGGCAAGGCCGCGCATCTGGTGCTCGATCTGCGCAGCTCGCTCTACAATTATCCGGGCAAGACGCTCTGGTCGTCGATCCGCATCCGCGCGGACGGCACGATCACCGGCTCGCGCGAGACCCGGGGCTGGGCGCCCGCGCGCAAGCTGTTCTTCGCGATTCGCCCCTCGGCGCCGCTGACCGGCCATGCCTTCCTCAACAAGGAGGAGAAGGTCGAGTACAAGGGTTTCCAGGGCCCGAGCCGCGGCGCGGACGATGCCGCCCAGCTCGCCGGCCGCGCGCTGGTCGCGCAGCTCGACTTCGGCATGCTCGACCAGCCGCTCGAAGTGAAGGTCGCGATCTCCTCGGTCGACGAAGATGGCGCGATCGCCAATCTCGAGAGCGAGCCGGGCGGCTTCCGGGAAATCTCCAACCAGACGACGACGGCCTGGGACAAGGCGCTGGGCGCGATCCCGGTCGAGGGCTCGCCGGCGATGGTGAAGACCTTCTACGCGGCGCTCTACCACACGATGATCGCCCCCAGCGTCTTCTCCGACGCCGACGGCCGCTGGCGCGGGCCGGACGACCAGGTGCACCAGGCCAAAGGCTTCACCTTCCACTCGACCTTCTCGCTCTGGGATACGTTCCGCGCCGAGCATCCGCTGCTGCTGCTCACCCAGAGCGAGCGGAAGAACGCCGACTTCGTCAATTCGCTGATCGCCAGCCAGCAGGTCAGCCCGTTCGGCATCCTGCCGGTCTGGCAGTTCCATGGCCGCGAGACCTGGACGATGATCGGCTATCACGCCGTCCCGGTGATCGCCGATGCGTATCTGAAGGGCATCAGGGGCTTTGATCCGGGTGCCGCGCTCGATGCGATGGTGAAGAGCGCCACCTACGGCCCCTATGGCGGCCTCGATCAGTATATGAAGCTCGGCTATGTCCCGATCGACAAGGAGCCGGAAGCCGCCTCCAAGACGGTCGAGTACGCCTATGACGACTGGACCATCGCCCGCATGGCGAGCGCGATGGGCAAGGCCGACATCGCCGCGGCTTTCGACAAGCGCGCCGGCAACTGGCGGGGCAGCTTCGACGTGGAGACCGGCTTCCTGCGCGCCCGCAAGTCGGACGGCAGCTACCGCATCCCCTTCGATCCGACCGCGATCAACTATGGCTCGGACTATACCGAGGGCAATGCCTGGCAATATAGCTGGTTCGTGCCGCAGGATCAGGCCGGCATGTTCAAGCTGCTCGGCGGCGACGCCGCGGCGGTCAGGAAGCTCGACCAGATGTTCGACTTCGACAATTCGAAGCTCGACTACAGCCATGCCGAGGACATTGCCGGGCTGATCGGCCAGTACATCCATGGCAACGAGCCGAGCCACCACGTCGCCTATCTCTACAGCTATGCCGGCCAGCCCTGGCGCACCCAGGAGCGCCTCAAGCAGATCGTCGAGAGCCAGTACAAGCCGACGCCGGACGGCCTTTCGGGCAATGACGATCTCGGCCAGATGTCGGCCTGGCTCGTCTTCACCGCGCTCGGCTTCTATCCGGTCGCGCCCGGCTCGAACCAATATGTGATTGGCCGCCCCTTCCTCGACCGCGCCGCGCTCAACCTGCCGAACGGCAAGCGCTTCACGGTGATCGCCCAGGGCCTGTCGGACGCCAACAAATATGTCGGCAAGGTCACGCTCAACGGCAAGCCGCTGGCGCGCGGCTACCTGACCCATGACGAGATCGTCGCCGGCGGCGAGCTGAAGTTCGTCATGTCCGCCACGCCGAACAAGAGCTGGGCCACGGGCAAGGCCGCCCGCCCCTATTCGATGAGCACCGCCACCCGCTGAGCCGCCCCTCCGGAGATCGCCCTATAATGAGTGGGTATGCCCGTTCGAGCGGGTGATCTCGGATGGGTGCAGATGAACTCGAAGTCCTCCCACGCGCTTGACCGGCTGATGCGCGTCGTCCCGGCCGCGCTGGCCGGCGCGGTCGTGCTGATGATGGTCGCGCGCGGCACGAGCATGTTCGTCCAAGGCCAGCTCGGCCAGTTCGTCACCTATGCGGTCGAGATGCTGGGCGGCTGCATCGCGCTGGCGATCCTGGTCTTCGCCACCCCGCGCAACAATGAAGGGCTCGAGCAGCGCCGCCTCGCCGCCATCGAGGCCGAGGCGGAGCGCCGCCGCGTCCAGCGCCTGCTCCAGATGACCGACATGCTGCAGAGCGCCAACGGCTATGCCGACGCCAACGCCGTGCTGCGCGCGACCGTCGAGACGCTGCTCGCCGGCTTTTGCGGCGCGCTCTACATCTTCAACAATTCGCGCGACCGGCTCGAGCTGTCGACGCACTGGAACTGGCCCGAGGACGAGCGGCTGCTCAAGACGCTGTCGCCCGCGCATTGTTGGGCGCTGAAGCGCGGCAAGGCGCATATCAACGGCAATGGCGCCGGCATGCTCCGCTGCGAGCATCATGCATCGGGCCTGACCGTGCTCGAAGTGCCGATGATGGCGCATGGCGAGATCCAGGGCATGCTCAAGGTCGCCACCGGCGCGGAAGACGCCACGGCGCGCCTCGCCGGGATCCGCCCGCTCGCCGAAGCGGTCGCCGATGCGATGTCGCTCGCCGTCTCCAACATCGCGCTGCGCGAGAAGCTGCGCACCCAGGCGCTGCGCGATCCGCTGACCGGGCTCTATAACCGCCGCTACATGGAAGATGCGCTGGAACGCCATGCCAGCCTGGCCGAGCGCAGCGGCGCGCCGCTCTCGGCGATCATGATCGACCTCGATCATTTCAAGAAGCTCAACGACGAGCATGGCCATGCGATGGGCGACGCGGTGCTGCGCGCGGTCGCCGGCGCGATCATCGGCGCGCTGCGCCCCTCCGACGTCGCCTGCCGCTATGGCGGCGAGGAGCTGGTGGTGATCCTCCCCGAATGCGATCACGGCGACGCGATGCATATCGGCGAGATGCTGCGCACCCGGATCGAGGCGCTGTCGGCGATCCACGACGCCAGGATCTCGGCTTCGTTCGGCGTCGCCTCGATCCCCGAGACCACCCGCACCGCCGGCGACCTGCTCACCATGGCCGATGCCGCGCTCTATCAGGCCAAGGAGAATGGCCGGAACCAGGTCGCTTCGGCCAACCGCAAGGACCTGCCGCCGATCGCGATCGCCGCGGAATAGCCGCTAGGGCGCCCCGATCGTCCCGCGCAGAAAGGCGCTCACCCGCCGGCGCCATTCGGCATCGTGCAGGCTGCTGACTTCGCCATGGCTCAGCCCCGGCACCAGCCACAGCCCCTTGCGGTTCGGCGCCGCCTCGAACAACGCGCGCGTCTCCACCGGCGGCGTGTAGCGATCCGCCGCCCCGCCGATCACCAGCACCGGCGCGCTGAATTCCCGAATCGCAGCGATCGGCGCGATCCGCCCGGGCCAGACGCCGTAGCGCGGCAGCGACTGGAAACTGAGCAAGGGCTCGGCGATCGTCCCGCCCACCGGCGTCAGCACCGCCGCCATCCGGTTGTAGATGGCGTGGCGAATGTCCGGGAACACCGCGACCAGCACCAGCGCGTCGGCCGGCACCGCGCCGTCCCGCCCGATCAGCGCCGCCGCGCCGCCCAGCGACACGCCGATCACCGCCACCCTGGCGCCGTGCTGGCGCGCCTTCAGCCAGTCGAACGCGGCGCGCGCGTCCAGGCCTTCGCCCAGGCCATAGCTATGGTCGGTGATCGTCGATTCGCCATGCCCGCGCAGGTCGATCGCCAGCGCGGCATAGCCTCCCGCGACCAGCGCCTCGGCCATCGGCGCGGTCTGGTTGCGCGAGGCGCCGACGCCGTGGAGCAGCAGCACCGCCGGCGCATCCGCCCTGCGGCCGGGCCAATAGGTGCCGGCGATCGCGATGCCGTCGCGCGCGGTGAGCCGCACTTGCTCGGCCGGTGCCGGTACCGGCGCCACCACCGATGCATGGCCGGCGGCGATCCTCGAGGCGAGGAACCAGCTTGCCGCAAGCACCAGGACGAGCAGCAGCGCCGCCGATCCGATCACCCGCCGGATGCCCCGCCCCCGCGGCATCCTAGCCGTCGCCGACGCGCTCGATATCGGCGCCCACCGCCTGCAGCTTCTCCTCGAGCCGCTCATAGCCGCGGTCGAGGTGATAGACGCGGTTGACCTGGGTCTCGCCCTCGGCGGCCAGGCCGGCAAGGATCAGGCTCATCGAGGCGCGCAGATCGGTCGCCATCACCTGGGCGCCGACCAGCTTGGTCGGCCCGTGCACCACGGCGGTGCGCCCGCGCACATCGATATGCGCGCCCATGCGGGCCAGCTCGGGCACGTGCATGTAGCGGTTCTCGAAGATCGTCTCGGTGAACACGCTGGCGCCCTCGGCAACCAGCTGCATCGCCATGAACTGCGCCTGCATGTCGGTGGCGAAGCCCGGGAAGGGCGCGGTCGACAGCGTCAGCGGCTTGAGCGGGCCATTGGCCGCCACGCGGACGCCGGTCTTGGTCTCCTCGACCGTGACACCGGCCTGCACGAGCGCGTCGAGAGTCGCGCGCATGTCGTTCGCCTCGGCGCCGACCAGCTCGACGTCACCGCCGGTGATCGCCGCGGCGCAGGCATAGCTGCCCGCCTCGATCCGGTCCGGCATCACCGCATAGGTCGCGCCGTGCAGGCGATCGACGCCTTCGATCTCCAGCCGCTCGGTGCCGATGCCGCCGATCTTCGCGCCCATCGCGACGAGCAGGTTGCACAGGTCGACGATCTCGGGCTCGCGCGCCGCATTGTCGAGCACGGTGGTGCCCTTGCAGGTCACCGCCGCCATCAGCGCATTCTCGGTCGCGCCGACCGAGACCACCGGGAAGCTGAACCGCCCGCCCTTGAGCCGGCCGCCCGGCGCGCTCGCCTTCACATAGCCGGCGGCGATCTCGATCTCGGCGCCCATCGCTTCCAGCGCCTTCAAATGCAGGTCGATCGGGCGGTTGCCGATCGCGCAGCCGCCGGGCAGCGACACCGTCGCCTCGCCGGCGCGGCCGAGCAGCGGGCCGAGCACCAGGATCGAGGCGCGCATCTTGCGGACGATGTCATAGGGCGCGACCGTCGAGGTCAGCTTGCCCGCGCGCACCGTCATCACCCGGCCGAAATCACTCGGCCGCGTGCCCTCGATCGCAGTCGAGGCGCCGAGCTCGTTGAGCAGATGGCCGAAGCTGTCGACGTCCGCCAGGCGGGGCAGGTTGCGCAGCGTCAACGGCTCGTCGGTGAGCAGCGCGCAGGGCATCAGGGTGAGCGCGGCGTTCTTCGCGCCGGAGACGGGGATCTTGCCGGAGAGGCGATTGCCGCCACGAATGAGAATACGGTCCATGCCGGGCTTCTAATCCCTGCTGCGCCGCACGCAAGGCCGAGCGTTTTTTGCGCCCTTGATCGATTTTAATGCATTGATTCAATTGCACTGCTTTGCATCGGCGCGTGGGGGGAAGCCATCGCGTGTCCGGCAGTTGTTTCGCGGAAAAGCTGAGCGAGTTGATCGATCTGACCGAGATCGAGCAAAATGCGCTCGAAAAACTGGAGGAACGCCAGCGGCATGTGCGCCGCGGGGCGGTGCTCCAGCGCGAGAATGAGGGCTGCAACGAGCTCTACATCCTGCGCAAGGGCCTGATGATGAGCTATGTGCTGCTCGACGACGGCAGCCGCCAGATCCTGCGCTTCATGTTCCCCGGCGACATGCTCGGCGTATCCAGCGCCGTCTACCAGGAAGCACCCGAAACGCTCGCCGCGCTTTCGGACTGCGTCGTCTGCCCGTTCGATCGCAGCGTGCTGTCCGACCTGATGCTCGCCCATCCCCGGCTCTCGGCGATGGTCTTCGTCTATTCGCAGATCGAGCGGGTGGCGCTCACCGATCGGCTCGCCGCGCTCGGCCGGACCAGCGCCAAGGCGCGCGTCGCGGCGCTGCTGCTCGAGCTGCGCAACCGGCTGCGCGCCACCGACAAGAGCCTGGCCAATGTCTTCTCGCTGGGGCTGACGCAGGAAGAGGTCGGCGACGCCACCGGCCTGACCGCGGTGCACGTCAACCGCATGCTGCGCCAGCTCGAGGAAGAAGGGCTGATCGCCCGGGAGGGCGGCCGCGTCACGCTGCTCGACGAGCGCGCGCTCGCCCGCGCCGCCAATTACGTCAATCGCTATGAAGGGCTCGATCTCAGCTGGCTGCCCAGGGCGCGCTGATCGGCATCCGGTCGATTTTCGGAGGAAAGGTCGGGCCGGACGTCAGCGGTGACAAGTCGCGCCGTCCGGCCCCGTGTTCCTGCCCAAAACCCCCCGGTTCCCAGGAACTGACGGCCTTTTACCGATTCGGCCGCAAGCTGTGTCGCCAGGAAAAACGCCTACGCGGACAAGCCCTTAGGCGAGGGTGTAACGACATTGCCCGCGGCCGCCGCCACAAACATGCACCGACACCCAGTTCCCCGG
>JAEXLC010000149.1 GCA_023445495.1 Pseudomonadota bacterium | reverse complement strand
ACTTGGAATCTTGTGAGCCGGCGCGCTTTGGGTGTGCTATCGAAACCGTCTTGTATGCATTCCAGACTTCAAGTCTGGGCCCCCGCCATCGCCGGGGAAAGGCTGGGGCTAGTCCTGCTACCCCCCGAACAGCGCGTCGATCGGGCCCTTGGGGAGGAACCACAATATGGCGACCAGCGCGGCGCAGGCGAGGCCGGCCCAGGGGCTGACGAAGGTGAGGGCGATGCCGCTGGCATAGATCGCCGAGGCGACCGCGCCCTTGCGCAGCGAATGCTGGTGATAGTCCTGCGCGGCGGCATCTTGCCGCCCGGTGCGGCGGATCACCGACTGGAGCCACACATAGGCAAAGCTCGGCAGCATCATCACGCACATATAGACCAGGGTCGCGTCATGGCTGAAATGCTGCTCGCCCAGATAGGCGGTGGCGAAAGGCACCAGCGACAGGGTGAACAGCAGCGCGATGTTCGACCAGAGCAGCGCGTTGGTGATGTGGCTGGCATGGGCGAACAGCCTGTGATGGTTCACCCAGTAGATCGCGACATAGGCATAGCTGAGCACATAGGCCGTGAAGACCGGCCAGAGCGCCCAGAGATGCGCCAGGCCATGTTCCTCCGGCGCCTTCATCTCGAGCACCATGATCGTGATGATGATGGCGATCACGCCGTCGGAGAATGCCTCCACCCGGTTGACGCCGCCACGGCCCTCGGTCTCACTGTCGCTCATCTGTTTTCCCCCCTCGCGGCACATCCGGCATGTGCTGTCCTATTGCCGGGAATGCGCGCGAGGGGAAAGAGCAGGCTTATCGCGCGGTGAAGGCCGCGTTGATCTCAAGCGCGACCTCGTCCGAGACGAAGGGGACGTACTTGTCCATGCCGAAGTCGCTGCGCTTGATCTTCGCGGTCGCCGAGAAGCCGAAGTTGAGCTTCTTGGTCATCGGATTATCGCCGGCGCCGACGAACTTGGTGTCGAGCACCACCGGGCGGGTGACGCCGTGCAGGGTCAGGTTGCCGGTGATCTTCGCGCTGGCACCCTGAACCGCCACGCTGGTCGAGACGAAGCGGATGTCGGGATATTTCGCGGTGTCGAAGAAGTCGCCGGTGCCGAGATGTTCGTCGAGCGCCTTGACCGTGGTGACGATGCCCGAGGCCGGGATGGTCACGTCGAGCCTGGCGTCGGCGGGCTTCTTCGGATCGATGGCGAGCGTGCCGGTGGCGCCGCCGGCCTGGCCGGTGAACTTGCTGAAGCCGAAATGGTCGACGGTGTAGCTGACCTGGGTGTGGCCGCCGTCAACGGCATAGGTGCCTGCGGCGATGCGGGCGGTATCGGGCTGGCCGGGAAGCTGCACCGCCTGCTGGGCGGCGAGGGCGGCGATCGGGGTAGCGGCAAGCAGGGCAACGGCAATGAGAACGCGCATGAAAACTCCTCTGTGGGGAAGGAGCGCGCTTTGTGGGGATGCCGGGCGCAGCGGGAAATCCCGAAGGCGGCAACGCATGGTTTCCGAAACGGAGCGGGCGCCGCCGGAACAGGGTGAACGCAAGGCTAAGGCCGGGGTCCGGAAGCCTCCCAACCGGGGAGTTCCGCGCTGGCGCCGAAGCGCTGCGAGTGAGACGCTGTCCCCACGCTTTCGGGAGATGCGAAATGGGATATTTCTTCCACTTGCCCCAGCCCCGCCATGACAGCACGCAGGCCTGCCTGGCAGCGGTTGCCGCACGGATCGCGGCGCCGGAGAAAAGGGCCGAGGCCGGCGCGCACCGCCGACCCCGGCAAAGCGATTAGTTCTTGGTCTGATCGACGAGCTTGTTGGCGCCGATCCACGGCATCATCGCGCGCAGCTCGCTGCCGACCTGCTCGATCTGGTGGCGCTTGGCGGCGATGCGGCTGGCCTTGAGCTCGGGCTGGCCGGCGCGGTTGTCGAGCACGAAGTCCTTCACGAAGCGGCCCGACTGGATGTCGGCGAGGACGCGCTTCATTTCCTTCTTGGTCTCTTCGGTGATGATGCGCGGGCCGGTCTTGATGTCGCCATACTCGGCGGTGTTCGAGATCGAATAGCGCATGTTGGCGATGCCGCCCTCGTACATCAGGTCGACGATCAGCTTGAGCTCGTGGAGACACTCGAAATAGGCCATTTCCGGGGCGTAGCCGGCCTCGACCAGCGTCTCGAAGCCGGCCTGGACCAGCGCGGTGGCGCCGCCGCAGAGCACGGCCTGCTCGCCGAACAGGTCGGTCTCGCATTCCTCGCGGAAATTGGTCTCGATGATGCCCGAACGACCGCCGCCGACGCCCGATGCATAGGCCAGGGCGATGTCATGCGCGTTGCCCGAGGCGTCCTGGTGGATCGCGATCAGGCAGGGCACGCCGCCGCCGCGGGCATATTCGCTGCGCACGGTGTGGCCGGGGCCCTTGGGTGCGATCATGATGACGTCGACGTCCGACGGTGCCTCGATCAGGCCGAAATGGATGTTGAGACCATGGGCGAAGGCGAGGGCGGCGCCGGGGCGCAGATTGCCCTTGATGTCGTTCTCGTAGATCGCGGCCTGGTGCTCGTCCGGCGCGAGGATCATCAGGATGTCGGCCCAGGCGGCCGCTTCCTTGTTCGGCAGCACCTTGAAGCCGGCGCCTTCGGCCTTGGCGGCCGAGGGGGAGCCCGGGCGCAGCGCGATCGCGACTTCCTTGACGCCGCTGTCGCGCAGGTTCTGCGCATGGGCGTGGCCCTGCGAGCCATAGCCGAGGATGGCGATCTTCTTGTTCGAGATCAGGTTCAGATCGGCGTCGCGATCGTAGTAAACGCGCATGATTGGTTCTTCCTTTTCGTCACCCCGGCCCTGAGCCGGGGTCCCGCTTCTGTTTGCCCGCTGCGAGAGAAAGCGGGACCCCGGGGCAAGCCCGGGGTGACGGTTGAAATTTGCCGGCGATCAGGCCGCTTCGGCCCCTCTCGCAATCGCAACGATGCCGGTGCGGGCGACTTCGACCAGGCCGAGATCGCGCATCAGCTCGACGAACTTGTCGATCTTCTCAGTGCCGCCGGTCACTTCGAAGACGAAGCTCGAGGTGGTCGCATCGACTACCCGGGCACGGTAGACCTCGGCGAGGCGCAGCGCCTCGATCCGGTGCTCGCCGGTGCCCGCCACCTTCACCAGCGCCAGCTCGCGCTCGACATGCGGGCCGAAGGCGGTGAGGTCGGTCACCTTGTGCACCGGCACCAGCCGCTCGAGCTGTGCGATGATCTGCTCCATCACCGGCGCCGAGGCGTGGGTGACGATCGTGATCCGGCTGATCAGGTCGTCGTCGGTGATCTCGGACACGGTGAGCGAGGAGATGTTGTAGCCCCGCGCCGTGAACAGGCCGGCGATCCGGGCGAGGATGCCCGGCTCGTTGTCGACGATGACTGCGAGCGTGTGACGCTCGACGGCTTCTTCCTTGATATGCATGGGGTTAGACCAGCGCCTTGGCTTCGTCGTCCATCTCGCCCGAGACTTCGGCCGACTGGAGCAGCATTTCGGTATGGGCGGCGCCCGACGGGATCATCGGGAAGCAGTTGGCGAGCTTGGCCACGCGGCAATCGACCACCACCGGCCCGTCATAGGCCAGCATCTCGGCGATGCCGGCGTCGAGCTGGTCGCGGGTGTCGATGCGGATGCCCTTCCAGCCATAAGCCTCTGCCAGCTTTACGAAATCCGGGAGCGCATCGCTGTAGCTCTCCGAATAGCGCGACTGGTAGGTCAGCTCCTGCCACTGGCGGACCATGCCCATATATTCGTTGTTCAGGATGAAGATCTTGACCGGCAACCGGTACTGGGTCGCGGTTGCCAGCTCCTGGATGTTCATCTGGATCGAGGCTTCGCCGGCGATGTCGATGACCAGCCGGTCCGGATTGCCCAGCTGGGCACCGATCGCGGCCGGCAGGCCATAGCCCATCGTGCCCAGACCGCCCGACGTCAGCCACTTGTTGGGATCATCGAAGTGGAAGTGCTGGGCCGCCCACATCTGGTGCTGGCCGACCTCGGTGGTGATGATCGGGGCCTGATCCTTGGTGGCCTCCCACAGGGCGCGGATGGCGCGCTGGGGCATGATGACCTGGGGATCGGCCTCCTGGAACTCGAGGCAGCCGACCTGGCGCCAGCCCCGGATGCGGCTCCACCATTCGGACAGGTCCGGCTTCGGATGCTTGCGAAGGTGCCACGTATCGAGCATCGCCCGCATCGCCGAACCGACGTCCGCCACGATGGGCAGGTCGACGCGAACGTTCTTGTTGATACTCGAACGGTCGATATCGACGTGGATCTTTGCACTGTGCGGCGAAAAGGCGTCAAGACGGCCGGTCACGCGGTCATCGAACCGGGCACCGAGCGCGATGATGAGGTCGGCCTGGTTCATCGCCAGGTTGGCCTCATAGGTGCCGTGCATGCCCAGCATTCCCAGCCACTTGTCGTCCGAAGCGGGGAAGGCGCCGAGGCCCATCAGCGTCGATGTAACAGGCGCGCCGGTTACGGTGGCGAGCTCGCGGAGCAGGCACGAAGCTTCGGGTCCGGAATTGATGATTCCGCCGCCGGTGTAGAAGATCGGGCGCTCGGCCGCGGCCAGCATGTCGACCGCCTTCTCGATCGAGACCATGTCCGGCTCGGTCTGCGGGCGATAGGTCTTGTGCGAGATCGGCGCATTCTCGCCGCGCCGCGCGGTGGCGACCTGGACGTCCTTGGGGATGTCGATCACGACCGGGCCGGGGCGGCCGGAGGTGGCGATATAGAAGGCCTCGCGGATCGTCGGCTCGAGCCGGGCGGGATCCTTCACCAGATAGTTGTGCTTCGAGCAGTGCCGGGTGATGCCGACCGTGTCGGCTTCCTGGAACGCATCGGTGCCGATCAGCGCCGTCGGCACCTGGCCGGTGATGACGACCATCGGGATCGAATCCATCAGCGCATCGGTGATCCCGGTGACCGCGTTGGTCGCGCCCGGGCCCGAGGTGACGAGGACGACGCCCGGCTTGCCGGTGGCGCGGGCATAGCCTTCCGCCGCGTGCGTCGCCGCCTGCTCATGGCGGACAAGAATATGTTTGATGCGGTCCTGCTTGAAGATCGCATCATAGATCGGAAGCACCGCGCCGCCCGGATAGCCGAACACGACTTCCACACCGAGATCGCTCAGCGTCTCGATCAGGATGTCTGCTCCACTCTTCTCGGTCACAATCGGCCTCCGTTTGTTGCGGTGCGGGAAACACCGCCGAAGGGCGCTGCTACCCGCACGAAAACTACGCGTCAAGCCGAATTATAGTAATTTTCTTTCGAATTGCTCGACGAGTCTGTTTGTTTGTGTCTCGTCCGTGCGTTCCCACTCGGGCGGGGGCTGGCGTCGGAACCAGGTATACTGGCGCTTGGCGTATTGGCGGGTGGCGAGCGAGCCGGCGAAATGCGCCTCCTCGAGGTTGCTCTCGCCGGCGAGCGCGAGGCCGATCTCGCGCACCCCGATGGCGCGCAGCACCGGGGCATCGTTGGGCACGTCGGTGCGGGCGAGCAGCGCCTCGACCTCGCCCTTGGCGACATTGACCATGTGGCGGAAACGGCGATCGATGCGGTCGGCGAGCCAGGTCCGGTCGGGTAGGAGGATCGTCGCGGCGACGCGGATCTCGTGGCCGATCCCGCCATGCCGCTCGGCCTGCCAATCGGCGAGCCGCTTGCCGGTGGAGCGGACGACTTCGAGCGCGCGCGAGATGCGCAGCGTGTCGATCGGTCCGAGGCGGGCGGCGGCATCGGGATCGCGGCGGGCGAGCTCGGCGCGGGCTTCCTCGACGGGGAGGGCGCGGACTTCGGCGCGGATCAGCGAATCGATCTCGGGCACGGGCGCGATGCCGTCGAGCAGGGTGCGCATGTACATGCCGGTGCCGCCGACCAGGATGGGCAGGCGGCCGGCTGCATGCGCTTCGTGGATCGCGGCACGCGCCTCCGCCGCCCAGCGCCCGGCCGAATAGGCTTCGGCACCGTCGACATGGCCGAACAGCAGGTGCGGCGCGCGCTTCTCCTCCTCGATGCTGGGGCGGGCGGTGAGCACGCGCAGGTCGGCATAGACCTGCATCGAATCCGCGTTGATGACGACGCCATTGTGTTTTTCGGCGAGGGCGAGCGCGAGCGCGGACTTGCCGCTCGCGGTCGGCCCTGCGATGAGCGCCACCATTGGCAGTTCAGGGGATCCGATGTTCATCGCGACGCTTATAGCAGATGGTCTGGCCGCAGGGCAGCTTTCCGAGGCCGCTGACCGGCTGGCTTCGGTGCATTGTGAACCCGGAAGCGTGCGCTGGATCGATGAGGGGCGCGCGGCGGACCTGGAATTCGCCATGCATCCCGATGCGGCGCGGGCTGCGCTGGAGGGAGCGTTTGCGGCGTGTGACGTCGCGGTGCAGGCGGCCGAGGGCCGCGCCAAGAAGCTGCTGATCGCCGACATGGACTCCACGATGATCACCGTCGAGTGCATCGACGAGCTGGCAGATTTCGCGGGGATCAAGGCGCAGGTTGCCGAAGTGACCGAGCGGGCGATGCGCGGCGAGCTGGACTTCGGCGCGGCGCTCGATGCGCGGGTGGCGCTGTTGCAGGGGCTGTCCGAGGACGCGATCGAGCAGTGTTTGGCCGAGCGGGTTCGGTTGATGCCGGGGGCAAAGGCGCTGGTGCGGACGATGCGGGCGCGGGGCGCGACCTGCGTGCTGGTGTCGGGCGGGTTCACGCGGTTTGCCGAGCCGGTGGGCAGCGAGATCGGCTTCCACCGGATGATCGCGAACCGGCTGGTGATCGAAGGCGGCGTGCTGACAGGCGCGGTCGAGAAGCCGATCGTCGACAGCGCGACGAAGCTGGATACGCTGCTGGCGGTGCGGGACGAGCGGGGGCTGGGTGCTTCGGACACGCTGGCGGTGGGCGACGGTGCCAACGACCTGGCGATGATCCGCGAGGCGGGGCTGGGGGTGGCCTACCACGCCAAGCCGATCGTCGCGGCGGCGGCGGGGGTGCGGGTGGATCATGGGGATTTGACCGCGCTGCTCTATGCGCAGGGGATTGCGGCGAAGGATTGGGTGGAGGGGTGAGCCGAGCCTCTTCTTGAAGCCCTCTCCCGCTGCCTCTAAATCGTCATCCCCGCGCAGGCGGGGATCCAG
>JAEXLC010000144.1 GCA_023445495.1 Pseudomonadota bacterium | reverse complement strand
GTCGACTTCTAAAGGGGCGTGCCGGAACCGCGCGTCCACGGCCTCAAGGCCCGTCGCCTCTTCGACGTCGTGGAACACTCGGTGTTCGCGGGCACCGACTACCGCATCAGGCATGCCGCGAAGGACGAGAACTACGTCACGGTCGTCGCCCGCACGGGCGTCGTGCCCCACCGCATGCCGTGGCCGCACCTGGTGAGGCCGTCGTGACGGAGGATGCCGGCGGCGCGTTCGCCCTCGGAGGGGAGATCGCCGCCGCGACGGAGGCTCTCGAGAGGTGCTTCCACCTCGTCGCCCCGATGCCGCACCGCGGTGCCCGCCTCTTCATCGAGGGCGCGATCGGGAGCCTGCGCAACGCTGCGATCGAGGTCGCGTGGGCTCAGAGCCCCTGCCTGGTCGGGAAGGCGGTGGGCGACGTCCTCGTGGTGCGCGATTACGGCGTGGGCCTCCGCATCGGCCCGGCGGGGCGTCTCGTCCGGGCCCGGCCCGTCCACGGTGGCGCTTGGGACGACGCCCCGGAAGCCGATGCCGAGCCGGGCGGCCTGGTCCCGAGCCTCGCGTCCGACGTCGCGACCGACGAGAGGTTCGCCAGGCTCGCGTGTGGTCCCGTCTTCGCCGGCTTGCTGGCGAACGCGCTTGCCTGCCACTCGTGGCTCCACGCCGCGAGCGGCACGGTCTGGTCTGGGACGATGGCTTCGGCGAGGACGGTCGCGGACATCGCGGCCCGGGGCCGGCACTTTCCCGACCTTGGCATCGCCGATCTCGGCGGCATGCTCGACGGCGAGGTGGAGCGCGAGCTCCGCCGGCTGGGGTGGGTGACGATACGGTTCCCGCTGCCGCCGGGGATCGCGGTCACTTCCGCCGCGCCGCCGTCGCCTCGAGATCGCTGATGTCCCGCCTCAGCGCGTCGATCGTGATGACCGCGGCGGCGTGCCTGGACTGGTAGACCTTCACCCGCTGCTCGAGGAACGCGATCTCCTCGGACTGCCGGCGCAGCTTGGCCAAGGTGTTCTCGCTTACCCCGTGCGACGACCGGAGCGACTTGATGTAGGCGGCGAGCCCTTTGAAGTCCGCGTCCTTGCCGGAGATGCGGGACCGGGGACGGTCGGCCTCGAGTGCGACGTTCTCCTGCGTGAGCGGGACCCGCCCGCCCTCCTCGACGATGGCCACGAACGGCGGGTGATGCGAGGGCGCGCCGCGCCGGAGCCGGTAGATGGCGGCGACATAGTCCGCGAAGGCGTCCGAGTTTTCGCCCTCGCTCCAGTCAATGTCGCGTCGCATCTCGGAGGCGACGGCGTCGTCTTCCTCGAAGATGTGGTCTGGGGCTGCCGGGCGCCTCGTCTTCCGTTTAGCCATTTTCCGTCTCCCTCGCTTCCTTCCTGGGCGCCTTGTCGAGCAGGATCGGCAGGGGCTGGCCGAGGTGGCGCAGCACGGCGGCCGACTGCTTCGCGCGCATACGCGCGATGCGGAACATCGGGGCGTGCCCCGAGGTGATCCACGACCGCTGGTTGGTCACGTAGCGGTCGCGCCAGAAGCCGACCGCCTCCCGTCCGACCGAGAAGTTCCTGCAACCGAGGCACGCGTCGGGCGTCCTCGTCGCGAAGTCTGGTCCGCGCGGACGCCAGTCGGACCTGCCCGCCTGGTTGTGGCAGCGTGCCTCGCTGGGATGCATGTCGAACAGGCAGGCGCCGTGCTGTGCGAACCAGAACTGGATGTCGTGCTCGCGCACGAAGGCGTCGAGCCTCGGCGCCGCCCGGACGAAGTCGTCGTCGCCGATGACCTGCTGGATCCGGCTGCGGGTCTCGGCGAGCAACTCGTCGAGCCGGCCGACGCGGTGCTTGCTGCCGAAGCGCCGTTCGAACAGCGCCCGCGACGTCTCGCGCGTCCGCACGCTGGTCGCGATGTCGACGAGCTCCGGGTCGCGCGGCATGTAGCCGTCCTCGGTGATCGCCAGCGTGTAGTGCTTGAAGTGGTGGCTGATGGCGGGGAGCAGTCCCTCGTCCACCCGGATCAGGTATCGGATGAACGTCTTGCGCCACTGGTGCGACCGGATGCACCGTCCGTCGGTCTCCCAGTATTGCCTGAGCTCGGGATCGCCTTCGACGGCATCCTCGAGGACTGCCTTGAGCCCGACCTCGTCGACGATCGTGTTGGTGATCGAGCGGGTCAGCGAGTAGCCGATCGTCGGCCCGAGATCCTCGGCCGACATCGGCAGCCACGCGTAGGCGATGTTGGATGGTAGGAGCTGGAGGCCGATCGGATCGCCCTCCGCGAGCGCGCGCCACGGACGGAGCAGTCTTACCAGGACGCGTAGCGCCCGGACCGCCGGCGGCTCGACCTCCGTCCCTGCGGGTCGGCCGCCCAGCAGCCACTTCTCGGCGTGTGGTTCCCGGACGCCCTTCGACAGCAGGCCGTGCACGAAGAAGTGCTCGTTGAGTTGCGAGTTCGACGGCTCCACCGACACGCACGACGGCATTGGCAGCATGTCCTCGTCCGGCGACGCGGCGATGCTGCAGACCTCGCTTATGCGCATGCCGGTGTCGCTCTGCAGCACGATCAGCGCCGCGTCGCGGATCAGGACGACGAGGTCGCGCACCGTCCTCGCACCATTAGAGCGCGCGGAGAGCCTTTTGCTCGTCCACGGTGCTCCGCCCTCCTCCAGTGGACTGAAGGTCGCGGATTTGACGAGCCTCTCGCACGACCTGTCACGTGCGCGCTCGTCCACGTGCTTGCCCTGCCACATCGCATAGTAGCGGTCGTGCAGGTCGATCACCTCGTCGGCTGGCAGTCCGATCATCCGGTGGGCGAACTCGAGGATCGGCCGCGCGACCTGGTCAGGGAGCGCGGGGATCCGTTCCGCCGAGTAGCTGCCAAGGGCCTGCGCCATCTTCTTGACGGACGACCCCTTGAAGGGATCGAAGCGCGCAACCTCGATCCCGACCCGGCGCAGGTCGTGCGCCTCGTCGCGGACGTAGCGCCACGTCACCAGCCGCATGTAGGCGGCCGCCTCGCCGATCTCCTCCTGGTCGACCGGCGGCGGCTTCCGCTTCTTCGCGCCGAGGATGCCCCTGTTGCCGGTCTTCTGGCGTTTGCGCGCCGGGGTCTCGCCGACGTCCGGCCCGTCGCCGTCGTAGAGACCTTCCGCGACCTCCTCGTCGATCGCGGCGAGCTCGACCGGGTCGCACAGCGTCCTCGCTATCCGCCGCTCGAACAGGTCGAACGCGTCGGCGTCGAGGTCGGCGAAGCGTGCGAAGGAGTTCGCCTGCATGAACCGGAGCAGGTATCTGGCGCCTACCCCGAAGGCGTGGGCGCCGGTCTGCTTGAACTCCGGCGCGCCGCTCCTGCCGATGAACAGGAGCGCGCAGAGATACTTCATCTCGTCGAGTGCGCGCGTCGGGGCCACGACGCGCCACGACTGGGCGAGCTTGCGGCTCGAATAGCCGGGGGCGTCGACGTCGAACTCCCAGATCTCGCTCGACCACCGCGAGCGCGAGGAGATCCACGGATCCGCGGCGACGAGGGCATCGAGCGTCGCGTAGTCCTTGAGGTCGAGTGTCTTCGTGGTGTGCATGGCTCTACTCCAGCGGTGGCAGCGGCGTGGTGACGATCCGCCCGGACGCGACGGTCGCCTCGACCTCGGGTCCGAACATCGCGATGTCGATCAGGAGCTCGCGCTGGACGCCTGACCACTTCGCGATCCAGGCGGCGGGACCGAGGGTGTCGACGGTCTCGTCGATCCTTCGTCGGAGCTGATGCAGGTAGGCGAGGTCGCGGGCGGACGTGTAGTCGACCATTGCGAGTTCGCACCTCGGGCATTGCCCGTAGGCTGAGCAGGGTTTGCCCGTCTCCTGCCCGGCTATGGGGCTGTCGAACGTGTCGAGGCAGGTGTAGCCGGGTGTGGCGGCCCAGCGGTCGAACGAGCGGCGGGGCTTGTCGATGGGGCTCACCGCGCCGCCCGTCTCGATGTCGCGGTGGCGCTGCGCCATCGCGGCGTAGAGCCGGTCCTCGCCGGCCTTCTCCATGCCGCGCGTCCGGTAGTGCTTCTCGACGGTCGTCAGCGAGCGCTGCTTGCCGAAGGCCTGCACCGCCGTGATGTCGCCGCCGGTGAGTTCGTGGACCTGCTGCAGGATGGTGGGCCGGAGCTGCTCGAGCAGGAAGCGGGGAAGTTCGTGGTCCTTCGCGAACGCGTCGAGCGACCGCATGAACGCCCCGTCCAGGATCGGCTCGACGACGTCGCGGCCCTGCGGGTTGAAGCGAAGGAAGAGGAGCTTCGAAGGCCGCGCCTCGCGCAGGTAGCGGGTGCGCATCCTGATGAACCTGACGAGCCTGCCCGGATTGTCGGGATGCTCGGTGACCGTCACGGCATGGCGTTGCCGTTTGCCCCGCGCTCGCGGCTTCCTCGGACCGATCCGCATCCGCTCGACGTCGCGGAACCGCTCGAACCTGAAGTCGGTCGTCTTCATCTCTGTAAGGACGCCGCCGTTGAACGCGAACGCGGACGCGAGCACGACGAGGTAGGGCGCGAACTCGCGAAGGCGCGGGTAAAGCAGGTCGTCGGCCGCCTCGTGCGTCTGCCGGTCGACCAGCCGCGCGTAGCCGGGGATGCGCCTGCCCGCCTGATGGTAGCTGAGGCAGACGCCCTTGGCCGACTGCTGAAGGAGATACGCGGCGCAGTGCGTTGCGTCGATGCCGGCGCTTGTGGGCGTCTGCCGCTTCTTCCTGAGGCGCTCCAGCTGCTGGAGCGACACCCAGTATCTGTCCTGCAGTTCGGCGCATTCCAGCTCAGCCGCGGCGTAGATGTCCTCGAAGGTGCCCTCGGGCAGGGGCTCGACATGCTTCGTCGAGTCCGTCGCGCCGCGGAAGGGCGCCTTCAGGTTCTTGAGGTTCGGGTTGATGCGGTGCTTGAACTCGCCGGAGGTCCTCAGCTGCTTCAGGATGCGCTGGACGGCGTAGAGCTTCTCCCGACGCGTGGTCTCGGCGGGGGCGTATCCCGACGACGTCGGTTCGGAGAGCCACGTCTCGAAGGCGCCGAGCAGGTCGTCGTCGATCTGCCCGAGGGTCGGGAGCCCGCCCGGACGGGTGGTCAGGAAGGCGTGGAAGTCGGTGGAGAACGACCGGTAGTCGTTATAGCGGCTGCCCGCCCCCTTGCACGATAGCAGGCGTAGGATCAGCGCGACCGCGAAGGCGTCCCGGGTCTGCGGCGAGTAGGGCTTGAGGAAGTCGAGCGCGAACTCTCGCGTCCCCCGCCGGTCGCGGCCCTTCGGGGCCTTCGGCAGCTTGGCAATTCTGGACCTTCCCTCGACGACGATGTGCTCGCGCGCGATCATCTCGGGCGTGCGCTCCTCCATGTCCCACTTCGCGCTCAGCCGCTGGTTACGATTCCCGTTTTTCATCCGACGTCCTCCATTCGGTCCTTCCGGATGCTGCGGAGCTTCCTCTGGAGAAGGGCGGTGATCTCGACTGAGACCTCCTCGAACACGTCGAGATAGACGGCCTTGGTAACCTCGGGCGTGCGGTGCCCGAGCAGCCGCTGGACGTGGCGGACGGCGGCGTCGAAGATACCGCCGACGATCCGAACGTTCTCCTCTGCCTCGAGCTCGAGGAAGTTGCGGTAGGTCCAGTATGCGTAGGTGTGCCGGCAGTCGTGGAAGACGTGCGCGGCTACCAGCACCTCCCGCTCTTCGTCGGTCCCTTCGGCCAGCGTCCGCGGCTCGGTGATGTTGAGGTCGGTGACGGCCCTCGCGAAGTCCGCTTCGATCTGCTTGCGCCGGGCCTTCTTGCCGGCAGTTGCGCCCCGTGCCTCGTTGAGCAGCAGGTTGGCGGGGACGCGGTGATGGGCCTTCATCCAGACCTTCCGTGCCTGCGCGAGGCTCGCTTCGCGCTCGCCGGTCTCCTCGTCGATGTAGATCTGGATCTCCTCGACGAGCCACTGCGGGACCTCCACCGTCCGCTTGACGAGCCCCTTGGTCTTCGTGATCTTCAGGCGCTTCGGGACGTCGAAGTTGGCCTTGTCCAGCTGCATCCGCTGGAACATCGCGACGCGAAGGTTCTCGATCTCGTCGATCCTCAGGCCGACGTTGATCCCCAGCTCGAAGGCGAGCCGCGACTTGCTGCTCCCCTTTCCGACGCCCTTCCATTCGCTGGGGAGCGGACCCAGCTCCTTGGCGATGCTCTCGACCGTCTCGCGGCTCATGGGCCGCGGGTTGGATTCCGCGTCGGCCTCGTCGGTCGGCCGCCGTTTGCCGGGATGGGAGCGGCTGATCGACACCGCGTTGTCCACCGATGGCGGATTGGCCAGCCCGAGCCGCCGCCCCGCGAATTCGTAGAACGCGTTCAGCGAGGACTTGCGGCCGCCGATCGTCGACGACGAGAGGTAGTCCTCGGTGCTTTCGCTCGGCTCCTCCGACAGGATGTTGAGGTATGTCGCGAGGCCGTTGTCGGTAACCGTGTCCCAGGTTTTGCCGACGTCGTGCAGGAACTGCCACCACAGGCGCAGGTCCTCCGCGGCGTTGTCGGCGGACTGCCGCTTCGTCCATACGCCCTTGCGCACCGACCCCGTCGTGAAGAACTTGTGGTGGAGGTGGAGCAGGATGGGTTCGACGACGCATTCGTCCACCAGGTCGAAGACCATCGGGAAGTCGACGGGGAGGACCCGGTTGCTCTCCTTCGGCCTCTCGGTGTTCGGGATGCGCGGCTCGTGGAACGGGTCATATCGCACGATCGAATAGCGCGGCGCGTCCTCTGCGGGCGCGGTCGACGCGGATTTGCGGGTCATTCCTTTTCCCCGAATTGATGGTTCACGCCCTGATCCATGCCGGATCCCCAGACCGGACAATTGTGCTCACCGGACACAGACTTCTTTGTGTCCGGTGACGAGATTTGTCTGGTTTGAGACGAGGGACATTGGCGGATGCCTGTCCGCCGCGACGCATGTCCGCGGTCGCCCCGAGGCCGTGACGAACGTCAGGGGATCGGGGCGGCCGCCATGGACGTCAGGCCGCCAGCTTGTCGGCGCGGTATGACCACCGTCCGGGACCGTGGAATTGCACGAAGCCCCGGTTCGCACCGACATGGGCGTCGCGCATTTCGTCCGACGACGCCAGCTTCAGGAGCAGGTTGGCGCCGCGCAGGAGCCCCGCCTCCAGCTTGACGGCGGGCCAGCCCTCGACCTTCGCCATGCGGCGGCCGGGACGGAGCACGAAGTGGCACGGCGCCTCGCGTTCAAGACCCACGATGACAGCGCGCTTACCGCCCGCCGGCGCCCACAGCCCGCACTGCGGGTAGCAGGCGATCAGGTCGCCTTCGACGCGGAAGACCATGATGCCGTGCGGGTTGCCGGTCGCCCGCTCGATATGGAAGGCGAGGTGGATCGTGTCGCACCCGATGCGGGCCGCCGCGGCCATCAGCAGGTCTCGCTCGCCGATCGTAAGTCTGAAACCCGACTGGATGATCGGCTCCTCGGCTGGCTGGTCGAAGCCGCGCCTTCCGAGCAGCAAGACGTTCAGCGCCGCCATGTGGCGGGCCATGTTGCTGGACGCGGCGGGGTCTGCGGCGACGCGCTCCTGCTCACGCTGCATCTCGCGTTCGGCCTCCGTTATTTCCTTCATCTTCAACTCCTTGTTTGGGGCAGAACCCAGACCTTTTCCCTCAGCCTGACTTCCCATGCCCTTCGCACCGCCACCCGGACGCGAATCGCCCTTGCACCTTGGAATAACGGTCGTTACCCAATGGATAACTGCTGTAGCCTTGCGGCCATCGGCAAGCCGCACGATCACGATGCTGCGGTCGCAGTTCGTGCGAACCGGGAGTCCGACGATGGGGAATGCCAGTGGCCAACGTCACGACGAGCTGGTCGACGCGCAGTTCGGCCATCAGGCCCGCCGCTACGTCGAGAGCGCGGTCCATGCGACTGGAACCGATCTGCGACGCATCGCCGACCTCGTTCGTATCGGCATCTATGATCGCGTCCTCGACCTTGGATGCGGCGGCGGTCATGTGACCTACGCCGTCGCGCCGCACGTCACCGAGGTCGTCGCGTGCGACCTGTCCCAGGGCATGCTCGACGCCGTGACGGCGGAGGCCGCGAGCCGCGGCCTTCCGAACGTGCGCGCTGAGTTGGCGTCGTCGGAACGCCTACCCTTTGTGGATGCGTCGTTCGATCTCGTCGTGAGCCGCTACAGCGTCCATCATTGGCAGGACTGGGAGGCCGGGCTGCGCGAGGCCCGGCGCGTCGTACGGCCGGACGGCTGCCTCGTCTTCGTCGATGTCATGGCACCGGCGTCCTCGATTCTCGACACGCACCTGCAGGCGGTCGAGTTGCTCCGGGACCCGTCGCACGTCCGCGACCGCAGCATGGCGGAGTGGACCGCAGCGCTCGGACGCGCCGCCATAGCGCCCGTTTCGATCGAGCCCTTCCGGCTGCCGCTGGAGTTTGGTCCCTGGGTAAAGCGCATGTCCACGCCCGATGTGGCAGTGAACGCGATCCGCTGGCTTCAGCGGGGTTCATCTTTGGAAGTGCGGGATGCCTTCGAGATCGGCGACGACGGCGGCTTCGTCGTGGACGCCGTGATAATCGAGTGCCGTGCGGGAGCGTTGGCGTGACGGGCATTCCGACCAAGCCGACCGACCTTTCGCGTGCGCGGCGGAGGCCCGAGCGCGCCACCTACGACCGGTCGGCCGTGCACGCCGCGCTCGACGAGGGACTGCTCGCGCACATCGCCTGGACGCATGAGGGCCAGCCGTTCGCGACGCCGACCGCATATTGGCGGGAGGATAACACGCTGTTCTGGCACGGCTCGGCGGGCAGCCGGATGATCCGATCGGCAGTTGGAAAACGCGCCTGCGTGACGGTCTGCCGCGTCGACGGACTGGTTGTCGGTCGGTCCGGCTTCGCGCACTCGATCAACTACACGTCGGTGATGGCGTTCGGGCGCGTGGAGGCGGTAGCGGACGTGGCCGGCAAGCGCGCTGCGATGCACGCCTTCATCGACCGGATCTATCCCGGCCGGTCGCCGACGCTGAGGCCCATGACCGAAGTCGAGCTCGCCCAGATCACGGTCGTGAGGATGCCGATCGACGAGGCCGCGCTCAAGGTGCGGTCGGGTCCCCCTGCCACGCTGGATGCGGACGCGGCCAGCGCTGCCTGGGCAGGGGTGATCCCGGTTCAGTCCATTGTCGGACCTGCGAGACCGGCCGCGACCAACGACGGTGCTACGGACGCGCCGCCGGCGCCCTACGCGGACGCCGACGGACTGGACTTCAACGTCCTCCTCGGGCTTGCGCATGCCGACGGTCACTACTCCGGGGACAGCTGATGCGGCGGTTCGAGTTCCACACGGTCGATGTCTTCACCGACACCAGGTTCGGCGGAAATCCCCTCGCCGTGTTCCCGGACGCGCAGGGCCTGTCCGACGCGGAGATGCAGAGCCTCGCGGCGGAGATGAACCTGAGCGAGACCACCTTCGTCCTGCCGCCCTCCGACCCGGCCAACACGGCCCAGGTTCGGATCTTCAACCGCACCGCCGAGATGCCGTTCGCGGGCCATCCGAATGTCGGGACCGCGGTCGTGCTGGCGAACCTGGGTCTGACCCACGGCGATCCGCTGCGGTTCGAGGAGATGGCAGGGCTCGTCGAGGTGGACCTGCTGCGCGGCGACGACGGTTCGGCCACCGGGGCGTCGATAACGGCGCCCCGACCGCTCGAGACGTTCGGCGAGCTGCGACCCGAGAGCATCGCGGAGTGCCTGGGTCTCGAGGCGGCGGACGTCGTGCTCAGGACCCACCGCCCCGTTGTCGCCGGGGTCGGCGTCGACTTCGTGCTGGTAGAGGTGACGCTCGACGCGATCGGGCGTGCCTCGCCCCGTCTTGAGGCATTCAGACGGACGCATGCCGAGAGCGGGCTGGCGTCTGATCGGCTGTCGATCTTCATCTATGCCCATTGGGGGGCGGGCATCCGAGCCCGGATGTTCGCCCCGATGTCGGGGACGTGGGAGGATCCGGCGACGGGCAGTGCCAACGCCGCAGTCGCGGCGCTGCTCCTCAGCCATTCGGAACAGCAGTCGCTCAGCCTGGATTCCCGTCAGGGCGTCGAGATGGGTCGGCCGAGCTGGCTGCTGCTGCGCGGGTGGCGGGACGAGACCGGAATCCGCGCCGGCGTCGGTGGGATGTGCGTCCCGATGTTCAGCGGACACGTCGAGCTGGAGTGATCAAAGGCCTGGCGAGCCGTGTGGGCAAGCGCGTTCAGTGCCGCGTCGTCTCTTCGGGCGGCAGCGCCGCGATGAAGTCGGCGACGGTCCCCTGAACGAGGTGCGTGGATGTGGCCTGCGCCTCGATCGCCCATGAAAGCGCCCAGAGCGCGGACTGCAGCAGCGCGTCCGTGTTGATGCCGTTCTCGGGACCGATGACCCTCAGTTCGCTGCCGTCGTCACGGTCGTTCTCAGCACGGACGAGGTAGGCTGACCGCCCGAGGAAGTTGGGGTGCGTCACCTCGCAGAGCAGCTCGTATTCCTCCTTGATCGGTTCGTCCTTGGCAACCTTGGCGATCTTGTCGAGCACCGTGAGGATGTTCTTCGACTTGTAGATCTCGTCCGTTCCCGTTTGGCGGGAGGCATAGACGGTCTGGACCAGATACTGCTCGAGTTCCGTGCTGGTGGCGATCCCCGAGGTCAGGTCGTGCTTGAGCACCTGCTCCAGTGAGGCGCTAATCGTCCGGGCATCCTGCACGAACTGGACCGATGACTCGAGCGCAGAGCGCGCGAGTATCGCGCATGGGATGATCGCCTCCTGCTCCATGCAGCTGAAGGCAGCCTGGCAGATGTCCACCATTCGCCAGACCGACATGACCGTGTAGGCCTCGATCGTGGCGAGCGTGTCCCGCCAGTAGAGGCGGTTGAGCTCGCTCACCGACGCTCCGGCTTCGGCCTTGGCGTGAAACAGCGTCGTGAAGTTCTCGGCCGTGATGAACCTCCAGCCGTAGGACGCGGGAAGGCTCGCGGCGATCGCGTTCAGTCCGTCCACGGCTGGCCCCAGTCGCCTGATGCGCATGAGCCGCGGCGACTCCGGGCCGCCTTTACCGGAATCCTCAAGGTCGGGCGCTGCCTGCCTCCATTCCGCAGGCAGTTCGATCTTCACGTTGCCCTTCTTCAAGCCCTCTCTCCCAGATCCTTGGTTCCGCCGATGGTGTTCGCGTGCCCGTATTCACTTGGCGAATCTAGGCATGGCGCATCGATGCGGCCAACGCGCCGATGCTCGCGCGTCAATCCTGCAGCTTGGGCGGGAACCCCTTCCGGGCAGCGACCTGATTGATCGCTAGGCCGGTCAGAACGAGCGCGACCGCCCCGAGCTTCCACGGCTCGAGGCCTTCGCCGAGTATCGCGGCCGATGAGACCATGCCGAAGATCGGCACCATGAGCGCGAGCGGTGCGACCTGTGCTGCCGGGTGGCGGCTGAGAAGCCAGTTCCACGCGCCGTAGCCGAGGACCGTGTTGGCGTAGGCCTGCCATGCGATCACTGCCCACGTCACCGGGTCGCCCGAGCCCAGCGCGGACACGAAGCTCCGCGGGCCCTCTATCGTCAGCGAGGCGATCAGTAGCGGTGGGACCGCGAAGGGGCTCGCCCAAACGACGAAGGCGACCATGTTGACGGCTCCCGCCTTCGCCGCGAGGTAGTTCGACAGCGCCCAGCTGCTTGCCGCCGCGAGGATGAGCGCCAGCCCTGAGGGCGTCGCCGACGACCCGCCTTTCAGCGCTATCAGCGCGAGGCCGCAGCATGCGATCGCCAGCGCGACGACCTGGGCTCTGCGCACGGGCTGGCGCAGCGCCACGGCCGCGATGCCGATGGTCAGGAAGACCTGCATCTGGACCACCAGGGACGCCAGACCGGGGCTCACGCCGGCGAGCATGCCGGGGAACAGGAAGGCGAACTGCATGCCGAGGAAGAAGCCCGCGGCCGCGAGGTGCGGAAGCGGCACGGCGGGCCGTCTGACGAACAGCATCGCCGGGAGTGCCGAAAGCACGAAGCGCATCGTCGCGAGGAAGATCGGCGGCGCGTGCTCGAGGCCGACGTGGATGACCACGAAGTTCGTGCCCCAGATGAAGGTGACGAGGACACCGAGGAGCAGGTGGGTCGGTGGCAATGGCGGGCTGGCGGTTCGCCCGCCCGCCGCATGCCCGCTCACGGCTGCCCCGCGATGGCGCCTGCGGCGGCGATGATGGCGGCGGCGGTGCGGTCGATGTCCCCATCGGTGGTCACCCAGCTCGACACGCTGACCCGCATCGCGCGCCGTCCGCGCCACGTCGTCCCGCCGCACCAGCAGGTGCCGTCCGCCTGCACGGCCGCGACCATGGCGTCCGTCGCCGCGTCGTCGCCGGCGGCGATCAGGACCTGGTTGAGCACGACCTCGTTGAGCACCTCCAGGCCGCCCGCCCGGACGAGGTCGGCGAGCCTTGCCGCGTGCGAGCATGTGCGGTCGACGATCTCGCCGACGCCGGAGCGTCCGAGCGAGCGCAGTGCGGCCCAGACCTCGACGCCGCGGGCGCGGCGCGAGAGCTCTGGCGAGAAGTGGCTCGGCTCGCGGTGGCCGCTCGTCACCAGGTAGCTGGCGGGAGCCGACATGGCGGCGCGAAGCGTGTCCGGATCCCGGACCAGCGCGATGCCGCAGTCATAGGGCGTGTTGAGCCACTTGTGGCCGTCGGTGGACCAGGAATCCGCGTCGGCCGCGCCGTCCGCTAGGTGCGCCTTGGCTTCGGACGCCGCGACCCACAGGCCGAAGGCGCCATCGACGTGGACCCATGCGCCTGCCGCGCGAGCTCGCGCGCAGATGTCGGCGATCGGATCGAAGCAGCCACTGTTCACGTCGCCGGCCTGGACGCAGACGATGGTGCGGTCGTCGAGCGGTGGGAGCCGATCGACGAGTATCCGACCCTGCGTGTCGACCGGCACACGTTCGAGCGTGTCCCGGCCGAAGCCGAGCAGCGCCAGCGCCTTGACCATGGTGACGTGGATCTCCTCGCTGACGACGATCCGAAGCCGCGGTGCGCCGAACATGCCGCGGCCGCCAAGGCTCCAGCCGGCGCGGGCGAGCAGCGCGTCTCGCGCCGCCGCGAGTGCCGTGAAGCTCGCCATTGAGGCGCCGGTGACGAATGCGCCGCCGATGCCCTGCGGTAGGCGGAGGATGTCCGCGAGCCAGCCGAGCGCGATCTCCTCCAGCCGCGCGGACACGGGGCTCGACGCCCACAGGCCGGCGTTCTGGTCCCAGGCGGTCGCGAGCCAGTTCGAGGCGACGGTGACCGGGAGGGCTCCCCCGATGACGAACCCATAGTAGCGGCCGCCTTGGGAGGCCATGGTCGCGGGCGACCCGGCCTCGTCCAGCAGCGCCAGTGTCTCGGCGGCGGCCGTCGGTCCTTCCGGCAGCGGGCCGGCGAGCCGCTCGAGCGCGGCGATGTCGGCCTCGGAGGGCCGCACAAGACGCTCGTCGATCCCGTCGAGGTAGGCGTTCGCACGTCGGGCGGCTTCCACCAGGAGCGTATTGCGCTCTGCGAGCATTATGCCCTGCGTCGTCTCGCCGACGCTCATAGTGCAGCCCCGTAAAGCGCCTCGCCCGAGACCTGCCTGCCATCTTTGAAGCGCATGATCTCGACCGCCGTCCGGGCAGAGCCTTCCTTCTCGGCGCGGTAGAACACCACCAGCGTCTGAGCGGCGACGTCGCAGATGGCGTCGATGAGGTCGAACCTGAGCGAATTGCTCTCGGCGGATGCGCGGTTCCAATAGGCGCGTAGCGCCTCCTTGCCCTTGACCTCGCGATCGCCCGTGATGGTCGCCGCCAGCGGGCTGATGAAGACGGGGTCGTCGGTGAAGTGGCCGAGCACCGCCTCGACGTCGCGTCGGTTCCAGTTGTCGATCCACTTCTGCGCGAACGCCTGCATCTTGGCCACGGTCAGATCTTCCATCATCCTGCCCTCTCTTGCTGTTGTGGCCGCTCTTGGATGCGGCGGATCGGGCCTTCGCGGCTGGCGCGCAGCTCCGCGCAGTGGCCGCCGCGCCGCACGCGCACCGTCGAGGCCGGATCGTCGGCGAGTGCCGCGGGTGGTCGTATCGGGCGTGGCGCGAAGTTTCCTTGGCAGTTGGGGCAGACGCCCCAGAGCACATCCGCCACGCAGTCGGCGCAGAAGGTGCATTCGTAGGTGCAGATCCGCGCATCGGGACTTTCGGGAGGCAGGTCGCGGTCGCAGCACTCGCAGTTCGGTCTTATTTCGAGCATGGATCGCGGGCCCTCCTCCAAGCGTCCTGAGAGGCAATCAGAACGCGCATTAGATAGCGGTCGTTACCCAATCAACGCGCCGCCGGCAACACTTCCCGGCTTAGGGTAGCGCTTCGAACTCGCGCTGGTAGCCGTGCATCATCGCGCGCAGCTCCGCCGGCTGCAGCACCTCCACCGATTTGCCCCAGGAGTAGAGGTGCCAGCACATCTCGAGGTGGCCTGACGCCCTGAATCGCACGAGGAGCGATCCGTCACGTTCCTCCTCTACGGTCTGGGTCGGGTGAAAGACGAACCGCCGGGCGTGGTCGGCCGCTTCGGGCGTGAAGCGCCACACGACCTCGCCATGCTGGGCTTCGCTCTCGTAGGAACCGAAGCCCTTCTCGGCATGTGCTCGGAGGCTGAAGCCGGGATCGATCTCGAAGCTCTCGCCGAGCACCTCTGCGGCGGAGATCTCCTCGACGCGGTAGTGCTGGAGACGGGCGTTCCTCTTGGCGGTGTCGCGGGCGACGAGGTAGCGACGGACGCCGAGCAGCAGCCCGTGCGGTGCGACGACGCGCTCGCTGGGCTTGTCCTGCGTCCGCCTGCGGTAGGTGATCCGCAGGAGGAACGGCCCCTTCAGGGCCTCCGAAATCGCGGCGTTGACCTCGGCGTTCATGACGGGCTGCGGTCCGGGGCGGGCGGCGTGTCCGAGCGCCTCGAGGAGCGCCTCCTCGTCGACCGCGAGACGCGTCCCGGCGCCGGGGGGAAGGAGGGTCCGGACCTTGGCCTGGAGCTGCCGCAACGTCGCGGCCTCGGCCGTCATCTGCTCGGCCTCGAGCTCGGTGATCGCGGTCGCGAGCGCCGCGAGCTCCTCCGCCGACGGCGTCAGCAGCGGCGCGATGACCTTCGCGTGAATGCGCCACCGTCGTTTGCGGTCGTCGCCGTCCTCAACGTCGGTCTGGGGGAATACGGCCTGCAGGGCGTCCGTCATCCGTTGCGCCGTGCGGTGCGAGCAGCCCCACTCCGCGACGATCTCCTCGAGCGACACGCCGCTGCGGCCCGTCGCCATCATCGCGAGCTTGAGCAGTTCCTGACCCTTGGCGAACGACATGGAAACACCCTGACAGCTTTTGTCACCCTTATGTGCTATACCGCAGGAAAGGGGAATGCGTATGCGAAAGATCGGTGGCGCCATGAGGCTCTCGGCCTCGGACCTGATGCGGTTCAAGGGCTGCCGTCACGCGACGACGCTCGACCTGCGGCTGATCGAGGTCGGCGACCTGAAGCCCGGCGAGGACGGTGCGGAGGCCGAGCTGCTGCAGCGCCAGGGCGACGAGCACGAGCTCGCCTTCCTCGGCGAGCTGAAGGCGAGCGGCCGCCGCGTCGTCGAGATTCCCAAGGACAGCATCTCTCTCGAGGAATCCGTGCGCCTGACGCACGAGGCGATGCGGGAAGGACCCGACGTGATCTTCCAGGGCGCGCTGCTCGACGGCGCGTGGGGCGGCTACAGCGACTTCCTCGAGCGTGTCGAGCGCCCGTCCGACCTCGGGGCCTGGTCCTACGAGGTCGTCGACACCAAGCTGAAGCGCAAGCCCGACCCCAAGCACGTGCTGCAGCTCTGCCTCTACAGCGACCTTGTCGCGAAGGTGCAGGGCGTCGCGCCGGAGGCGGCCCATCTCCAGCTTGGCGACGGTAGCCGCTTCACCGTCCGGCTGTCGGAGGTGTCGTCCTACGCGCGCCATGCCCGCCGGATGCTGGAGACGTTCCTCGTCGATCGGCCCGGAACGCGGCCCGAGCCGGTGGTCGCGTGCGCCCTATGCCGCTGGAGTGATCGCTGCCACGAGCAGTGGGAGACCGAGGATAGCCTGGCCCTCGTCGCGGGCATCAGCCGGTCGCAGCGTCAGAAGCTGGAGGCCGTCGGCGTGACGACGATGGCGGGCCTCGGCGCCCGCGGGGAACGCGTCCCGAAGATGGCGGCGGAGACGCAGCGCAAGCTGGTGACGCAGGCGCGCCTGCAGTCCGCGCGCCGAGCCGGTGGACCGCCCTCGTTCGAGCTGCGCGATGCCGAGACCGGGAAGGGCTTCGGGCTCCTTCCTGCCCCCGACGACGGCGACGTGTTCTACGACATAGAGGGGGACCCCTATTTCCCCGGTGGCCTCGAATATCTCCACGGCGTCTGGTTCCGCGAGAACGGCGAGTGGGAGTTCCGCGCCTTCTGGGCGCACACCCGGGAGGACGAGGGCCGTGCCGCGGCGGACCTGCTGGACTTTCTCATCGACCGCATGCGGCGCTTCCCGGACGCGCACGTCTACCACTACGCTAACTACGAGATCGCCGCGCTCCGCCGGCTGACCGCGCAGCACCGCACCGGCGAGGCGGCGATGGACCAGCTCCAGCGCGAGCGGCGCTTCGTCGACCTGTTCAAGGTCGTGTCCGGCGCGATGGTGGCGTCCGAGAAGGGCTACTCGATCAAGGACCTCGAGGCCTTCTACATGGAGAAGCGCGCCGCTGACGTCGCGACCGCCGGCGCCAGCGTCGTCTTCTACGAGGAGTGGCGTCAGACCCAGGAGCAGCGCCTCCTCGACGAGATATACGACTACAACCGGACAGACTGCGTCTCGACGCAGCTGCTGCGCGACTGGCTCGTGCGCGACGTCCGCCCGACGCAGCTTCGGTGGCCCATCCTCGGCAAGGTGCCCGAGGGCGGCACACTGTCGAATGTGCAGGCTGAGGACGAGGAGGTCGTCCTACTCCGCGCTCGCCTCCAGCCCGTGCGCGATCGTCTCGGCGAGCGCGTCGCCGACCTGCTTCTTGATCTCAGCCAGTTCTACAAGCGCGAGGACAAGCCCGCGTTCTGGGCGATCTACGACCGCCTGGCTCAGGACAGCGACGAGCTTCTGGATGACCTCGAGTGCATCCAGGGACTGGAGGCCATCTCGGAGCCGGTGAAGGTCACGTCGCAGTCGTTCGAGCGAACCTATCGCTTTCCTCCTCAGGAGACGAAGATCCGCGTCGGCAAGAACCAGCCTTGCGTCAAGCCCGCTACCGATCCCGAGACCATCGATCTCCGCTCGATCGATCACGAGGCGGGAACGCTCGTGCTGCGGCGCTCGACCAAGAAGGGACCGCTGCCCGACCAGCTGGATCTGCTGCCGCCGAGGCCGCTCAAGAAGGACAAGATGATAGAGGCGGTCGCGTCGGTGATCGAGCAGATCATCGAGGGCGGGGGCGGTCTGCCCGCCGTCGAGCACCTCCTCACCCGGGCCGCCCCGGTCTTTGTCGATGGCACGAGACCGGCCGGCGTAATTTCCGGCGAGGGGGATCTGCCGGCCGAAACGAGCCGCGCCATCGCGGAGATGGCGGGCACGACGCTCGCCATCCAGGGTCCTCCGGGAACCGGCAAGACCTACGTCAGCGCCCTCTCGATCGTGGACCTCGTCCGCGCGGGCAAGCGCATCGCGGTCTCTTCCAACAGCCATAAGGCGATCGGCAACCTGCTCGAGGCGGTGGCCGATCGCGCACGGGCCGAGGGAGCGCACTGCCGCGTCGTCCAGAAGGCATCGGACGACGGCGACGACGAGGCGCATCCCGGCATCGTCTTCGTGGATGACAACGACGCGCCCGAGATCGCAACCGCGCACGTCGTCGGTGCGACCGTGTGGCATTTCGCCCGCTACGCCGACGCCGCCTACGACTACTTGATCGTCGACGAGGCTGGGCAGGTCTCGATCGCCAACATCCTCGCGATGGCGCGCTGCGCCCGCAACATCGTGCTGGTGGGCGATCCCATGCAGCTGCCGCAACCGCTGCAGGGCAGCCATCCGGGCGACAGCGGCCGCTCCTGCCTCGAATACTTGATCGACGGACACCGCGTCGTGCCGGCCGACCGCGGGATATTCATCCCGATCAGCCGGCGCATGCACCCGCGGGTCTGCGGCTTCATCTCGACCGCCGTCTACGAGGACAGGCTTGGAAGCGACGACGCGGCGGGCCGGCAGACGCTGCTCTCGCGCGCCGGTGACGATCTGGTCGGCGCCGGCATGCGGGCCGTGGTGCACTTCGGCCGCTCGCAGGTCAGCCCCGAGGAGATCGAGGCGATCGCCGCGCGGATCGCAGAGCTGGAGGGTTCGACCTTTCGCGACCGGGACGGCCGCGAGCGCGCCATCGCCCACTCGGACATCCTCGTCGTCGCTCCCTACAATGCGCAGGTGAACGCGCTCCGGGCCAGGCTGCCCGGCGCCGTCCGCGTCGGCACCGTCGACCGCTTCCAGGGTCAGGAGGCGCCGGTGTGCCTCGTGTCGATGACGACCTCGAGCGGGGAGGAGCTGCCTCGCGACATCGCCTTCCTGTTCTCCCTCAACCGGATCAACGTGGCCGTGTCGCGCGCCCAGGTCGCCGCGATGGTTTTCGCCAGTCCCGCGCTGCTCGAGACGCCGTGCAGGACGGTCGAGGAGATGGCGCTGGTCAACACGCTGTGCATGCTGCGTGAATATGGAGGTGACAGCTTCTGACACCCGCGCGTGCGAATGTGTGCATATCGAAGCACGCAGGAGACGCGGGAACATGGCACTCTGGGACATCGGCTTTCGCCACATCGTGGACGTTGACGGGCAGCTGCTCGCGATCGACGCGGACCTCATCGATCCGGCGACGCTGCTCGCGAAGGCGAACCGCTCCACCGATCGGCAGATTTGGCTCGTCCGCGCCGGTGAGCGTCTCGCGCTCCAGGCGCGGCAGATGATCCGCCTGCCGCAGGACGAGGTGCTGTTCTTCGAGACGTCGGTCAGCGCCGAGCCTAGCCTTACGTTACTGGCGGCGTGAGCCATCCCAAACCGCACCGATAAGCCGGCTGGTGTATATCGCCAGCGCCAGGAATCACCGCGGCGGTGCGAATTCTGGCATGCTCAGCCGGCCGCACTCGAAGATCCGAGCAGATCGAACAGCCGCTGCCAGCGGTCGCCGTATTCGGCCCCCACCACGGCCATGCCCTTGCCGAGAAGGTGCTGCTTCACCTCCTTCGAAAGCTCCACCTTCCAGCCGGCTTCCAGCTCGACCTTCTGGGCGGCGGCCCAGGCCTCGATCTGCGCGAGCATCGGCTTGCCCGCGGTCAGCACGTCGGCGAACTCGGTCTCGGCGCTGCGATACATCCGGTCGATAACGGCCGCCATCACGTTCGGCGGGACCAGGTCCTCGATCTCGGACCCTTCCATCCCGGTATGGTCGTCGATGCATATCAGCCGGTCGGCGTGATCCTGGTAGAGGCTCGTGCCGAGTTCCTTGGCGAGCTTGCGGCCCATCATGTCGCCATCGAGGATCATGAACGGGAGCGCCTCGTCGCGACCCGTGAGGATGCTTGCCACCATCCGGGTGTTTTTCGTGCCGCCGGCGGGCGGGAAGACGAACTCGCGCACCGGCTTTAGCCGGCCTGATGCGACCAGCAGCGTCTTGATGGCCGTGAGGTAGTGCTGGTCCGAGCTTCCCTCGACGATCACCGGCTGGCAGCCGAGCATCAGGCTGTCGGCAACGCTCAGGCCCAGTGCCGAATGGACGGCGTAGGCCGCGCCAGGCTGCAACTCGGCGCCTTTGCGCAGGTCCGAGGTCGCCTTGGTCGTGCCCTTCTCGTCGACATACACCTTGCGGGCCCGGTCCAGCCGGTCGGCGTGGACCAAGAAGGGCGAGTGGGTCGTGTAGATCAGCTGGTTCGTGGCCGACAGATTGTCGAAGAACTTCGACAGGTCATACTGGGCCAGGGGATGCAGCGACAGGCCGGGCTCGTCGAGCAACAGGATGGCGTTCTCGTGCTCGCCGGCCCCGCCGCTCTCGACCAAGAAGACGAGGTAGAAGCTCAAGAACCACTGCAGACCGGTGCTGCGGCCCTCCAGCTCGACCTCGGCTGGCCGTCGGTCGTCCGCGACCCAGATGCGGAAGTGGTTGCCGTCCGCCTCGAACCGGAAGCGGTAGTCGCCCTGCTTCCACCAGTCCTTGAAGCGCGAGGTCAGCGTGGTGCCCGCCGACTGCAGCAGGATGGAGCGCTCGCGCTTCCGCTCCGCGACCTCGGCAATCTCGGTCTCGGTCGGGCGGCGTTGATTAGGGATGAGGGTCTCGTCCTTGCCGAGTTCGAGGATCTCGCTCGGCTCAAGTCGCACAAAGCTAAACAGCACGCGCAGGGTGCGCGCCTTCGCGGCTTCCTTTTCGCCCAGATCCTCGCGCTCAAGATTCTCTACGACGTGCGGCAGGTAGATCTCGGAGTCGAGGTTCCCGTAGTTCGAATAGTAGACGAAGCGCGGCACCCGCTTCAGGATCGCAGTCCGCACCGCCTCGATCGCGCCTGGTTCGGGCGCGGCCAGACGCGCCTGGAGGTCGTCCACGCTTCCGGCGAGCGCCTCGAGCCGCGGGAAAATGCTGCTGGTCTTCGCCGGGCTCTGCGGCGTGAGCGCGCGAAGCCCCTCGGCAAGGGTTCCCAGCTCGTCTGTCGACAGCGGCCTGTCGGGCACATCGAGCGCGATCGTCTGCAGGCCGGAGATGAGCTCGGCCTTCTGCGCCTCCTCCTTCGCGAGCGGCGGGATTGCGCTGATCTCGGTCAGCGCCCCCTGCAGGAGCTCGGCGACCTCCTCGGGTGTGGCGGTCGTTGGATGCTGGTGATGTGGAAAGCTCACGATGTAGCCGCCGTCGTAGTGGCGGTCGACGCGCACGACCTCGGCCTCCTCCGACGTGATGCCCGCCATCCCAGCGAGTCGCGCACCCATAGCGCCGGTCGCGAACTCGGCTGAGATGAAGCGGAAGCGTGCCGGGTTCTCGCGGATCTCTGCGAACATCGTTTTGGGATAATCGGACGTCGGCCTGATTTCGCCTTCGCGCGCCGGCTTCAGCTTCCAGAGGGGGAGCAGCAAGTTGGACTTGCCCGACTCGTTGACGCCGATAAGCGCCGTTACGTCGTCCGCGTCGACCCAGCCGCTGTCCTCCACGGACCGGAAGTTCGTCACCCTATATCGCAGCAGCCGCATTTACCTCGTCCCCCTCGTTTGCCGGGTCTCACCTGAGATCGCTCATAGCGCAGGGATACGGCCTGTTCTAGATTTGTTCGTGGATACCTTGGTTCGAAGTGGTTGGCCCGACAGCTGCCGGACTTACGCTTCCGGGCTTGGCTACGAAGCGGGCGGGCGTCGAGAGCAGCTTCTGAATGCTGTCGTCGGGCGGCAGCCGCGGTTGGTCGCTTCGGATCTGGTCTGGCATTTCAGTTCCTCGTCCCACGGCAAGTCGGATAGCGTGAGCAGCCCCAGAACTGCCGCCCGGCCCGGGGGCCTTTCCGCGCAGTGCGCCGGACCATCCGCGAGCCGCACTGCGGGCACGTCGGCGCTGATCCAACCGCGCTGGGCGTCGCTGGCGCGTAGCGGGGCCTGACCGGGCTCGGTGCAACCGCCGCCGGCTTGGCGAGGTTGATCGGGGCGGGCGTCGGGACGGCCATTCCGAGTTGGCGAAGGTCGCGCGCTGCGTCTGCCCGCGCCTCGAGGGCCGCGGTGAGCGCGGGATCGGGTTGCCCTGCGCGTGATGCCAGGAGTTGCGGACCGGTCTGCAGGGCTGCGGCTCCCGACCTGATCTTTCCCTGTAGCTCTGATCGCTTGCTGGCCGCAGCGGATCGGACCGCGTTCTCTGCCTGTATGTCGCTCGCGTCGGGAGTGGGATTGTAGCGGAACTTGGCCTCGTGCCCGCGTCGCCACGCGAGCATCTTCGCCGTGAGCGCCTCACCGAAGCCTGGGACGGCGCGGACCTTCGCCGCTGTCACGTCCGCCGCCGTCTCGACGCCGTAGGATGCGAGCGTCGCCGTCTTGGCGGCGCCGATGCCGGCGATGTTGGCCCGCCGGATGACGAAGCGGTCGAGGAACGCGTCGCGCTGCCTGGCTTCGCGGGTCGACTTTAGCCGGGTAAGCTCCCGGTTGAGGTCCTCGTCGGCGCGGCGGTATTCCGCGATCCATCTCTCGACGTCCTCGCGCACCGAGGCGAGTTCGGTGAGGCCGATGCGCTGGAGGAATGCCAGTTCTGCCTTTCGGGCCCGCTGGTCTGCCTGCTCGTAGGCCCGGCGGAACGGCGCCTGCTCGACCGAGCCGCCGAACAGCTTGACCAGTCCGAATATGCCGATCCCGATCCACACGATCGCGAGCGCGCTGGCGTAGGCGAAGCCGGCGACAGCTCCGACAAGGGCGACAACCCCAAGCGCCTTCGAGCCTTGGACGGCACTCTTCGCCTTGCGAACCGCCTCGCTTGCCTCGCCTGATCGTTCTCCCACCTTCGGCAGCAGGCTGCCGGCCTCAGGAAGCCTCACCGCTCGGATCTGGGCCAGGATGCGCTCGAGGTCGAACGGCGCGCCGGGCGATGCGTGGAGCGGGCGCATCTGCAGATCGGGGAACATGTCGATCGCGGACTGCTCGACGATCCGGCACCACGTGCATTTCCCGGCCGCCGACGGGAAATAGTGCGACCTGACCTTCGTGCAGTGGCTGAGCCCCGCTTCCAGTTCCTTGAGGAGGTGGACCCATGTCGCCGCGTCGGGACGGGCGGCCGGGTTCGTGCCGAACGCTGCCTCGAACGCCGCCGCGACCGGTGGTGGCAGGTCGGAGAGCGTTATGGAGGCAGGTGGGGGCGTCGTGCGCGTCTCGGCCGTGCGGTTCTGCGAGAACGCAAACCGGTTCTGGGCGATGGCGTCGCTCATCGAGATGTCGCCGCCGGCGAACCGGCCCGCGTAGGGGTGCTTTCCCATGGCCAGCAGGTGGAACAGCGCGACCGCCAGGCCGAAGTTGTCATGAGCCTTCGTGCGCTCGGCGGTCCGGAGGTCGGCGCCGTGGAGTTCAGGCGGCGTAAAGTCGGGGACCCCGACGACGCAGGCGTATCGCTTGCCGCTGGCACTGAACTGGAAGCTGTCCGCGTCGATCAGGGCGACCGTCGCGTCGGATGAGACCAGCACGCCGGAGTGGTTGAAGTCGCCGATGACGCATCCCGTCTGGTGGACCTGCGCGACGGCACGGGCGACGTTGAGCGCGGTTCGGACGATGAAGCGGTAGTCCGCGCTCGGGAACGCGGTCCTGCGCGACTTGGGACTGTAGAGCTCATGCAGGGGTTGGTAGCCCGAGACGAGGCGCATCAGGAAGCCGACGAACGCGCCCCTCGCGTCCGTGGCGATGGCCGACGGGAAGGCGACCAGCTTCGTGGTCGCGGCGAGCGCCGCGTCGACCATGGCGCGCACTTTGGGCTCCCGCTGCGCCCGGAGCTCCTGCCGGTAGATCTTCACCGCGCCGTCGGGCTGGCCCTCGATGCCGTAGACCTCGCCTTCCCCTCCCTTGCCGATGCGCTTGCCCAGCGCGTGCGACCGTCCCGCGACCTTGACCGTTTGCATCGTCAGGCGCCGGAGACGAGGACCAGCGTCTTGTCGTCGTCGGTGCGCTCGCAGATCGCCGGCCCGTCCAGGTAGCGGCCCAGCGCGGCGGAGAGATCGACGAGCTTGCCGGCGCCCTCGGCCGCGTCGATCGGCCTGATCATCGGTCCGAAGAAGCCTGGGTGGGGAATGAGTTCAGCCTGTTGGAGTGCGATCATCTCGATCCCGTCGGAGAACACTGCGAAGCCATCGTGCGACGACGGCGTGCGTACCGAGTTCAGGCGGACCTCGGGGTCATCGGTCACGAAGTAGGTGGTCGACGCGAACTCGCCGCTGTCTGGCCAGCAGATCGCCTCCCACTCACCGTTCGTTCGCGCGACGATCGAACTGTCCCCGACCTGAAGCGCCAGGAGCTCGCCGCGCCTCACGACGAGCAGCGCGAGCGTCGCGGCGAACTGCCTCCTCGTCACCTCCCGCTTCTCCGCGACGACGGAGAGCGTGTCCCGCACGCCATCGATCCACTCGAGAATCCGCTCCTCGTCGGGCAACTCGTCATGCTGCGCGAACCAGTCCCCGAGGTTGCGCGCCATCGACCTGCAGACGAGGGAGGCCCCCTCGCCTCCGAAGGGCGCGCTGCCGGCGCCGTCCGAGACGATGACGACGAGGGTCCCGTCCGGAAGCGTGCGCGCTACGTAGGCGTCCTGCTTCCGGGTGCCCGCCTTGATGTGGGAGGTGCCGATCCTGGAGGCGGCGGCCCAACGCCACCGGATGGGATCAGCCGGCAACTGCCCAGCCGTCGGGTGCGGTGGGGTTCGCGAGTGGCACGGCGTCGCCCGGGCTCGACTGCGACACGGCGCTCAGTGAGCTCGACAGCCACTGGAACAGCTCGCGGAAGGCGAGGCCCTTGAGCTTCAGCGGCTGGCGCGTGCCGATCTGCGACAGGACGGACATGTCCGCACCCTCGACACCGGCGGCGTAGAACATGAATTCCTTGCGCTCCTCACCCTCGTGCACCCGCCGCTTGGCCTCCTGCCAGCTATCGGTCGGCGCGCCGTCCGTGATCAGGAATACCCATGGGCGGTAATACTTGATGCCGTTCGCGCGGTAGCGGTCCTTGCGCTCGCGGAGCAGGTCGAGCGCTGTGACGACGGCCTCGCCCATCGGGGTCGCGCCACTTGCCTCGAAGGCTTCTGGATACCAGCCGTCGACCGTGGTGAACTCCGTGCGCGTCTGGACGGGACCGAACGTGACGATCGCGAGCTCGACGCGCTTCGCCGCCATGGCGTCGGAGCGGAGCTCCTCCTTGAACGCCACCAACGCGCTGTTCAGCTGGTCGATCGGTGCCCCGCGCATCGAGGTCGACGTGTCGATCAGCAGGATGCAGGGGCACCGCTGCTCCGGGTTCTCCGCGAACTCGGCGTCGGCGAATGGCTGTTGTTCGAAGTCTTCCACGAAATCTTCCCCCGGTGTTTCCTAGACTGTTAGCTCCGATCGTCGCGATCTCGAAAGACTTTTAGCGTTCGGGTGCTGATCCCAAGCGCGATGGCGAGGGCCAGGCCGATGGCGACCAGTGCGGCGTTCGCAGACGTCGATAGTGCGAAGGCGTGGCGGTAGTCCCTGACTCCGGGCGAGGGCCCCAAGGCGGCGAAGAACACCCCGCCGACGATCGCCACGCCCGACGACGCGCCGACCTGCAGCGCGGACATGACCACCCCGGCTGCGAGGCCGGCATGCTCGGGCTCCACGCCACCTATGACGGTTCCCACGATCGTCGGCATGATGATCCCGAAGCCCGCTCCCAGCAGGACAAGTCCGACGGTCGAGATCCCGGCCGAGCCGACGAAGGCCGCCGCGGCGATCACTAGCAGCCCGGCTAACTGGGCGGCCATGCCGACGGCGGTCACCGCGCTTCCGAGCCGGGCGACCAGCGACGCCGAGACAAGAGACACGGCGAGGTAGCTGGCGGACAGCGGCATGATCGTCAGTCCGGATTGGGCGGGTGCCATCCGCTCACCATCCTGCAAAAGGATCGCGACAAGCATGAACATGACGGCCGTCGTGTAGAAGGCTATGGCGATCGGCGCGCCGAGCGCCATCGTCGGTCTGCGGAAGAGGTCGATCCGGACGAGCGGATCGCCGCCCCGTCGGGCGACCGCCAGCTCCCATCGGACGAATGCCGTGACCAGAGCGGGAGTCATGGCAAGCAGAGCGAAGCACCACCACGGCCAGCCGAGGTCCCTGCCCATCGTGAGGGGCAGCACCAGCGTCAACAACGCCGCACCGGAGATCGCGACGCCGGCGAGGTCCATGCGCTGTGGATTCGCCGCGCGCGTGTCCTTTAGGGTAAACCGCGCGCCCGCTAGCGCCAGTAGACCGAGCGGCACGTTGACGAGGAAGACGGGCTGCCAGGACAGGCCGAACGGTCGCGCCTGCACGATGAGCCCTCCGACCAGCTGGCCCGCGACGAACGATAGCCCGAAGGTCGCGCCGTAGAGCGCGAGTGCGACGCGCAGACGGTGGCCCGGGAAGATGTCGCGGATCGAGGCGATCACCTGCGGCGCCATCACGGTGGCGGTCCCCGCCTGGAGCAGCCGGCCCGCGATGAGCCATGCCGGGGTCTGCGCCGTCCCGCAGAGCGCGGAGGCGAGCGTGAACCCCGACAGGCCTAGCATGAACATGCGCCGGCGGCCGAACCGGTCGCCGAGACGTCCTCCCGTGATGAGCAGGACGGCGTAGATCGACATGTAGCCGTTTATGACGAGCTGGAGCTGCGCCGGAGTCGCATGGAGGTCCGCCCTGATTGCCGGGATCGCGAGGTTGACGACGTTGAAGTCGAGGATCGGCAGGAAGGCCCCGAGCAGCAGGACCGCGAGCGTGGACCAGTTGCCGGTCTCGCCAGCGGTTTCACCGCGCATCAGGTCAGCCCCTGCATCGCGAGCGCACGCTGGACCGCGGGGCGCTCGCACATCCGGCCGTAGTGCCTGACGACCCGGGCGTAGTCGGAACTGTCCAGGCCGATCCGCGGCAGCCAGCGCGTCATCAAGTAGAGGTATATGTCCGAAGTCGAGAAGCGGTCTCCGAGCACCCAGGGACCGCCCTGCAGGGTCCTCTCGATCAGGTCGAAGCATTCGGCGTAGTTGGTGACCGCCTTCGCGGCCATGTCCGCGCGCGCCTCCTCGCCGTCCGCCCAGCGGTAGCCACGCAGCCCGTGCGCGATTGCGACGTGGACCGTGGAGGAGATCCAGGCGTTGAACGCGTTCATCCGGGCGAGGCCGAACGGATCGATCGGCGCAAGGTCCGCAGCCGGGTGGACCGCGGCGATGTAGCCGAGGATGGCTGGCACCTCGGTGAGCGGGCCCTGCTCCGTCTCCAGCACCGGGACGCGCGCCTTCGGATTGAGCGCCAGGAATGCCGGCGAGAACTGCTCGCCGGCCGAGAGGTCGACACGCACCGCCTCGTAGTCGGCACCCGCTTCCTCGAGCGCGACGTGCGTCGCGAGCGCGCAGCTTCCGGAGCCGTAGTGGAGGCGTAGGCGGCTCATGACAGGATCGCCTTCGCTCCGCTCCAGAGGCGGCGCGTCAGCACCGATGCGGGTTCGGCCGACGCGAGCGCGGCCGACTGGCCCGCCCATGCCTGCATGCGATCGGCATCCCCCGCTTTGACGGCAGCGGCGCGCATCGCGGCGGTCAATCCGCGCTGGACGGGATAGGGCGCAGGCGGTGGAGCGTCGGGTGCGGTTGCGGCGCGCACGTAGGCGGTCGCGATGCTTCTGCCGGGTCGGCCGCTGAACACCCTGCTGACGACGGTCTCCTCGGGCGCCGCCTGTCCGATCGCGTCGGCCCAGGCCGGATGGGTCTCCGCCTCGGGCGTCCGCAGGAAGCCCGTGCCGACCTGGGC
>JAEXLC010000075.1 GCA_023445495.1 Pseudomonadota bacterium | reverse complement strand
ACGACTGGGGCGTTGCGCATATCGACGGCAAGACCGACGCCGATGCGGTGTTCGGGATGGTCTATGCCCAGGCCGAGGACGACTTCAACCGGATCGAGACCAACTATCTGGTCAGCCTCGGCCGGCTGGCGGAAGCGGAAGGCGAGGGGGCGATCTGGCAGGACTTGCGCCAGCGGCTGTTCGTTGATCCCGAAGTGCTGAAGGCCGATTATGCGAAGAGCCCGGCCTGGCTCCGCAAGCTGATGCAGGCCTGGGCGGACGGGCTGAACTATTATCTCGCCACGCACCCCGAGGTGAAGCCGCGCGTGCTGACGCATTTCGAGCCGTGGATGGCGCTGAGCTTTTCCGAAGGCAGCATCGGCGGCGATATCGAGCGGGTGCCGCTCAGCCAGCTCGAGGCATTTTACGGCGAGCAGAAGCTGGCGATGACCGATGCCGAGCAGGGCCTGCTCTACAGGGAGCCCAAGGGCTCGAACGGCTTCGCGATCGCGCCCGGGCACACGAAGAACGGCCATGCGCTGCTGCTGATCAACCCGCATACCAGCTTCTTCTTCCGCTCCGAGCAGCAGGTGACGAGCGGGGAGGGGCTGAATGCCTATGGCGCGGCGACCTGGGGGCAGTTCTTCATCTACCAGGGGTTCAATGCCAGGGCCGGCTGGATGCACACGTCGAGCGGCGTCGACAATGTCGATGAGTTCGCGGAGACGGTGGATCGCGGCGGCTGGGAGAAGGCGCTTTTCTATCGCTATGGCGGTGAGAAGCGGCAGGTGACGGTGAGGCCGATCAGGCTTTCCTATCGCACCGCGGATGGCGCCCAGGCGCAACGCAGCTTCACCACCTATGCCACCCACCATGGGCCCGTGGTGCGCGAGACCGAGGGCAAATGGATCGCCGTCTCGCTGATGAACAAGCCGGTCGAGGCGCTGCAGCAGAGCTTTCTGCGGACCAAGGCGCGTGACTATGCGAGTTTCCTGAAGGTCGCGGCGCTCAAGGCCAACAGCTCGAACAACACGCTATTCGCGGACTCCAGGGGCGAGATCGCGTTCCTGATGCCGCAGTTCATGCCGATCCGCGACAATCGCTTCGATTATCGCAAGCCCGTCGACGGCAGCGATCCGGCGACCGACTGGCAGGGGCTGCACAGCCTCGCCAGCCTGCCCCAAGTGGTGAGCCCGCGGAATGGCTGGGCCTTCAACACCAATAACTGGCCCTGGACCGCCGCCGGCACCGACAGCCCGAAGGCGACGGACTATCCGCGCTATTTCGACCAGGCGGGCGAGAACCCGCGCGGCGCGCATGCGCTGCGGGTGCTGAACGCACGGCACGACTTCACGCCCGAGACGCTGCGCCAGGCGGCTTATGACAGCTTCCTGCCCGCCTTCGACAGGCTGCTGCCCGGGCTGGTCTCGGCCTGGGAGAAGCTGCCGGACAGCGATCCGCGCAAGGCCCGGCTTGCCGAGCCGGTGGCGCTGCTCAAGGGCTGGGACCGGCGCTGGAGCGGGGACTCGACCCCGACATCGCTCGCGGTGTTCTGGGGCGAGGCGCTATGGGCGCCCTCGGCAGCGCCGGCCAGGGAGGCGGGCCTTTCGGTATGGGACTGGATGGCGGAGCGCGCCACCGATGCGCAGCGGATCGACGCGCTGGCATCGGCGGTCGATCGCCTCACCCAGGATTTCGGCGGCTGGAAGGTGGCCTGGGGCGAGATCAACCGCTTCCAGCGCAACGATGGGGCGATCGCCCAGAAGTTCGACGATGCGAAACCGAGCATCCCGGTCCCCTTCACTTCGGCGCAATGGGGCTCGCTCGCTTCGTTCGGCGCCAAGCGCTGGCCGGGGACGAAGCGCTATTACGGCACGCTCGGCAACAGCTTCGTCGCGACGGTGGAGTTCGGCCCGAAGGTCCGCGCCTGGGCGGTTACCGCCGGCGGCGAGAGCGGGCATCCGGAGTCGAAGCACTTCGCGGACCAGGCCGAACGCTATGCGGCGGGGGATTTGCGGCCGGTCTATTTCTACCCCGAGGATCTGAAGGGGCATGTCGAGCGGGTGTACCGGCCGGGAAGTCAATGAGGGCCGAGCAGCGATAGTCCGATCTAAAGTCGCCGATATTTAACGGCCTTTGTACTGGCCATTTTGATCGTAATTTGGCGACCCACTTTGCCCGAAGGCATTCCAAAGGAGATCGAACGGCGGCTGAAGCCAGTTCGATGGCGCCTGCAGGGCCTTACTTTGTTCTACCACCATTTCTGGTAACAGTATTCGGTCAGATCGATATGGATAACCGAGGCTTGTGCGCCATCTATTGTTGGGTGCTGCCAGTCCGCGCACCCCGATGATGGATATCATCAGATAATAGGGAGGTGGGACGGAATAGTGGATCAACGCTGTTTCGGCATTCTGAAGTGCGGAAATCACGCCTCGCTCAATGCCGTCGAGATCGATCAAGCGCTGTTCGTCACTGGTGCCGGTATAGACTTGGGCAACGGCCTCAACGGTGCCATCGCGGAACAAGGTTGAGAACGCACGGACGGATTCAAAGCGCTCCTCAGGGCCAGAATAGGTAACTAGGCCGTCTAGAGAGTGCATTAAGCTCCAACCGCTTGACCCAATTGGGCAAAGGCCGGGTCGCTGTGATGTGTAGGAAATCTGAAGTCCGTCTGTGAATGCGATTTGTGGAACGAGATGTAGAATGAGGCGTGGGCCATCGCTTATTGCTAACGGCCCTTCGTTTGCAGCTAATAGGGCAAGCCGGTCGAATCGGAACTGCCGAATACGTTCTTCAACTTCTGTAGCGAACAGAAACGCATGGCGCAGCTCGTTCACAGACATCGGGTGCTTCCCATTCTCGTCACGAAGAAAGAAGCGACTGTCACGCCCGACGGTAACGCGATGTGGGGCGCTCCAGCTGCGATCAACTTGGATCATAAGTACGCCTCGGTTGGCAGCAATATTTATCCAGCGCACTCGAAAGCCGAGTATCTGAGGTTCGATAGAGGTGCGGATCGCATCCGCGACGGCGCGCGTCAGGGTATCCGGGTCCGGCGTATCTACCCCAACGATTTCCTTAGCGATGCCGTTCTCTTCGGCTACGCCGATCAGTAGAAAACCGCCCTGCGCGTTGGCTAGGGCCGAAACATCCGCGGCAAATTCCCGGCGAGCATCATCGTTCTTGCCATAGTGGTCGCGCTTGTATTCAAGGCGACGACCTTCAGGGATTCTCGCTTCAACGAGCGCGGCCAGGTCATCCGATGAAATTTCATCAAATGGCCTATGAAAAATCGTATTCATAACCCCGCCTCAACCTTCCGCATCTGATACGCATACAGCAAGATATCTGCGCTCAGAACGGCAATTCCTCCCCCAGCCGCTCCTCGAAGTTCGACACCGTCACGCCGACCAGCCTTATCCCCTTGGGCGTGGGCAGGACCGAGCGGATCAGTGACAGGCTCATGTCGCGCAGGGCCTCGCGGCGGTCGACCAGGCCGGCGGTGAGGCTGCGGCTGCGAGTGATGATCTGGAAGTCGGCATATTTCACCTTCACGGTGACGGTGCGTCCGAACTCCTGCGCCTTTTCGCACCAGGCCCAGACGTCCTCGGCCATTTCCAGCACGCCGGCCTCGATCTCTTCGTTTCCGGTCAGGTCGGTGTTGAAGGTGGTCTCCGATCCCGAGGACTTGCGGATCCGCTCGGCGTCGACCGGGCGGTCGTCCTCGCCGCGGGCGATCGCGTAATACCATTCGGCCGAGCTGCCGAAATGGGCGCGCAGGAACTCGATCGGCTTGGCGCGCAGGTCCGCGCCGGTCTCGATGCCGAGGGCCTGCATCTTCTTCGCGGTGACGGGGCCGACGCCGTGGAAGCGCTTGACCGGCAGCGTTTCGACCCAGGCCGCGCCCATGTCCGGAGTCACCGCGAACTGGCCATTCGGCTTGCGCTGGTCCGAGGCGAGCTTCGCCAGGAACTTGTTGTACGAGATGCCCGCCGAGGCGGTGAGCCCGGTTTCCTCCAGGATGCGCGCGCGGATCTCCTTCGCCGTTGCCCAGGCGGTCTCGATCCCGCGCAGGTTCGCGGTGACGTCGAGATAGGCCTCGTCGAGCGAAAGCGGCTGGATGAGCGGGGTATAGTCGGCGAAGATTGCATGGATCTGCTTCGAGACCGCGCGATAGACGTCGAAGCGCGGCTTGACGAACACGAGTTCCGGGCAGCGCCGCAATGCGGTGACCGAGGGCAGGGCGGAGCGGACGCCGAACTTGCGCGCCTCATAGCTTGCCGCCGCCACCACGCCGCGGGCGGCGGCATAGCCGACCGCGACCGGCTTGCCCTTCAGCGTGGGATCGTCGCGCTGCTCCACCGATGCGTAAAAGGCATCCATGTCGACATGGATGATCTTGCGGACCGGCGCGGGCGCCATGTCAGTCGTCCATCGGCTCCAGCGCGGCCGCGAAGATGCGGGTAAGGCGCTTCTCGAAGCGCGCATCCTCTTCCGGGCTGCACTCGAGCGTGTCGATCGAGAGCATGTTGTGCATGATGCCCATGCCCATCAGCACCGCCAGCGCCATCGCCGCGCGCATCTCGGTATCCTGGCCCTCGAGCTCGCGGGACACCGGATCGAGGATGTCGGCCTGCACCGCGTCGTGGATGATCTGCCCGGCCTTGGGCGAGCCGATCGAATGGAGCAGGATCAGGATGCGCTCGATATGGATGTCGCGCTCGCCCGGGGGGGCATCGTCCTTCTCGAGGAAGAGATCGGCGAAATGCTGGGCAAGCGTCTCGCGCGTCGCCCCGTCCATGATGTCCTTCTCGTCATCGTCGCGCAGCGTCTCGCGGAACAGCGCTTCCTTGCTGCCGAAATAGCGGCTGACCAGCGCGGGATCGACGCCGGCATCGCCCGCGATCTCGCGCAGGCCGACATTCTCGTAATTCTCGCGTGCGAAATGCTTCCGGGCCGAGGCGAGTATTGCCTGGCGCGTCGCAACGGCATTGCGATGCCGCGACGGAACCGGTGGGATCATGGGCGGTTTCCCTAACATGGCGGTGAACATAGTCAACCGTTGTAGACATATGTCATCAATCGTTGACAAGTTCCCTGAACCCGCTTAGCGGGACCAAATCGGAAGTCGTTCGTTTCGAGCAACGACACCGCGGAGGATGTCCGGCCAGAGGCACGGATTTAGGGATCGAAAATGCACTCGAAGAACCGTCAGCTGCTCATCCCGGCTCTTGCAGCCGCGCTTGTCCTTTCCGGCTGCGGTGGAGGTGGCGCCCAGCCGCCCCAGCAGGGCGCGCCGCCCGTCACGGTTTCCGCGCCGCTGGTGCGCGACGTCGTCGACTGGGACGAGTTCGTCGGCCGCTTCGAGGCGATCCAGAGCGTCGAGGTGCGTCCGCGCGCCACGGGCTATCTGCAGGGCATCTGGTTCAAGGATGGCCAGTATGTCCGCAAGGGCCAGCTGCTCTTCACGATCGATCCGCGCCCGGCCCAGGCCGCCGTCGCCCAGGCCGCCGCGCAGGTCGCCCAGGCAAAGGCGACGCTTGCCAACGCGCAGACCGAATATGCCCGCTCGGAAGCGCTGGTCGCCCAGCGCGCCGCCAGCCAGGAAGAGCTGGAGCAGCGCCGCGCCGCGCTGCGCTCGGGTAGCGCGCAGGTCGCCGCTGCCGAGGCCAATCTCCGCGCCCGCCAGCTCGATCTCGGCTTCACCCGGGTCGTCGCGCCGATCAGCGGCCGCATCTCGGAGCGCAAGGTCGATGTCGGCAACACGGTCGCGACCGACCAGACCGTGCTGACCACGATCGTCTCGGTCGATCCGGTCCATTTCGTCTTCCAGGGCTCGGAAGCGCTGCTGCTGAAGTATCAGCGTGACGGATCGGGCACCCAGAACGGCACCCCGATCAAGGTCAAGCTCTCGGACGAGAGCGATTATACGCATAACGGCACGATCGACTTCGTCGACAACGCCCTCGATGCCGGTGCCGGCACGATCCGCGCCCGCGCGGTCATCAGCAATCCGGGCGGCTTCCTGAAGGCCGGCATGTTCGGCTCGGCCCGTCTCGAGGCGTCCAAGCCCTATCCGGCGATGCTGGTGCCCGACACGGCGATCATGGCCGATGCGGCCCGCCAGATCGTGTTCGTCGTCGACAAGAGCAACACGGTGACCGCGCGTCCGGTGCAGACCGGCCCGCTCCAGGGCAGCCTGCGCGTGATCCGCTCGGGCCTGAACAAGGACGACCGCGTGGTGATCGACGGCGCCCAGCGCGCCCGTCCGGGCGTGAAGGTCACGCCGCAGCCGGGTCAGATCAAGGAAGCGCCGCAGCCCAAGGGGCCGGGCGACGCACCTGACTATACCGCCCAGCCCGCGAACAAGCGCTGAGGAACGGGTCGATGAGTGACAACCAGGCCACAACGGCAGCCCCGTCCGGGCCGCCGACCGAGCATCGCGGCTTCTCCAGCTTCTTCATCGAGCGGCCGATCTTCGCCGCCGTGATCTCGGTGTTCATCACCCTGATCGGCGCCTTCTGCTATCCGCTGCTGCCGCTCTCGCAGTATCCGGAGATCGCCCCGCCGACGATCTCGGTCCAGGCCGCCTATGCCGGCGCCTCGCCGGAGATCATCGCCGAGACGGTCGCCGCGCCGCTTGAGCAGGAGATCAACGGCGTCGAGGGCATGCTCTACATGAGCTCGTCCTCCACCCAGGGCGCGGGCCAGATCACCGTCACCTTCAAGCCCGGCACCGATCTCGATGCCGCGCAGGTGCTGGTGCAGAACCGCGTCAACCTCGCGCTGCCGCGCCTGCCCGAGCAGGTCCGCCAGATCGGCGTGACCGTAAACAAGCAGGAATCGGGCTTCCTGATGATCGTGGCGCTGACCTCGCCCGACAACAGCCTCGATGTCGATTACATGGGCAATTACGCCAACACGGTGATCCGTGACCGGCTGCTGCGCCTCGAAGGCGTCGGCTCGGTGCAGATCTTCGGCGGCGGCAATTACTCGATGCGCGTCTGGATCGATCCGGACAAGGCGGCCGCGCGCAACCTGACCTCGACCGAGATCATCGCGGCGCTGCAGGCGCAGAACGTCCAGACCGCGGGCGGTGCGCTCGGCTCCTCGCCCTCGGGCAAGGACAAGCCTTCGTTCGAAGTGCCGGTCGACGTGCAGGGCCGTCTCGCCAGCGTCGAGCAGTTCTCGAACATCGTCATCAAGTCGGATCCCTCGGGCGCCGCGCTCACCAAGCTGGGTGACGTCGCGCGGGTCGAGCTGGGCAGCCAGGATTACTCGATCCAGGGCTCGTTCGGCGGCAAGCGCGGCATCGCGCTCGCGATCGTCCAGCAGCCGGGCGCCAACTCGCTCAACGCAGCCGAGCTGGTGCTGAAGGAAATGGATGTCCTCAAGAAGGACTTCCCGGCCGGCCTGCAGTACAGCATCCCGTACAACCCGACCGAATATGTCTCGGCCTCGGTGGAAGCCGTGCAGCACACGCTGTTCGAAGCGGTGATCCTCGTCGTCGTCGTGGTGCTGATCTTCCTCCAGACCTGGCGCGCGGCGGTGATCCCGATCGTCGCCATCCCGATCGCGCTGGTCGGCACCTTCGCGGTGCAGCTCGCGCTCGGCTTCTCGATCAACTCGCTTTCGCTTTTCGCGCTCGTGCTCGCCGTGGGCATCGTGGTCGACGACGCGATCGTCGTGGTCGAGGCGGTGGAAAAGCATATCCGCGAGGGCAAGAGCCCGCGCGAGGCCGCGCACCTGACGATGCGGGAAGTGTCGGGCGCGCTGGTCGCGATCGGCCTGGTGCTCGTCTCGGTGTTCATCCCGACCGCGATGGTCGGCGGCATCCCCGGCATCTTCTACCGCCAGTTCGCGGTGACGATCGCCGCGGCCTCGGCAATCTCGCTGCTCGTCTCGCTCACCCTGTCGCCCGCCCTTGCCGCGCTGCTGCTCAAGCCGCACGAGCATATGGACGCCAACAAGGGTCCGCGCTGGATGCGCCCGATCAAGATCGGCGCCGAGAAGTTCAACCAGGGCTTCGACTGGCTGTCGGATCGCTATGGGCATGTGACCAGCCGCCTGATCCGCATGGGCCTGATCATGATGATCGTCTATGCGGGCCTGCTCGCGCTCACCGGCTGGCGCCTGACCGCCACGCCGACGGGCTTCATCCCCGAGCAGGATCAGGGCTTCCTGATCGGCGTCGTCCAGCTGCCGCCGGGCTCGTCGCTCGACCGCACCAGCGAAGTCGTCGCCAAGGCCTATGACATCGCCGCCAAGACCGACGGCGTGATCGACGGCGCGGCGTTCGCCGGCCTCGACGGCGCGAGCTTCAGCCAGGCGTCGAACGCGGGCGTGATCTTCATCAAGCTCAAGGACTGGTCCGAGCGCGGCAAGAAGCAGAGCGCGGAAGCGCTGGCCGGCCAGCTCACCGGCGCGATCGCCGGGCAGATCAGCGGCGCCAACATCTTCATGATCGCACCGCCCGCGGTGCAGGGCCTCGGCAACGGGTCGGGCTTCGTGATGATGATCGAGGACAAGTCGGCCAATGGCGGCTGGCGCGGGCTCGAAGGCGCGACCGGCGCGATGATGGGCGCCGCGATGCAGGAGCATAAGGTCAGCCAGGTCTTCTCGCTGTTCAACACCGCGACGCCGAAGATCCGTGCCGATGTCGATCGTGACAAGGCGCAGCTGCTCGGCGTCCAGCCCAGCCAGGTGTTCGACGCGATCGGCACCTATATCGGCTCGACCTATGTCAACGACTTCAATCTGCTCGGCCGCACCTTCCGCGTGACCGCGCAGGCGGAGCCGAACGCCCGCGACCAGATGGACGATATCGGCCGCCTCCAGGTCCGCTCGTCGAGCGGGCAGATGGTGCCGGTCTCGGCGGTGGCGAACCTGGTGCGCGATTCCGGATCGTCGCGCGTGGTCCGCTACAATCTGCTCCCCGCAGTCGAGCTGCAGGGCCAGGCGGCGCCGGGTGTCTCCTCGGGCGATGCGCTCGCGGCGATGGAAGCGATGGCGACCAAGGTGCTGCCGCAGGGCTATGGCTATGAATGGACCGGCCTTGCCTATCAGCAAAAGGCGGCGGGCAGTTCCTCGGCGCTGATCTTCGTCCTCGCCGTGGTGTTCGTGTTCCTCGTGCTGGCCGCCCAGTATGAAGCGCTCACCCTGCCGCTCGCGGTGATCCTGATCGTGCCGATGTGTATCCTCGCGGCATTGCTCGGCGTGAACCTGCGCGGGATGGACAACAACATCCTCACCCAGGTCGGTCTCGTCGTGCTGATCGCGCTGGCCGCGAAGAACGCGATCCTGATCGTCGAGTTCGCCAAGCAGGGCGAGGAAGAGGGCATGAACCGGTTCGATGCGGCGATCCACGCGGCCCGCTCGCGTCTCCGCCCGATCCTGATGACTTCGTTCGCCTTCATCTTCGGTGTGATCCCGCTGGCGATCGCCAGCGGTCCGGGCCAGGAAATGCGCCAGTCGCTCGGCACCGCGGTGGTGTTCGGCATGATCGGCGTGACCATCTTCGGCCTGGTCTTCACCCCGATCTTCTATGTGCTGATGCGCAAATGGGGCGGGGGTCGGGTGAGCGAGCAAGCCCCGCCGGAGCCGACCCAGACGCCTGCCACCGCGACGGGAGAAGCCCAATGAAGCGGACCCTCATCTTGACCGCCGCCGGCCTGTCGCTGGCAGGCTGCGCAGTCGGCCCCAACTATGTCTCGCCCGCGCCCAAGGCGCCGGCCCAGGGCGAGCTCAGTCAGGCGAGTGCGCCGGGCTTCGTGCCCGACGAGCCGCCCGCCGATTGGTGGAAGCTCTACGACACGCCGGTGATCGACCGGCTGGTCGGCGAGGCGCTGGCGGCGAACACCGACCTGCGCGTCGCCGCGGCGAACCTGCGCCAGGCCCGTGCCGTGCTGCGCGAGACCCGGTCGCAGCTCCTGCCGAGCACCACGGTGAGCTCGCAGGCGACGCATGCCCGCACCCCGGGCGCGGCGATGGGCATCCCCAACGCCTCGTTCGAGGGCGAGACCTACACTGTCGGTCTCGACGCGAGCTATCAGGTCGATCTGTTCGGCAAGATCGCGCGCGGGATCGAAGCGGGGCGGGCGGATGTCGCTGCCAGCCAGGCCGCCTATGACCTGGCCCGCGTCACCGTCGTCGCCGAGACGATCCGCGCCTATTCGGACGCCTGTGCCGCCGGCCAGCAGCTCAAGGTCGCCAGCCAGACGCTCAAGCTCCAGGAAGACACGTTCGACCTGACCCGCCGGCTCGAGGCCGGTGGCCGCGGTACCGGGCTGGAGACGGCCCAGGGCGGTGCGCTGCTCGAGCAGACCCGCGCCACCGTCCCGGTGTTCGAGGCGCAGCGCAAGGCGGCGCTGTTCCGCCTCGCGACACTCACCGGCAAGCCGCCAGCGGAAGCGCCGGCCGACGTCGCCGGCTGCGAGACGGTCCCCGTGGTGGAGCAGGCGATCCCGGTCGGCAATGGCGCGACCCTGCTCGCCCGCCGCGCCGATGTCCGTGCCGCCGAGCGTCGCCTGGCTTCGGCCACGGCGCAGATCGGCGTCGCGACGGCGGATCTCTATCCGAACATCTCGATCGGCGGATCGATCGGTTCGACCGCGCTCGATCCGAAGGATCTGTTCAAGAGTTCGTCGTTCCGGTTCAGCGTCGGTCCGCTGCTCTCGTTCAGCTTCCCGAACATGACCGTGGCGCGCGCGCGCATCGCCCAGGCCAAGGCCGGGGCGGATGCGGCGCTTGCCACGTTCGACGGCACCTGGCTCACCGCGCTGCGCGATACCGAGACGGCGCTTGCCGCCTATGTCGCGCAGGGCCAGCGCGTCGAGGCGCTGCGCCGTGGTCGCGACCAGAGCGGCGAGGCGGCCCGCATCGCGCGCCTGCGCTACCGCGCCGGCGCCGAGCCGTTTCAGACCGTGCTCGATGCCGAGCGTTCGCTCGCTTCGAACGAGCTGAGTCTCGCGCAGGCCGAATCGGACTTCTCCGATGCGACCGTGACCTTGTTCCTTGCGCTTGGCGGGGGGTGGCAGCAGTCTCCCCAGGGCTGAACCTGCCAACCCCCGCCC
>JAEXLC010000247.1 GCA_023445495.1 Pseudomonadota bacterium | reverse complement strand
CCACGACGAAGAAGAAGCGGGACCCCGGCTCAAGGCCGGGGTGACGGTTAAGTGAGATTGCTCGCCAGCATCCACCACCCGCGCCCCGCCAGCGCCTCCGCCGCCGCGTCCCGGCTGCTGTCACTGTCGAACAGCGCGAAGCAGGTCGCCCCAGACCCCGACATCCGCACCAGCCTGGCCCCTGGCGACGCAGCCAAAGCCTCCAGCACTTCATCGATCACCGGCGCGATCGCGCGCGCCGGCGGTTCCAGGTCGTTGCGCCCTTCGCGCGGATCGGCCGGCAGCGGCCCGCGATCGACGCCATCCCAGCGGCGGAACACCTCGGCGGTGGAAACCCCAACGCCCGGATTGACCAGCAGCACCGGCGTTCCCGGCAGGCCCGGAACCGGCTCCAGCTGCTCGCCCCTGCCCCGCCCGATCGCACTGCGGCCGAACAGGCAGGCCGGCACGTCCGAGCCCAGCCGGTCGGCAATGTCGAACATGTCCTCGGTCGCGACCCCATGCAGCGCGCCCAGCGCCCGCAAGGTCGCCGCCGCATCGGCCGAACCGCCGCCAATCCCCGAGGCGACCGGCAGGCGCTTGTCGAGCGTGATCGCATGCGCGCCGCCGCCGAAGCGCGCGCGGAACGCCGAAGCTGCCCGGGTGACGAGATTGTCCCCCTCCCTGCCGAGCAGCGCGCCGAACGGCCCGGTCAGCGTGAAGCTGTCGGCCTCGGCCGGCTCGACCTGCACGACATCGCCGTCCGCGACGAACGCGAACAGCGTCTCCAGCTCATGATAGCCATCGGGCCGCCGCGCGCGGACGTGCAGCGCCAGGTTGAGCTTGGCCTTGGCGATCTCGGTGACCATCAGTTCAGCCCGTTCGCCAGCTTGACCTTGATCCGCTCGGCATCCTCAGCCTCGGCGGCGACTTCCGCCGCCCGCCACGCATAGCGCGCTTCCACCCGACGCCCGAGCTTCCAGTAGAGATCGCCCAGATGCTCGTTGGGCTTGGTCCCGCCCGGATCGAGCTGTACCGCCTTCTCGAGCAGCGGCAGCGCCTTTTGCAGGTCGCCATCGGCATAATAGGCGCGACCGAGCGAATCGATGACTTCGGGATCCTCGGGCTTGATCCGGCGCGCGCGCTCGAGCAGCGCCTGCGCGCCGGGCAGGTCGACGCCGCGCTCGGCCTGGGCATTGCCGAGCCAGGTCAGCGCCTCGGGCTCGTCGGGCGCCAGCTGCACTGCGCGCTGGAGCGCCGGCAGCGCCGCATCCCATTTGCCGGCCCGGTCGAGTGCCGCGCCGTGCAGATAGTTCAGTTCCCAGCCGCCATCGCCGCCCGACCGGTCCAGCGCGCGGCCAAAGGCTTCGGCGGCATCGGCATAGCGTTCCGCCTTGAACAGCAGCTCGCCATAGACGGTGACCTCCTGGGCGCTGGCATTGCCCGCCCCGGCGAGCGCCCTGGCCTCGGCCAGCGCCTCGGGCAGGCGATCGGCGCGGCTCAGCGCGGAGACCCGGCCAGCCGCGGCGCCCCGGGCAAAGGGTCCATCGGCGCGCACCCCGGCCAGCGTCTGCAGCGCCAGCTCGGTCGCGCCGCTCTTGGACAGCGCCTCGGCGAGCAGCAGCCGGGCACGCTCCTCCTGCGGATCGAGCAGCAGCGCGGCGCGGGTGAGCAGGATCGACAGCGGCGCCATCTCCTCCCCGCCCAGATCGCCGGCAAGGTTGAGGAAGGCATGGGCGGCACCGAACGCGGCATCGGGCTTGCCGGCCTTCGCCTCACGCTTGCGCCACGCGCTGGTGGCGCCGGCAAAGTCACCGAACACGCGCTCGGCCTCGCGCTTGCGGCCGGTGCGGAGCAGCGCGATGCCCGCGTCGATCCGCACATCGGGCGCGTCTTCGGTGCCCCGCGCGGCAGCGAGCGCGAACAGGCCCTGGTCGGTCTTGCCGGTGGCGATCAGCAGCAATGCGCGGTGGCGATTGGTGAAGCGCGCCGCCAGCGGGTTGCCACGCGCGGTGTCGAGCAGCGGCAGCGGATCCTCGCCCCGGTCCAGCGCCAGCCAGGCGGCGAGCACCGGCACCAGAAAGTCGAGCTGCGCCTTGGACATCCGCTCCAGCGCCTTGTCGGCGCCCAGCCGGTCGCGGCCGTGCAGTGCCATGGCCAAAGCGAGGATGTCGGTATCGGGCGGCGCGGCCCTGGCCTGCACCAGCGCGGCAGCGGCGCGGCTGGCCAGGGCATAGTCCCCCGCCGCCAGCCCCTGGCGATAGGCGCGCATCGCCAGCACCTTGTCGTCGGGGACGGCCGAGAGTGCCCGGGCATAGCCGGGGGCAGCGAGCACCGGCTCCCCCGCCGCATCGGCGGCGCGGGCGCGGGCATAGTCGCGCAGGTCGATCTCGGGCGCTACCTGCTGCTGCGCCGCTGCCGGGAGGGCCAGCAGCAGCGCGAGCGTGAGGCTACATGTTCGGGTAATTGGGTCCGCCGCCACCCTCGGGCACCACCCAGTTGATGTTCTGGGTAGGATCCTTGATGTCGCACGTCTTGCAGTGGACGCAATTCTGCGCGTTGATCTGGAAGCGCAGATCGTCGCCTTCTCCGACAACTTCGTAAACACCCGCCGGACAGTAGCGTTGCGCCGGCTCGGCGTACACCGGAAGATTGTAGCCGATCGGAATTTCCGGGTCCTTCAGCGTAAGATGGACCGGCTGGTCCTCCTCGTGATTGGTGTTCGACAGGAACACCGAGGAGAGCCGGTCGAAGGTCAGCACGCCGTCGGGCTTGGGATAGTCGATCTTCGGTGCCACCGATGCGTGCCACATGCCCTCGTTATCGGGCTTGTGCTTCATCGTGAACGGCCAGCGCAGGCCGATCAGCTCGCTCCACATCGCCACGCCGGCGAGCATCGTGCCCCAGGTATCGCCGAACTTCTTGACCAAAGGCGCGACGTTGCGGACGCCGCGCAGCTCCTTGTAGACCCAGCTCTTCTCATAGGCTTGCGGGTACGCCGCCAGCTCGTCCGCTTCGCGCCCGGCGCCGACCGCAGCGAAGGCCGCCTCGGCCGCCATCATGCCGCTCTTCATCGAGGTGTGGGTGCCCTTGATCCGCGGCACGTTGAGGAAGCCCGCCGCGTCGCCGATCAGCGCGGCGCCCGGCGCGACCAGCTTGGGCACTGCCTGGAAGCCGCCGTCCGAGATGGCGCGGGCACCATAGGAGACGCGCTTGGCACCCTTGAGGATCGCCGCGATCTCCGGGTGCGTCTTCCAGCGCTGCATCTCCTGGAAGGGCGAGAGATAGGGGTTCTTGTAGTTGAGCCAGGTGACGAAGCCGAGCGCGACCTGCCCGTCGGCCTGGTGATAGAGGAAGCCGCCGCCATTGGCGCCGTCGGTCAGCGGCCAGCCCTGGGTATGGATCACCCGGCCCGGCACGTGCAGCGCGGGATCGATGTCCCACAGCTCCTTGATGCCGAGGCCGTAGATCTGCGGCTGGCTGTCCTTGTCGAGCTCGAAATTGCGGATCAGCTGCTTGGTCAGATGCCCGCGGCACCCTTCCGCGAAGAAAGTGTATTTGGCGTGCAGCTCAAGCCCGGGCTGGTAATCGCCCTTGTGCTCGCCGTCGCGTGCCACGCCCATGTCGCCGGTGGCGACGCCTTTCACACTGCCATTGTCGTGATAGAGGATCTCCGCCGCGGCGAAGCCCGGGAAGATCTCGACGCCCAGCTCCTCGGCCTTGCCCGCCAGCCAGCGGCAGAGATTGCCCAGCGAGCCAGTATAGGTGCCCTTGTTGTGCAGGAACGGCGGGGTGAGGAACTCGGGATATCCCGACTTGCCCTTCTCGCTCAGCACCCAGTGATGATTCTCGGTCACCGGCGTGGCTGCAAGCGGGCAGCCATCCTCGCGCCAGCTCGGCAGCAGCTCGTCGAGCGCCTTGGGATCGATCACCGCGCCGGACAGGATATGGGCGCCCACTTCGGAGCCCTTCTCCAGGATGCACACCGAAAGCTCGCTGTCTGCTTCCGTGGCCAGCTGCTTCAGCCGGATCGCCGCAGAAAGGCCCGCAGGGCCCGCCCCGACGATCACGACGTCATAGGGCATCGACTCCCGTTCGCTCATCATCGCATCCTTCATAATCTTGGCCTTGAACGCGCCGCACCGCTTGTCGTCGCATGCTGGCAACGTCCTGTCCCTTGGTCGATGAAGGCAGATTGACCCGCCCGTCAAGCCGTGACTCTTAGGAGCGGTGGGAGGCGAATACACAGCGGATTGGGGGCGTACCCTTGCGAGCGCACTCGAATGGTGGCGCGATGCGGGGGTCGAAACCCTTCAGGAGGATGAGGCTCGCGACTGGCTCGCGCGGCCCGCGCCCGTGCAGGTTGCGCAGGCTGCCGTAACGTCGCCCCAGCCCGAGGTCCTGCCCGACACGCTTGCCGCCTTCACCGCCTGGCGCACCGGCGAGACCGTGCCGGAGGCCGGCTGGCTGACGCCGAAAATCGCGCCCGCGGGCCCCGTCAACGCCCCGCTCGTCGTGCTCACCGACATGCCGGAAAGCGACGATCAGGACGCGCTTCTGGGCGACAGCCCCGCCGGAAAGCTGTTTTCGCGCATGCTCACCGCCGCCGGAGTCGCGCGCGATTCGGTGTATTTCGTCTCGCTCGCCGTGGCCCGGCCACTGGCCGGCCGAATCCCGCCCGATCAGGAAGAGCGGCTGATCGAGATCACCCGCCACCATTTGAAGCTACTCCAGCCCGCCAAGCTGTTGATTCTGGGTCAAACGGCGAGCCGTGCGGTAGCCGGGACGAATGACGGCCCGCCGGCAAATGGTTTAGTGGATGTTAACCATTTTGGCGGACATACACAGGCTGTTGCGAGCCTGCATCCGCGCTTCCTGCTGGATCGGCCGGCCGCCAAAAGCGAAGCCTGGAAGCATTTGTTGCTGTTGACCCGGGGGAGCCTGTGACCATGCGTATCCTGCTTGCCGCCACGCTGCTCGCGTCGCCGGCTCTCGCCCATGCGGCCGATGTTTCGAGCGGCGGCACTGCCAACCCCGCCAATCTCCCGGCCGGTACCACCCATTCGAACGGCGCCGAGGACGGCGCCGGCGCCCCTGCCCCGCGCGAAGGCGACGGCATCCCCTCGCAGCTCGACAGCGACCAGAAGGACGGATACCGCAAGGTGTTCGCCGCGATCCGCGCCCAGCGCTGGCAGGATGCCCAGATCCAGCTCGATTCGATGAAGCCGGGCCCGCTCCACGCGATCGCCCGCGCCGAGCTCTACACCGCAAAGAACTCGCCCAAGGTCGAGCTCGCGCCGCTGCTCCAGCTGATCAGCGACGCGCCCGAGCTGCCCCAGGCCGACCAGCTCAGCCGCATGGCGAAGACCCGCGGCGCGCTCTCCACGCCCGCGATCCCCGCCGCCGCCCGCCTCGTCTGGTATGACGGCGCGCCGGTCCGCCAGCGCGCCCGCTCGATCAAGAGCGACACCGCCGCCACCGAGATCGCGCTCGCCATTCAGCCCTATGTGAAGGCCGATCAGGGTCTCGAGGCCGAGGGCGTGGTCAGCAGGTTTGAAGCCGATCTCACGCCCGAGGCCCGGACCGAGTGGCAGCAGAAGGTAGCCTGGATCTATTATGTCGCAGGCGACGACAACAATGCCCGCCGCGTCGCCGCCAAGGCGCAGGACGGCGCGGGCGACTGGGCCCCGCAGGCCGACTGGGTCGCCGGGCTCGCCGCCTGGCGCGAGCAGGATTGCGCCGGCGCCACCGCCGCCTTCGAGCGCGTCGCCACCCGCGCCGCCGATACCGAGCTGCGCTCCGCCGGCCTCTATTGGGGCTCGCGCGCCGAAATGGCGTGCGGCCATCCCGACAAGGTCGAGGTGAAGCTGCGCGCCGCCACCCAATATGGCGAGACCTTCTACGGCCTGCTCGCCAAGTCGGCGCTCGGCATCGAGGACAAGCCGGCCAAGGCCGAGAGGTTCGTCGCCGAGGACTGGCGCGCGCTGGAGCGCCGCCCCAATGTCCGTGTCGCCGCCGCCCTGGTCGAGATCGACGAGGATGGCCTGGCCGACGAGGTGCTGCGCTACCAGGCCAAGATCGGGTCGCCGTCCGAGCATGTCGCACTCACCCGCCTTGCCGGCCGGCTGAGCCTGCCCTCCACCCAGCTCTGGCTCACCCATAACTGCCCCCAGGGCACCCAGCCGCTCACCGCCGCCCGCTATCCGGCGCCGAACTGGACGCCCGCCGGCGGCTGGCGCGTCGACAAGGCTTTGGTCTTCGCGCACACGCTCCAGGAATCGCGCTTCAACTCGGAGATCCGCAGCGCCGCCGGCGCGATGGGCCTGATGCAGGTGAAGACTGGCGCCGCGATCGACATCGGCCGCCGCCACGGCGTCAACTATGCCGCCAGCGACCTGACCAAGCCGTCGGTCAACATGGAGATCGGCCAGTCCTATCTCGAGCAGCTGCGCGACCAGCCCTTCACCGGCGGCCTGCTGCCCAAGGTGATCGCCTCCTACAATGCCGGCCCCACCCCGGTCGCCAACTGGAACGCGCTCATCAAGGATGGCGGCGATCCGCTGCTCTATATCGAGAGCATCCCGTACTGGGAGACGCGCGGCTATGTGATGGTCGTGCTCCGCAACTACTGGATGTACGAGAACCAGGAAGGGCGGAAGTCGAGCAGCCGCGAGGCGCTGGCGCAGGGCATGTGGCCGAAATTCCCGGGCATGCAGGGTCCTGCCGCCGTGAAGCTCAGCGCGCGCAAGCTCGCCTTCCACCAGGACGGCAATGCCAATCGATAATGCGATCGCCTTCCGCCCCGTGCGGATCGCGGTGCTGACTGTTTCCGACACCCGGACCCTGGCCGACGACCGTTCGGGCGACCGCCTCGTCGAGCGCCTGACCGCCGCCGGCCATATCCTGGCAGCGCGCGAGATCATCACCGACGATGCCGACCGCATCGCCGCCCGGCTCGAAGGCTGGATCGACGATCCCCAGGTCGAGGTGGTACTCACCACCGGCGGCACCGGCGTCACCGGCCGCGACGTCACGCCCGAGGCGCTGGCGCGCGTGCAGGAAAAGGAGATCCCCGGCTTCGGCGAGCTGTTCCGCTGGCTCAGCTACCAGTCGATCGGCACCTCGACGATCCAGTCCCGGGCCCCCCCCCCCGGGGCCCGGG
>JAEXLC010000060.1 GCA_023445495.1 Pseudomonadota bacterium | reverse complement strand
GTACCGCTCCGTCTCAATACATCGCCGTCATCGCCACGCCGGCGGCGATGACCATGACTCCCAGCGTCTGGCGCAGGCTCAGCTTCTCGCGGAACAGCCGATGGCCGGCAGCGGCGGCGATCGGCATCTCGATCACGCCCAGCGCCCGCACCGCGGCGGCCGGCGCCAGGTTGAGCGCCAGGAACCAGCCCGACGAAGCGAGCGCGCCGAACAGGCCCGCGCCCAGCGACTGGCGCCAGCCCTTGGCCACGGCGACCAGCGCGGCGCGATCGCGAATGGCAAGGTAGAGCCCGAGCCCGCCTGCCTGCACCGCCTGGACGATCGCGACGCACGCCATGGCGGAGAACCAGGGATGGTGCGGCTCGAGCCGCAGCCCGGCATGGCGAAAGGCATTGAGCGCGAAGCCGAACAACAGGCCCGAGATCACGCCATAGGTGACGCCCAGCACCGGATGATGCGCGCCTTCGATCTTCTTCGGCCAGACCAGCAGTGCCAGGCCCAGCGTCGTCACGGCAACGCCCACCCAGCCGAGCGTGGAGAGGTTGTCGCCGAACACGACCAGCCCGACCGTGGCCGCGAGCGGCACCGAGCTCTGCTGGAGCGCGGTGCCCACCGCGAAGCCGGCATGGTGCATGGCGAGCAGCAGCGCGGCGGTGGCGATCACCTGCGCCGCCGCGCCGGTCAGCGCCGGCCACCAGAATTCCCAGCCGAACTGCGGATCGAGATGCGGGCTGAGCGCGAAGGCGATCGCGGTGAAGACCAGCGAGAAGGGCAGGCCGAACAGGAATCGCACCAGCGTCGCGCCCCAGGGGCCGGTATTCGACATCATGCCCCGCTGGAGCGCATTGCGGCCCACCTGAAATCCCGCCGCCGCCACCGTCGCCACTGCCCAGAGCACGCCTTCACTCCCGATCGATACCCGAGCCGCGCTTAGGCATCGGCGCGCGAGCCATCAATCCCGCTAATGGCTCCTCCCAGAAATGGTGGTTTGTGCGGGGTCCCGCACATGGATCATTGCATGCGGCGCCAACCAAGGAGCCCCGGATGAAGTCGATCCATCTTGCCGCCCTCGCCCTGCTCACCACCGCCGCCACCCCGCAGCAGGACGACCCGCTCACCCGGCCGATCGCACCCGAGGCCGCCGCCAAGTGGATCGGGGCCCAGGCACCGATCCGCGTCCATGGCAGCACCTATCTGGTCGGGTTCGAGGGGATGAACGTCGCGCTGATCGACACCGGCAAGGGGCTGATCCTGATCGACGGCGCCGTGCCGCAATCCGTCCGCTCGGTCGAGGCGAACCTCAGGAAGCTCGGCTTCCGGATCGAGGACGTGAAGCTGATCCTCAGCACCGAGCCGCATTTCGATCATGCCGGCGGCCTCGCCGCGCTGGTGCGCGACAGCGGCGCGACCGTGCTGGCCGGCAGCTGGGCGGTCACCGCATTGAAGCAGGGCATGAGCACGCCGGACGATCCCCAGGCGGCTTGGCTGGTGCCCTTCCCCGCCGTCTCGCGCGTACGGTCGGTGAAGGATGGCGAGGCGATCCGGCTGGGCAATGTCACGGTCACCGCACGCGCCACGCCGGGCCATACGCCGGGCAGCATGAGCTGGACCTGGCGGAGCTGCGAGGGCCGCGCCTGCAAGACGATCGTCTTCGCCTCGAGCATCAATCCGGTCGCGGCGAACGGCTATCGCTTCACCAGGCATCCCGAAGTGGTGGCGAGCTTCCGCGCCTCCCACGCGAAATTCCGCGCGATGCCCTGCGACATTATGTTCAGCGCGCACCCCGACAATTCGGGCGGCGTCGAGAAATATGCGCGCTTCACCAGGGGCGTGCGACCCAATCCCTATATCGATCCGGGCGCCTGCCGTGCCTATGCCGATCGCTCCGCAAAGGCGCTGGCGGAGCGGCTCGCGGACGAGAAGGCCGGCAAGGCCCAATGAGCCGCCCCGCGCTCGCGCTCTGGCTGCTCGGCGCGAGCGCCTCCGCCCCCACGCCCTTGCTTCTTGGCGTCGATCATATGCCAATGGCCATCGACGATCTCGAAGCGGCGCAGGCTCGGTTCCGGGCTCTGGGTTTCACGCTCAAGCCCGGACGACCTCATAACAATGGCATCCGCAACGCCCACGCAAAGTTCGCTGATGGTAGTTCGATCGAACTGATCACCACCCCCGCCGCTGTGGATCCACTGACCACCGAATATCGTCGCCTGCTCGCACAAGGAAATAGCCCCGCATTCCTCAGCCTCTTTGTGCGAGACATGCCCCTGACCGTGCGGGCATTAGCCCCTCTCGGCGTCCGGGACGAGGATGGCGCACCCGGCTTCGAAACCGGCCCGCTCCGCGCCTTCTTCTTCGGAACCCGCGCGCCGTCGCCTACCGACCGCCCCGAGCATTTCCGCCACGCCAATGGTGCGCGCGGCATCGACCGCGTCTGGCTGGCGCCAACCGATCCGCGCCCGGTCCGTACGATGATCGAGTTGCTCGGCGGCCGATTTCATGCGCGCAGAGTCTGCCTTGCGACCTGCACCACGGCCCCGGTCGCGATACTCCCCAAGGGCGAGATCGTGCTGCTTCCCGCTCATTTCCAGCAACTGGCCGGCCGGCCGATACTGGGCGTATCGATCGGGGTCGATGATCTGGCGAAGGCGCGAAGGCTGATCCGCGCCATTTCTAGCGCCGCTCCGCTCGAACGCGGCGGCGGCATATTTGTACCTCCGGCACGCACCAACGGCATGTGGATCGAATTCCACGCGGAAACGAAAAAGCCCACCGGTCACTGACCGATGGGCCTTCGCTCATCCAAGGACGATCATCTCACCAGATGCGTACGCGGTCCGCCGGCGCGACATATTGCTTCTGGTCCGGCGTGATCTTCCACGCCTCGTACCAGGCATCGACGTTGCGCAGCGGGTTCACCGCGCGGACCTGGCCCGGCGAGTGCGGGTCACCGACCAGCTGCTGGCGCAGCGCCTCGGTGCGGAACAGCGTCCGCCACACCTGGCCCCAGCCGAGGAAGAAGCGCTGGTCGCCGGTGAAGCCGTCGATCACCTTGGCCTTCTTGCCGCCCAGCGACTGGTGATAGGCATCGAGCGCGATCAGCACGCCGCCGAGATCGCCGATATTCTCGCCCATCGAGGCGCGGCCGTTGATGTGGACGCCCGGCAGCCCCTCGAAGCTGTACGCCTCGTACTGCGCGCCGAAGCGCACCGCCTGCGCTTCGAACTTGGCGGCGTCTTCCGGCGCCCACCAGTCGCGCAGCACGCCATTGCCGTCCGACTTGCGGCCCTGGTCGTCGAAGCCATGGCTGATCTCGTGGCCGATCACGCCGCCGATGCCGCCATAGTTGATCGCGTCGTCCGCCTGCGGATCGAAGAACGGCGCCTGCAGGATCGCCGCCGGGAAGACGATCTCGTTCTTCACCGAGTTGTAATAGGCGTTCACCGTCTGCGGGGTCATGCCCCATTCGGCCTTGTCGACCGGACCGCCCAGCCGCTTGCGGCGATAGTCCCATTCGAACCGGCCCGAACGCTCGGCATTGCCGACCAGGTCGCCCGCCTTCACGTCGAGCGCGCTATAGTCGCGCCACTTGTCGGGATAGCCGATCTTGACGGTGAAGCCCTTGAGCTTGGCCTGGGCCTGCTCCTTGGTCGCCGGGCTCATCCAGGCGAGGTTGTTGATCCGCCCGGCAAGCGCGACGCGCAGGTTCGCGACCAGCGTGTCCATCTTCGCCTTGGAGGCCGGCGGGAAATAGAGCGCGACATAGTCGCGGCCCACGCCCTCGCCGATGCCACGCTCAGTGAACGCCACCGCGCGCTTCCAGCGGTCCCGCTGCTGGGGCTGGCCGTTCATGAACTTCGAGCGGAAGTCGAACTGCGCGTCGACGAAGCGCTTCGAGAGCAGCGGCGAGATATCGTCCGCGGTGCGGAAGGCCTGCCACGCCTTGAGCGTGTCGAGATCGGTATCGGCGAACACCTTGGCGATCGCCGGGATCGCGGTGTTCTGCGCGACGATCACGCGATCGGCGCTGGACAGGCCGGCGCCCGCCCAGAACGCATCCCAGTCGAAGCCCGGGGCCTGCACCTTGAGCTCGGTGGGCGTAACCGGGTTATAGGTCTTGTCGCGGTCGCGGCTCTGCACGCGGGTCCAGTGCGCTTTGGCGATGCTGGTCTCCAGCGCGACCACCTTGTCGGCCGCCGCCTCGGCATCGGCCCAGCCGGCCATGCCGAGCATCTGCGCGACATATTGCTTGTAGCGCGCAACCTGCGGCGCGAACTTGGCGTCGAGATAGAGGTCGCGGTCGCCCAGCCCCAGGCCCGACTGGCGCAGATAGAGCGCATAGACGTCCGGGTTCTTGGCATCGTCGCTCACGCCGGCGCCGAAGAAGCTGGCACCGAAGCCGCCGAGCGAGCGGCCCATCAACCCGCTCATCTCGCTCTTGGACGAAACCGCGCGGATCGCGCCCAGGCGCTCGGTGAGCGGCTGCGCGTCGAGCTTCTCGGCCAGCGCCTCGTCCATGAAGCCGCTGTAGAGGATCGCCGCCTTCATCCGGTCGGGATGCCCGGCGTCGGTGGCGCTATAGCCCGAGATCAGGCTGCGCAGGCGCACTTCGGACAGGTCGCGCAGCACCGCGAAGGCGCCGAAGGACGAACGGTCGGCCGGGATCTGGGTGCGATCGTTCCAGGCGCCGTTGACGAAGCGGTACCAGTCGTCACCCGGCTTCACGCTCTTGTCCATGCCGGTCAGGTCGAAGCCCCAGGCGCCGTAGCGCGTGGCGGCGGCATCGGCACCCGCACCGGCCGCGACGGGCGCGGCGGATTGCTGGCTGAAACCGATCGCAGGCACGGCCAGGGCGGCCATGGCCGATGCGAGCAGCAGATATTTCTTCAATGGAGGTCCCCCGAATTGAGACGTTTAGGCGCGTCTGGGGACAGGTGTGTCACGGCGTTGAAACGCGCGCAATATCCTTGCGCGGTCCAGCAATCATTCGTTCGCCAGCTGGTAGGTCACGCGGACGCCTGCCATCGATTCCTGCTTGAGGAAAACGCGCGTCTTCGCGGCATAGCGGATGCGGAGATGATCCGGACCCAGCCACCGGATATCGGCCCAGGGCCCATCCCAAGGGCCAACCCTCGCGGCACCGTGGTCGTCATCCGCGATGAAGACATTGCCCTTTCCCGCCAGCGCCTCGCCCGCGCGCAGGATCGAAACCTGGGTGGTGAAGCCGGTTGTCGCGCCGCAGTCGCGCTGGAACATCACGGCGCTCAGGGCACCACCCGGCGCATCGACCCTGGAAACGATATCGTTCCCGCAGCCGTCGCTACATGCGGCCAGCAGCCCCAGCAGCGCAACCGCCAGGATAGTCTTGCGAAACGGCATGAACCCTCCCCTTTCGTGGGTCGGGGATGCGCCGAACGGGTGCTGTGCTGATGCAGACGCCGCCCGATTCCGGCCGAGCGGCAAACCAAAAAGCCCGCCGGTCGCGGGGACCAACGGGCTTGTAATGGTGGGCGCGGTAGGGATTGAACCTACGACCCCACCCGTGTGAAGGGTGTGCTCTACCACTGAGCTACGCGCCCATTGGCCAGGTTCGAAAACCCTTGCGGCCGAAATGGGAAGCGGGCCTTTAGGCGGACCAGCCCCAGCTGTCCAGTCCCAAAACCCGCATTTGTGCAGTCTTAGTTGACTGCGTCCTTGAGGCCCTTGCCCGCCTTGAACTTGGGCTGGTTCGACGCCTTGATGGTCATCGGCTCGCGCGTGCGCGGGTTGCGGCCCGTCGACGCCTTGCGCTTGCTGACCGAGAAGGTGCCAAAGCCGACCAGGCGAACCTCATCGCCCTTCTTGAGCGCGGCCTGGATGGCATCGAACACGGCTTCGACAGCCTTGCTCGCATCGCCCTTCCCAAGGCCCGAGGTATCGGCGACCTGTCCGATCAGCTCTTGCTTGTTCATTTCGTGACTTTCCCCCTCATGAATTACGCAGAAATACGCGAGTCGCGGCGGCAGGCCGAGCGATCACGTCAGCACGCCGCCGCCCGGACTGTCAAAACGTTTCGACCCGCTTTTCCCTCGAAGTGACGAAAAGGTTACGGTCGGCGAACGGATGGGTTGCCCTGCATCAATGATGCAGGGGATCCCCCATTCCGGTGGAGGCCGCCGGCGGCTGGGTGGCCAGTTCGTCGGCTTCGGTCCAGTCGATCGGCGTGAGCGGCTCGGTGAGCGCCAGGCGCAGCACCTCGTCGACATGCTTGACCGGCACGATCTCGAGACCGTCACGGATGTTCTGCGGAATCTCGGCGAGGTCCTTCTGGTTCTCGTCCGGGATCAGCACGGTCTTGATGCCGCCGCGCAGCGCCGCGAGCAGCTTCTCCTTGAGGCCGCCGATCGGCAGCACGCGGCCACGCAGCGTGACCTCGCCGGTCATCGCGATGTCCTTGCGCACCGACACGCCGGTGAGCGTCGAGACGATCGCGGTAACCAGGCCGATGCCGGCCGACGGACCATCCTTCGGCACCGCGCCTTCCGGCAGGTGGACATGGATGTCCTTGCGCTGGAGCAGGCTCGGCTTGATGCCATAGACCGGGCTGCGCGCCTTGACGAAGCTGAACGCGGCCTCGACCGATTCCTTCATCACGTCGCCCAGCTTGCCGGTCGTCTTGATCGCGCCCTTGCCGGGCACGGTGACGCTCTCGATGGTCAGCAGCTCGCCGCCGACCTCGGTCCAGGCCAGGCCGGTGACCGCGCCGATCTGGTTCTCTTCCTCGCCCATGTCGTGGCGATATTTCTGCACCCCCGCGAACTCGTGAAGGTTCTCGGGCGTGATCGTCACGCTCTCGGCCTTGCCTTCCAGGATCTTGCGCAGCGCCTTGCGGGCGAGCTTGGCGATCTCCCGCTCCAGCGTACGCACGCCCGCCTCGCGGGTGTATTGCTGGATCAGCTTGCGCAGGCCTTCCGGCGTGAGCGTGAACTCACCTTCCTTCAGGCCATGCGCCTCGATCTGCTTCTCGATCAGGTGGCGCTCGGCGATCTCGACCTTCTCGTCCTCGGTATAGCCCTCGAGACGGATGATCTCCATGCGATCGAGCAGCGGCTGCGGCAGGTTCAGCGAGTTCGCGGTGCACACGAACATCACGTCCGAAAGATCGATGTCGATCTCCAGATAGTGATCGTTGAACTTGTTGTTCTGCTCCGGATCCAGCACCTCGAGCAGCGCCGAGGCGGGATCGCCGCGGAAGTCCTGGCCGAGCTTGTCGATCTCGTCGAGCAGGAACAGCGGGTTGCTCGTGCCGGCCTTCTTCAGGTTGGTCACGATCTTGCCCGGCAGCGAGCCGATATAGGTGCGGCGGTGGCCGCGGATCTCGGCTTCGTCCCGCACGCCGCCCAGCGACTGGCGGATGAACTCGCGCCCGGTCGCCTTGGCGATGCTCTTGCCCAGCGAGGTCTTGCCGACGCCCGGCGGGCCGACGAGGCACAGGATCGGCCCCTTCAGCTTGTTGGTGCGTGCCTGGACCGCGAGATACTCGACGATCCGGTCCTTGACCTTCTCGAGCGCATAATGGTCCTCGTCGAGCACGCCTTGCGCCTCGGCGATGTCCTTCTTGAGCTTAGACTTCTTGCCCCAGGGCAGGCCGAGCAGCACGTCGAGATAGTTGCGTACCACCGTCGCCTCGGCGCTCATCGGCGCCATGGTCTTGAGCTTCTTGAGCTCCGACTGGGCCTTGGTGCGCGCTTCCTTCGACAGCTTGAGCGTGGCGATCTTCTGGGTCAGCTCGGCGACTTCGTCGCCATCGCCTTCCTCGCCCTCATTGCCCAGCTCGCGCTGGATCGCCTTGAGCTGCTCGTTGAGATAATATTCGCGCTGCGTCTTCTCCATCTGGCGCTTCACGCGGCTGCGGATCTTCTTCTCGACCTGCAACACGCCAAGCTCGCCCTCCATGAAGGCGAACACCATCTCGAGACGCTTCATCGGATTGGTCTCGACCAGCAGCGACTGCTTGTCGGAGACCTTCACCGCGATATTGGCGGCAACCGCGTCGGCCAGGCGCGACGCGTCATCCAGCTCGCCGAGCTGCACCGCGGTCTCGGCCGGCAGCTTGCGGTTGAGCTTGGCGTAATTCTCGAACTGGTCGACGACCGAACGCATCAGCGCCTGGATCTCGCTGCCCTCGACGGCATCGTCGTCGATCGGCGCAACCTCGGCGGTCAGGAAGGCGCCGCCCTCCTGCATCGTGACGAGCGAGCCGCGCTCCTTGCCGGCGACGAGCACGCGCACGGTGCCGTCGGGCAGCTTGAGCAGCTGGAGGACTTCGGCGGAGACGCCGGTATCATACAGGTCTTCGCGGCCGGGATCGTCCTCTGCCGGATCGAGCTGCGCGACGAGGAAAATCTCCTTGTCGTCGGCCATCGCTGCCTCGAGCGCGGCGACCGACTTGTCGCGGCCCACGAACAGCGGCACGATCATGTGCGGGAAGACGACGATATCCCGAAGGGGAAGAACGGGGTAGGACTGCTTCATGAATACTCCTGAGCCCGTACAGGGCTCCTATCCTCCATTATATGGTGGCCGCGGAGCCCGCATCAATCGGCGAACGCTCTTAGGCTGTGGAGTGTTGCTTCCCATTGCGGCACGGGCAAGCTTTTTTGCGGTCGCAATCGCCCGCTGCGGGGAGAAACCCGTCCCCCCGCGCCTTGCCAAGCCGTGTTTCAAGTCGTTCAGTTTCTACATGGCGCCCGCCGCACCTCGAATCGCATTTGCCTGAAGGAGGCTTCCATCCGCACGTCCCTGTTCCTCGCCGCCTCCGCTCTCGCGCTTGCCGCCACCTCCGCGGGCGCGCAGACGATCAAGCCCGGCGAGCCGCCGATCACCCCGACCACCCAGGAATCGGGCGGCCCGATCAGCCCCGAGCGCGCCGCGCTGCACCTCGATCATGCCGATCTCGCGATCGAGGTGTTCCCCGACAAGCAGCGGATCGAGGGCACGGGCACGCTGACGATCACCAGCGCGATCGCGCAGAAGTCGCTGCAGATCGATCTCGACAAGAACCTGCCGGTCAGCGCGGTGAGCGTGGACGGCAAGGCGCTGACCGCCGCGGACTGGAGCAATCCGGAAGGGCGGCTCACCGTCACCCTGCCCCACCCGCTCAAGGCTGGCGGCAAGGTGGTGGTGAAGATCGTCTATGGCGGCACGCCCCACGTCGCGGTGCGCGCGCCCTGGGATGACGGCATGGTCTGGGCGAAGACGCCGGGCGCGGATCGCCAGCCCTGGATCGCCAGCACCGCCGAGGGCTATGGCTGCGACCTGTTCTGGCCCTGCCTCGATTTCCCGCGCGGCGAGCCGGATACCGTCGACCTGCACATAACCGTGCCCAAGGGGCTGAAGGCCGCCGGCAACGGCAAGCTGGTGAAGGTGGACGAGCTGGCCGATGGCCGCTCGACCTGGAACTGGTCCGCGCGCAGCCCCAATCCCTATTCGGTGACGCTGCAGATCGCACCCTACAAGCTGCTCCAGGCCGACTATAAGAGCCGCTTCGGCAACACGATCCCGATGCAATATTGGTATCTGCCCGGGCGCGACGAGAAGGCGAAGAAGCTGTTCGACGAGTTCGCGCCGTCGCTCGATTTCTACGAGAGCGTGATCGGCCCCTATCCCTGGGGCGACGAGAAGGTGGGCGTCGCGGAGACCCCGCATCTCGGCATGGAGCACCAGACGATCAACGCCTATGGCAACAACTACAAGCAATACCCCTCGGGCTTCGACGAGATCTTCCAGCACGAGCTCGGCCATGAATGGTTCGGCAACCAGATGTCGGCCGGCAACTGGGACGATTACTGGCTCCACGAGGGCTTCGCCCAGTATATGCAGCCGCTCTACGGCCGCTGGCGCGAGGGCGAGGCGCGCTATGCGATCATGATGGAGGATTTCCGCCTCTCGATCACCAACCATGCGCCGATCGTCTCGGGCCAGATCCGCACCGAGGAACAGGTCTATGAAGAGGAGAATGGCGGCCCCGGCCAGGACATCTACGTCAAGGGCGCCTGGATCCTCCACACGCTGCGCAACCTGATCGGCGACGACAAGTTCCTCGATGCCACGCGCCTGCTCGTCTATGGCCGCACCGATCCCAAGCCCGGCAATTTCAAGCCGCGCTTCGCGACCACGCCCGAGTTCATCGGCTATGTGAAGCAGGTCACCGGCCAGGACCTGCAATGGTTCTTCGACGTCTATCTCTACCAGGCCGAGCTGCCGAAGCTGATCGAGCAGCGCCAGGGCGACACGCTGACGCTCAAATGGAAGGTGGCGAACGACAAGCCCTTCCCGCTCCCGGTCGAAGTGTCGATCGACGGCAAGGTGAAAAAGGTCGAGATGCCGGGCGGCACCGCGACGCTGAACGTGCCGGCCGGCGCGCATGTCATCGTCGATCCGGACTCGCGCATCCTCAAATATTCGGCGGCGGTCGATGCGTTTCAGCGCTACGCCTATCGGAGGTAACCGATGATCGGACTGGTCCATCCCGAGCCCACCAGCGTCTACGCGGTCGCCATCCTGTCGGCCAGCCTGCTCGTCTGGGTCGCGATGCTGCTGATTGCCCGCGCCAGGCGCGGGCCGGCGGGCAGCGAGGTCACCAGGCAGCGCGATTCGGGCTCGATGCTCGGCGTGGCGGTGCAGGGCCTGGCCTTTTTCGTGGTGGGATTTGGTCCGCTCAAGCTGATCCTCGGAGCGCCGGACGGCACCGCGATCGCTGAAATGATCGCGGTGTTCGCGCTTGCCGCCGCCGTGATCGGGCTGTTCTTCGCCTCCTCGCGGGCAATGGGCCGCAACTGGGCGATCGTCGCGCGCACCCGCGACGATCACCAGCTCGTCACCTGGGGACCGTTCGCGGTGGTCCGCAACCCGATCTACATCGCGCTGTTCGCCTGGATCCTCGTCATGGCGCTGGCGCTCGGCCATTGGCGCGGGCTGATCCTCGCCGTGCCGCTCTACTGGATCGGCACCTGGATGCGCGTCCGGCGCGAAGAAGCGCTTCTCCGCACGCAGTTCGGCGCCGACTATGACGCCTATGCCGCGCGCGTGAAGCGCTTCGTGCCCGGGCTCCTCTGAGCCCGGGTAAGGATCACTCCTCGATCAGCCCGCCGTCGGGCCGGAGCACCTTGGCCAGGACGAAGCCAAAGGCGATCTGCCAGGGCACATAGATCTTGAGCAGCTGGAGCCAGTCGCCCGGGAAGCCCTGGTTCGGCGTGACGGTCGTCATGTAGAGATAGACGACCAGCGCACCGAGGCCCGCCAGCAGCGCCGTGCCGAACACCGCGAAGATCGCCGTGGCGATCCCCGGCCGGCCCAGCCCGCTGCCAAGCACGAACAGCAGTGCCAGCCCGGAGCCGACGCCGCCGCCGATCAGGCCGAAGCGCATCGGATCGGTCGACAGGCTGACCTGATTGGCCAGCTGGGCGGCTGCCCAATGCGCCAGGGTGAGTCCCACGATCAGCACGGCGACCTTCATCACCAGCTTGTGGCTCCGCCCGGCCCATACCAGGGGCAAGGTAAGCAACGGCGTGATCCACACCGCCCCGTTGGCGACATTCGCCAAGGTGAGCACGCACAACGCCGCTATGAAGAACAGATGGCCAAGGACCAGCCATTTGAAAGCCGTGCCCGCAGCGGAATCGAGCGCAAGATTGAACGACGAATGATACTCGCGGGGATCTTCGTCCGCGAGGATTGCAGCATCAGACATAGGACCCATCCTCTATCCGGCCAATGGCGGAACGGTGCGCCTCATCTTGAGTCGCGTCAACAAAACTCGATCTTGCAGTGCAGCGAAGATCGCGCGAAGTTCCAGTGGGTTGGAGCCGGCATTTCGGGGGGAAAGCGTGGCGGACGAGAAGCTGTGGAATAGCGACCTGGCACCGACCGGGCCGGGGCAACGCAACTGGGCCTGGTATCACTATGCCGCGCTGTGGATCGGGATGATCGTCGCGGTGCCGGCCTGGATGCTTGCCGCCGGACTGATCGAGCAGGGCATGTCCGCCGCGCAGGCGGCGCTCACCGTGCTGCTCGGCAATATGGTCGTCCTGATCCCGATGCTGCTGATCGGCCATGCCGGCGCGCGCCATGGCATCCCTTATGCAGTGCTGGTCCGCGCCTCGTTCGGCACCGCCGGCGCGCGCCTGCCCGCCCTGGCCCGCGCGCTGGTCGCCTGTGGCTGGTACGGCATCCAGACCTGGATCGGCGGCGAGGCGCTGCTCACCCTGCTCGGCGTCGCGCTGGGCAGCGACCTGCGCGGCGCACCCCTTCCCCTGCTCGGCATCGGGATCGGCCAGCTGGTCGCCTTTCTCGCCTTCTGGTCGCTCCAGCTGTTCTTCGTGCGCAAGGGGCTGCTCACCATCCGCCGGCTCGAGACCTGGACCGCACCGGTGAAGATCCTCGTCTGCATCGCGCTGGTCTGGTGGGCGGTCGATGCCGCGGGCGGGTTCGGTCCGATCTTCAACGCACCCTCGGCATTTGCCGCTGGCGGCGCGAAGCAGGGCCAGTTCTGGACGGTCTTCTGGCCCGCCCTCACCGCGATGGTCGGCTATTGGGCGACGCTGGCGCTCAACATCCCCGACTTCACCCGCTTCGCCCGTTCCCAGCGCGACCAGCTGATCGGCCAGTCCATCGGCCTGCCGCCGATGATGGGCCTGATCGCGCTCGCCAGCGTCATCACCACCAGCGCGACCGTCGCGATCTATGGCGAGGCGATCTGGGATCCCGTGGCCCTTGCGGGCCGGTTCGACGGCCCTCTGGTACTGCTTGGCCTGCTGGTGATCAGCGTCGACACGATCTCGTGCAACATCGCCGCGAACCTCGTCTCCGCTTCCTACGACTTCTCGTCGATCTGGCCGGCCAGGATAAACTACCGCACCGGCGGCATGATCACCGCGAGCATTGCGATCCTGATGATGCCCTGGAAGCTGCTTGCCTCCAGCGGCGGCTATATCTTCGTGTGGCTCACCGGCTATTCGGCGCTGCTCGGCCCGATCGCGGGGATCCTCATCGCCGATTACTGGCTCGTCCGCCGCACCGAGTTGGTGGTTCCCGATCTCTACCGCACCGACGGCGCCTACAGCTATCGCGCCGGCTGGAACCCGGCAGCGCTGATCGCATTCGCGGCGGGGCTCCTACCCAATTTGCCCGGTTTCCTCGCCACGGCCGCGCCTTCGGCATTCACGGCCGGGCCGTTCTGGATGGCGATCTACACCTGGGCCTGGTTCGTCGGCCTGGCGATCGCGCTGCTCACCTATACCAGTTTGATGCGGCTCAGCCCGAGGGTCGTCGCCCAAGCCGCATGAGCCAGGCGAGGAAAAACGCCAGGCAGGCCTGCCAGGGCAGATGCACGCACTCGAACCAGAAGACGAAGCGCGAGGACCTGAGTTCATATTCGAGCGCGTTGGTCAGCAGCAGGCCCTCCGCCATGCCGAGCGCGCCCAGCACCGTCAGCGCCGCGATGCCCAGCAGGATGATCGCCCGGCTTGCGGCGGTGAGCGGGGCCAGGCGCAGCGGCACCAGCAGCATCAGCGCCAGCGCCCCGCCGGCAAAGCCACCCACCGCTCCGGTCCCCAGGTCGCGCACCCAGGTCTGGGCGCCCGGCTCGAACGAGTAGCTCAGCATCGCATGCCGCCAGGCGAGATAATTGGCCGCGACATGCGCGAAGGTGAGCACCCCGGTGAAATAGACCAGCCGCCGCGCCCAGCCGCGCTGCCGGGCGCTGGCAAACAGATAGGGCATGCCGAACAAGGGGGTGAGATACAGGCTCGGCCCGATCACCGGGGCCAGCACGTCCTTGGGATCGGGATAGAGCAGCACGGCCACCGCCAGCGCCACCGCATAGACCACCGCGCCCACGAGCAGCCAGACAAGGGCATGCCAGAAACGGACGTTGCGGCGCCGGGCATGCGCGTCCGCTCCACTCAAGGCCCACCCCCGATCGCCATTCGCCGGACATGATGCCAGAGGCCGCCAGCAGCACAAGCGCCGTTCCAACCCACCCGTCATCCCGGCGAAAGCCGGGATCTCAAGCGATGGCGGGTAAGGGCCGCACGAGATCCCGGCTTTCGCCGGGATGACGAAGAAGGATCGGGAGGACGGGGCGCAGAAAGCAGAAGGCCCTCCCCGCTTCCGGGAAGGGCCTTCCAAATTCCAGCCGGAGCTAGCGCGCTACGCTCAGCCCGCCTTTTCCTTCTTGGCATAGACGCGGACCGGCTCCTTGGTGCCGGCGACCACGTCCCTGTCGACCACGACTTCGTCCACCCCGTCCATCGACGGCAGGTCGAACATCGTGTCGAGCAATATGCCCTCCAGGATCGAGCGGAGGCCCCGCGCGCCGGTCTTGCGCTCGATCGCCTTCTTCGAGACGGCGGTAAGCGCATCGTCGTTGAAGCCGAGCTTCACGCCCTCCATGTCGAACAGCTTCTGGTACTGCTTGACCAGCGCGTTCTTCGGCTCGGTGAGGATCTTGATCAGCGCCTCGACATCGAGGTCCTCGAGCGTCGCGATGACCGGCAGGCGGCCGACGAACTCGGGGATCAGGCCGAACTTGAGGAGATCCTCCGGCTCGACCTGCTTCAGCATCTCGCCCGTGCGGCGCTCGTCCGGCGAGGCGACATGCGCGCCGAAGCCGATCGACTTGCCCTGCAGGCGATCGCCGATGATCTTCTCGAGGCCCGAGAAAGCGCCGCCGCAGATGAACAGGATGTTGGTCGTGTCCACCTGCAGGAATTCCTGCTGCGGGTGCTTGCGGCCGCCCTGCGGCGGAACCGAAGCCGTCGTGCCTTCCATCAGCTTGAGCAGCGCCTGCTGCACGCCCTCGCCCGACACGTCGCGCGTGATCGACGGGTTCTCGGCCTTGCGGCTGATCTTGTCGATCTCGTCGATGTACACGATGCCGCGCTGCGCCCGCTCGACATTATAGTCGGAAGCCTGGAGCAGCTTGAGGATGATGTTCTCCACGTCCTCGCCGACATAGCCGGCTTCGGTCAGCGTGGTGGCATCCGCCATGGTGAAGGGCACGTCGAGGATGCGCGCCAGCGTTTGCGCCAGCAGCGTCTTGCCGCAGCCGGTGGGGCCGACGAGCAGGATGTTCGACTTGGAAAGCTCGACGTCCGCGCCCTTGGCGCCGTGGTTCAGCCGCTTGTAGTGGTTGTGCACCGCCACCGACAGCACGCGCTTGGCGCGCTTCTGGCCGATCACATAGTCATCGAGGACGTCGCAGATCTCCTGCGGCGTCGGAACCCCGCCGTCCTTCTTGCTGACGAGCGCGGACTTGGTCTCTTCCCGAATGATATCGTTGCAGAGCTCCACGCACTCGTCGCAGATGAACACGGTGGGTCCTGCGATGAGCTTGCGCACTTCGTGCTGCGACTTGCCGCAGAACGAGCAATAGAGCGTGCTCTTCGAGTCTCCGCCGCTAAGCTTGGTCATTCAATTCCATCCTTCGTGCGTCGCGCGCACGTTACGCCACCCGCCATCCTACACGCGGGAGATTATCCGGCAAACTGGAATCTGGCTATTACGCCAGACTCCTTAAGTACCTACTGACGGATCAGGCTGCCGGAGCCTCACCATCCGTCGGCATCGGCCGCTTCTCATAGACCTCGTCGACCAGGCCGAACGCCTTGGCTTCATCGGCCTCGAGGAACGTGTCGCGATCCATGGCGCGCTCGATCTCGTCGAGCGACTTGCCCGTGTACTTCACGTACAGGTCGTTCATCCGGCGCTTGATGCGCAGGATTTCCTTGGCCTGGATCTCGATGTCCGACGCCATGCCCTGCGCACCGCCCGAGGGCTGGTGGATCATGATGCGGGCATTGGTCAGCGCCACGCGCAGGCCCGGCTCACCGGCGGCGAGCAGGAAGCTGCCCATCGACGCGGCCTGGCCGATGCAGACCGTGCCGACGCGCGGACGGATATACTGCATGGTGTCGTGGATCGCCATGCCGGCGGTCACCACGCCACCCGGCGAGTTGATGTACATCCAGATGTCCTTCTTCGGGTTCTCGGACTCGAGGAAGAGCAGCTGGGCGGTGATGAGCGAGGCCATATGGTCCTCGACCGGGCCGGTCACGAAAACGATTCGCTCGCGCAGCAGGCGCGAATAGATGTCGAAGCTGCGCTCGCCGCGGCTCGACTGCTCGATGACGATGGGAACGAGACCGCCGGTAACGGGGTCGATGGTCATCTGACCGGAAAGCGGATGCATGGGTGAATGTCTCATTATGTCTGTTTGCCCGCTGCAACATCGGCGCTTGACGAGCGGAGTTCAAGCCTTGGTTATGGTTAGTCTGTGACAAGCGGGTTCGGGACCGGCCAGGGGAGACGCGGCATTACCGGAGACACGGCACGAAGCGCGCGCGCGGCGACGCGGGACGCGGCGATCTGGCTGGTGATCGCCGGTCTGGCGATCCGCCTCGCCTGGCTGGTGCTGGTCCGCGGCCTGCTCGCGCCCTTCGACCTGGGCGAGGCCAGCAGCGCGGTCTCCGCCCTCGCCCGCACCGGCACCCTGGCCGACGCCTTCGGCCCCGGCACCGGCCCGACCGCGCACCTGATGCCCACCACGATCGTCGGCGCCGCCGCGGTCGAGCGCATCTTCGGCGATTCGGCCGCCGCCGGCCTGCTCCTCAGCCTGTGGACCCTCGTCCTGCTCGCCGCGACCTGGCTGCTCGCCGGCAAGCTGTTCGAGCGCGCCGGCTGGCGCCCGGTCGCGCTGCTCGGCGGGCTCGCCCTGCTCTGCCTGCTGCCCGGCCATATCGTGCAGGAAGCGGCGGACTTCCGTATCTGGGAGGGCGGGCTCGCCACCCTGTTCGCGCTCGCCAATCTCTGGCTGATCGTCACGCTCGACCAGCGCGAGACGATCGCGAGCCAGCCGCTGCTGGTCGGCGCCGCGCTCTCGGCCCTGACGTTCTTCGTCAGCCCCACCACCGGCCTTGCGGTCGATGCCTGCTGGGCCTGGCTCGCGCTGCGCCGCCTGCCCTTCCGCCGCACCCTCGCCTTCGCCGCCACCGCCGCCGCCGCGCTGGCGCTGATCCTCGCCCCCTGGGTGCTGCGAAACCTGCAGGTGATGGGCAGCCCGATCCTGCTGCGCGACAATGTCGGGCTGGAAATGGCGCTGGCCAATTATCCCGGTGCGCTCGATCCCGCCGATCCGCTCGCCGAATCGCAGGCGCGGATGGAGACGATCCACCCCAACGACAATGACGCGACCCTCGCCAGGCTGCGCGCCGCCGGCGGCGAAGTCGCCTATTCGCGCGCGCTCGCCCGGGAAACCGGCGCCTGGATACGCGCCAATCCGCTCGACTTCGCCCGGCTGGCGCTGCGCCATTATCGCCAATTCTATGTCCCCGATCGCTGGCAGGGCGCGCTGACCAATTGGGAGGCCTTTCCCATGCTGCGGATCGACATGATCCGCCTGGTCGCCGTGCTGGGCCTTGCCGGCCTGCTCACCGGCCTGATCCGGCGGCAGCGCTTCTACGGGCTGCTCGCGCTCTACATCGCGCTCGCCGGCCTGCCCTATGCGCTGGTCCAGCCGGTGCCGCGATACGCCTATGCCGTCTGGCCGCTGCTCGGCTTTCTCGCTGCAAGGCTGATCGTCGACATTCTCGCCGGCTTGAAGGCGCGTCGGCAGGCGCCCATGATGGGATCATGACGACGCACACGATCCTGGTCACCGGCGGCTCCGGCTTTGTGGGCAGCCATGTCATCCTCCAGCTGCTGGCGGCGGGGCACAATGTCCGCACCACCGTCCGCAACCTGGCGCGCGAGCCCCAGGTCCGCGCCACGCTCGAAAAGGCGGGCGCCGATACCAGCCGTCTCAGCTTCTTCGCCGCCGATCTCGAGAAGGACGATGGCTGGGCCGAGGCCGTGGCCGGCTGCGACCATGTCCAGCACGTCGCCTCGCCCTTTCCCCAGAGCCAGCCCGACGACGAGCAGGAGCTGATCCGCCCGGCGGTGGACGGCACCCTCCGCGTCCTGCGCGCAGCCCATGCGGCGGGCGTGAAGCGCGTCGTCGTCACTTCCAGCTTCGCCGCGATCGGCTATGGCCATGGCAATCGTTCCGGCGACTATACCGAGGCCGACTGGACCGATGTGAACGGCCCCGCGGTCCAGCCCTATATGAAGTCCAAGACGCTCGCCGAGCGCGCCGCCTGGGACTTTGTCGCGGCCGAGGGCAAGGGACTGGAGCTGGCGGTGGTCAACCCGGTCGGCATCTTCGGCCCGGCGCTCAACGACGATCTCTCCACGTCGATCTGGCTGGTGAAGTCGATGATCGAGGGCAAGATGCCCGGCCTGCCCGACCTGTGGTTCGGCGTGGTCGATGTCCGCGACGTCGCCGGCCTCCAGATCGAAGCGATGACCCACCCGGATGCTTCGGGCGAACGCTTCCTCGCGGTCGCGGGCCCGGCAATGTCGATCCCGCAAATGGCCGATGTGCTGCGCGCCGATCTCGGGCCGGCCGGCGCCAGGATCACCAGCCGCCGGATCCCGAGCTGGCTGGTGCGGATCATGGCATTGTTCAACCCGATGGCCCGCGAGGCTGCACCGCGCCTCGGCATCCAGTCCAATGCCAGCAACGCCAAGGCCCGCCGCCTGCTCGGGTGGCAACCGCGCTCGAACGAAGAGGCGATCCTCGCGTCCGCGAAGAGCCTGATCGAGCTTGGATTGGTCCAGTAACCGTCATCCCGGCGAAAGCCGGGATCTCGTGCGACTCCTTACCCGCCC
>JAEXLC010000038.1 GCA_023445495.1 Pseudomonadota bacterium | reverse complement strand
CCGCGGGAGCCGCACCCGGAGCGGGCTGCGGACGCGGGCCGCCCTGGCCGCCACCCGGGCCACCGGCACCCGGGCCTTCGCCGCGCTCGCCGCCTTCGTTGACCATCACCCAGTACATGCCGGGCTGGCCCCATTTGATCGAGACCTTGCCCTCGGCGTCGGTCTTGAGGACCTGCTCGTGCAGCGCGTCGCGGTAGCGGATGCCGCCGGGGATGACGGTGACGCTGAGGCCGGCGCCGGGCTTGCCGTTCTTGAGGAACTGGAAGTTGCCGGGCTCATTGGTGACGAGGTCGTTCGGATGGGTGATCGGCACCAGCTCGATGCCCTTGCCGCTGGTCTTGAACACCGTGTTGGTCGGCGCGCCCTGGGTGATGAAGATCTCGTTGCGCGAGACATTCTCGGCGGTCTGGACATCGGTGGCACCGGCCGGGATCGCGGCGGCGAGATTGGCGGTGTTGGTGCCGCGCGGCAGCATCTTGCGCTCGCCGTTCAGCATATAGCTGCCGAACACGCCCTCATTGACCACGGCGACCTTGTAGGTGCCCTGCTGGGTCAGGTGCAGGTCGAAGGTGGCACGGAAGCGGCCGACATTATGGTTCTCGACCTTGCCCTCGGTACCGTCGGGCTGGGTGACCACGGGCACCGCGCGCAGCGGCTGGTGATCGAAGAAGAACAGGTCGTTCGACACGGCGGCGTCGACGGTCACCCAGTTGTCGGTGCCCGAGACGGTGGTCGAGGACGGCAGCATCCACTGGCGATGCGCGATGGCGGCCGGTGCGGCGATCGCGAGGACGGCGGCTGCGGCGAGAAGCGGCTTGCGGAAGTTCATGGCGTATTCCCCCTTGAGATCAGCGCTTGATCGAGACGGTGACGGCGCCGAGCTCGCTCGTGCCCTTGGCGGTGGCGACGGTCGCCTTGCTGCCGTTCCAGGTGAAGGGCACGGTGACGACTTCGCGGCCGCCGACTTCGCGCGCAGCCTCGACCAGCAGCTTGTAGTTGCCCGGTGCCAGTGCAGGCGTCGCGCCCTTGCCGCCGACCAGCGCGATCTTGTGCGTGCCCGCCGCCTTGGTGGCACCGGTGACGCCGTCGGCCGGGAAGCTCATGCCGCGGCCGACCACGCGCCACCACTGGCGCATGTCGCGCAGCCACTTGGTGCCGGCACCCTCGGCGCTGCGGCCGTCGAAATCATACCAGACCTGGAGCGTGCGGGGGGCGGCGCCCTCCTTCTCCAGCCATACCGCGACATAGGGGCGGTGATATTCGGCAACCTTCATCTGCGGAATGGTGACCGACAGATCGATGGTCTGCGCGCCGGCGGCGGTCGGCAGGCCCGCCCCGCCGATCGCGACGAGCGTGAGGCCGGTGATGCGATACTGCATGGACTTGGGCTCCCCTTAGTGGATCAGGAAAATGGCGATGACCGCCGGGATGACGAGGCCGGCGATGACGAGCGGCCAGGTGCTCTTGCGATGCTTCGAGTGCATCCACAGCAGCACCAGCCCGGTGAGCGTGAAGACGACGCAGGCGAAGACGAAGATATCGATGAACAGCTTCCACCAGCCGCCGGCATTGCGGCCCTTATGGAGGTCGTTGAGATAGGCGATCGTGCCGCGCGAGCTGTCTTCGCTGGTGACCGCGCCGGTATCGCGATCGATCGAGATCCAGGCGTCGCCGCCCGGGCGCGGCTTGGCGAGGTAGATCTCGCCGGCGGACCATTCGGCGGTGCCGCTCGCATCGATCTTCACCTGCGCCTCAAGCCAGCGGGCGACATCGGCCGGGATCGGCTTCTTGGCGTCGGGCAGGTCGTCCGCCTTCACCTTGTCGAGCAGGGCGGGGGGGAGCTGCACGGCATGCTCGACAGACTTGGGCGAGCCTTCGATGTCCGCCGCGTGGTTGAGCGTGAAGCCGGTGATCGCGAACAGCATCAGGCCGATCAGGCTGATCGCCGAGCTCATCCAGTGCCAGGTATGCAGCTGCTTCAGCCAGAAGCTCTTGCGGCTGCGCCGGGCTTTCGGATTGGGCAGCTCTGCCTGGGCGGAAGGGGCGGACATGGTGGGCGGGCGATTCCGGTTCGATTCGATTACGGCGCGATAACGAGAACGATTCGCAATTGCAAACCTGGGAAGCGGCAGGGAGCGATTGATTTTGCGCCTTTTGGCGGTGGTGCGGATCGGCCCAAGACGGCTTGGAGTCCCTGTATCGTATCGGCACGGGAAGGGCTGGTTATTTCGCAGTTGCAGCATAATTGCGTTGCAATGCAGCTACGAATGTTTCTTGCCGTCTTCCAAGAAATTACGCAGCTTCCTTCCAGATAAAGACTTGGGAGGACTGGATGTCGGCACTTTATCTCGGCCTGGCAGTGGTTTGTGTGGTGGGTGTTTCGGCTTGCCTGGGGGGCATGTACCTGATCTTGCGGAGCACGCCGCCGGCGCGGCGCGTCGACAAGGCCTGATTTTCCGGTCTCGAATAGAAAAGCCCGGCCGGGGCCCGAGGGGCGGCGGGGGGTT
>JAEXLC010000019.1 GCA_023445495.1 Pseudomonadota bacterium | reverse complement strand
GGATCGAGCTGCAGCGCGACCGGTGCCGGCGGCGGAGCCGGAGTCGGCGCGGGGGCCGGAGCCGGGGCAGGCTTGGGCGCAGGCGCCGGAGCGGCGGCCTCCACCTTCGGCGCTTCCGGAGCGGGCGCGGGTGCCGGAGCCGGCGCGGGGGTGGGCTCGGGCGCCGTCGGAGCCTTGGCGGCCTCCGCTTCCACGCGAGCCTTTTCCTCCACGCGGCGCGCTTCGGCCTCGGCGGCCTCGGCACGCTCGCGCTCCTCGCGGCGGCGCGCTTCCTCGAGCGCCTGCATGCGCTGCTCGTCGGCCTCGCGCAGCAGGCGGGCCTGACGCTCCTGCGCAGACTCGTTCGAGACCGGCGGGCGCGGTGCGGGCGGGGGCGGAGGCGGCGGCGCGACCGTCTGCTGCACAGGCGCGGCGGCCTGCGGCTCGGGTGCAGGCGCTTCCGCCGGGCCTTCGCCCGGCTTGCGGAAGACGCGCGCCTTCTTGGTCTCGACGATCACCGTGTTCGAGCGGCCATGGCTGAAGCTCTGCTTCACCTTGCCCGTCTCGACCGTGCGCTTGATCCCCAGCGGCGCGCGCATGCCCAGTTTCGGCTTATCGTTGTCCGTGTCGCTCATGCGGCTGCCTAAAGTCCTTCAGTCTGTCGTTCGTCTACGGACGCTTCCGACGGAAGCGCCGATGCGCCTTGCGAAGCGGTTTCGCAAGGGCGAGGGGTGGAATCGGGTCCGATAAAGTGCAGCCATCGATCGAGCGCTTCGCTCGTCCGGACGGCTGCTTTGGCGTCGGTCAGGCCGGCATGTACCACATTTTCGCGGCCAAGCGCCAAGGACAATATGGTGCGCGGGATCGGCAATGTTAAGCCCTTGCGCCCGCTTCCTTCTTCGTCGAGGCCGACGCGCCATGCTTGGGCGAGCTTGCGCGCGCCGTCCTCGCCCGCGTCGCTCGCGTGGAGCAGCAGGTGGAGCCGGCCGCTGCGCGCCGCTTCCTGGATGCGGTCGCCGCCGATCGCGACATGGCCGGCCTTGAACTCGAGGCCGAGCCGGTCGAGCGCGTTGCGCCGGAGCTGCTCCTCGATCCGCGCGCCGAGATCCTCGGGGATGCGCAGCTCGGCGCCCTTGAAGGCACGCGCCAGCACGCCCTTGAGCTTCTTGCCGCTGGCTTCCAGTTCAGCCCGCGTCACGCCGATCCAGGCACCGCGGCCCGGCGCCTTGGCGCGGACATCGGGCAGCACTTCGCCATCCGGCGACAGCGCGAGTCGGATCAGCCCGTCGCGCGGAGCTTCCTCCCGCGACAGCACGCAGGTGCGCATGGGATCCTTCCCCTCCCGCGCCGCGGAAGAGGTGGTCCCCTTGGTCTTTAACCGAGGGCTGTCATTGTGAGGGTTCCGCATGCGCGTCTCCCTGCACCGGCGCGGCGTTGCGGTCAGCGATCAGCTGCCCGCCCGCACCGTAATTCTCGAGGCTCAGTTCCGTGATGTTGACCTGCACGGCAGCCGCCGGCTTGCCCAGGCGCGCGACCATGGAGGCCGTCACGTCAGCGACGATGCCGGCCTTCTGCTCGCGGGTAGCCGGGCCGGCCAGACGGATGTCGATGAATGGCATCAGGCATCGCCCTCCGCGGCATCGGCGGTCTCGGCTGCCGGAGCCGGCTCGTCCTCGAACCAGTGGGCGCGGGCGGCCATGATGATCTCGTTGCCCTGCTCGTCGCTGAGACCATACTCAGCGAGAATCCCGCCCTTGTCGGCTTCGCGCTTCGGCGCATCGTCGTTGCGGCGGCGCGGCTCGGCGCGCTTTTTCTGCACCAGCTCGTCGGTCGCCAGGTCGGCGAGGTCGTCGAGCGTGCGGATGCCGGCCTTGCCGAGCGTGACCAGCATCGCTTCGGTCAGATACGGCATGGTGGCAAGGTCGTCCTCGACGCCCAGCTCGCGGCGGGCGGTGCGATTGGCTTCCTCGCGGCGCTCCAGCGCTTCCTGCGCACGGCTCTGCAGCTCCTGGCCGAGCTCCTCGTCAAAGCCTTCGATCCCGGCGATCTCGTCGAGCTCGACATAGGCGACTTCCTCGAGGCTGCTGAAGCCTTCGGCGACCAGCAGCTGGGCCAGCGTCTCGTCGACGTCGAGCTCGTTCTGGAACATCTCGCTGTTCGCGACGAACTCGGCCTGGCGCTTCTCGCTGGCGTCGGTCTCGGTGAGGATGTCGATCGCCTTGGCGGTCAGCTGCGAGGCCAGACGCACATTCTGGCCGCGGCGGCCGATGGCGAGGCTGAGCTGATCGTCGGGAACGACGACTTCGATACGGTCCTCTTCCTCGTCGATCACGACGCGGCTGACATTGGCCGGCTGCAGCGCGTTGACGACGAAGGTCGCGGTATCGGGCGACCAGGGGATGATGTCGATCTTCTCGCCCTGCATCTCCTGCACGACGGCCTGGACGCGCGAGCCCTTCATGCCGACGCAGGCGCCGACCGGATCGATCGAGCTGTCATGCGAGATGACGCCGATCTTGGCGCGCGAGCCCGGATCGCGGGCAGCGGCCTTGATCTCGATGATGCCGTCGTAGATCTCGGGCACTTCCTGCGCGAACAGCTTCTTCATGAAGTCCGGATGCGCGCGGCTGAGGAAGATCTGCGGGCCGCGGTTCTCGCGGCGGACGTTGAGGATGATCGAGCGGACGCGATCACCGACGCGAACCACTTCGCGCGGGATCTGCTGGTCGCGGCGGATCACGCCTTCGGCACGGCCGAGGTCAACGACCACGTGGCCGAACTCGACGCGCTTCACCACACCGGTGATGATCTCGCCCATCCGGTCCTTGAACTCGTCGAACTGGCGCTCGCGCTCGGCGTCGCGGACCTTCTGGAAGATGATCTGCTTCGAAGCCTGGGCCTGGATGCGGCCGAACTCGATCGGAGGCAGCGGATCGACGATGAAGTCGCCGATCGCGGCGCCCTTCTGCAGCTTCTGCGCCTGGTTGACGTCGACCTGCTTGAAATAGTCATCGACCAGCTCGACCACTTCGACGACGCGCCACAGGCGCAGATCGCCGGTGTTCGGGTCGAGCTTGGCGCGGATGTCGTTCTCGACGCCGTAGCGATTCTTCGCGGCGCGCTGGATCGCGTCTTCCATCGCCTCGATGACGATGGCCTTGTCGATCAGCTTTTCCTTCGCGACCGAATCGGCGATGGCAAGCAGCTCGGCCTTGTTGGCGGAAATGGCGGTGGCCATCAGTCGTTTTCCTCTGCTTCGTATTCGTCTGCGCCGTCAGTGGAGAGCGGCACGGTTGCGGCAATAAGCTTGTCGGTCATCAGCAGCTTCGCGTCGGCGATGGCGCCGAACGGTACGCTGACCACCTTGTACTTGCGGACATCGATCGAGATCATGTCGCCCTCGGCGCCGATCAGGTCGCCGGTAAGCTGCTTGCGTCCGTCCTCGAGCGGCTCGACCAGGTTGAGGCGCGCCTCATGCCCCTTCCAGTCCTCGAAATCCTGCGCGCGGGTCAGCGGCCGGTCGATGCCGGGCGAGCTGACTTCCAGGCGATAGGCATGATCGAACGGGTCCTTGCCCTGCTCCTCCAGCGCATCGAACACATCGGAGATGCGGCGCGACAGGTCGGCGCAATCGTCGATGGTGAGCTGGCGGGTGTCGGGGCGCTCGGCCATCACCTGCAGCGTCGGATCGCTGGTCCCGCCGAACATCTTGACGCGCACCAGCGCGAGCCCGAGCGCCTGTGCTTCGGGTTCGATCAGCCTGGTGAGGTCGGCAATATTCGCCACGCGGGACTCCGGATATGGTCAAGCAGCTTCGGCGCCGGAGCCCTGCGGGCCCCGACCTCGGCATGTTTGACGATGTCGAGAAAGCACTGGCGATATACGCACTTGCCGGGGTGGGGGCAAGAGGGGTTGGAGTCCGAACAAAATCCTCCCCGAGCTTGTCTCGGGGAGGGGGTCCGGTCGCGCCGCGCATGGTGGTGGGGCCGCCGGGGGGACC
>JAEXLC010000013.1 GCA_023445495.1 Pseudomonadota bacterium | reverse complement strand
CACCCCCGGCGGGCGCGGCGCCGGCGGCCGGGTTCCCGGATGGCCGGGATTGGGCCGGCCGGGACCACCCGGTCCACCAGGACCGCCGGGACCGCCCGGTCCACCGTGATTGCCGCCCGAGGGCGGGCGCTGGCCGGATTGACCGGGGCGGTCGCCCGGGCGGTGCTGCTGCGCTTCGGCGATCGCCGGGGCCAGCAGGATCGCCATCGCGGCGAGGGAAGTCAGCTTCTTCATGCGCATTCTCCGACTTCGAGAAAAACCCACCCCCCGAAACGATCCACCCCCGGAAACGCTTCGCCGGTCACCCCTTCTGCCGGCTCTGCATCAATGGCTGGATGCGCGTGCCGAAATTCTCGACGCCTTCGAGGAAATCGTCGAAGGTCAGCAGCACGCCGCCGGTATTGGGCACTTCGGCCATCTCGTCGAGCATCCGCGCGACGCTTTCATAGCTGCCGACCAACGTGCCCATGTTGATGTTCACCGCGCCCTCCGGCGCCGCGAGCTGGCGGACGTTCGTCGTCGGGTTGTTCTTGTCCGCCGCGCCCTGGTCGATCAGCCAGCGGACGGCGTCGATATCGAGGCCGTCACGGTACGACTGCCACTTGGCCATCGCCGCCTCGTCGGTCTCGTCGGCGATCACCATGATCAGCACGAAGACCTTCACGTCGCGCCCGGTCTTCGCCGTCGCTTCGGCCAGCCGCTCGTTGTTGAAGGCGAAGGCGGTCGGCGTGTTGACCCCCTTGCCGAGGCAGAAGGCATAGTCCGCCCATTTCGCCGAGAAGGCCAGGCCCTCGTCCGACGAGCCGGCGCAGATGATCTTCATGTCCCCGGTGGGCGTGGGACGGACGAGGCAATCGTCCATCTGGTAATATTCGCCCTTCAGGTCGCTGCGCCCGGTCTCCCACAGCTCGCGCAGGATCTGGGCATATTCGTCGAGCATCTGGTAGCGGTTGCGGAAATGCTCGTCGCCCGGCCACAGGCCCATCTGGCTATATTCGGGGCGCTGCCAGCCGGTGATCAGGTTGAGCCCGAAGCGGCCATGGCTGATCGAATCGATCGTGTTGCACATCCGCGCGGCAAAGGCCGGCGGGATGATCAGCGTGGGGCAGGTGGCGTAGATCTTGATCTTCTCGGTGACCGCGGCGAGCCCGGCCATCAGCGTGAAGCTCTCCAGACCATATTCCCAGAACTCGGTCTTGCCGCCGAAGCCGCGCAGCTTGATCATCGAGAGCAGGAAATCGAGGCCGTGCTCCTCCGCCTTGAGGGCGATCGCCTTGTTCATGTCGAAGCTCGGCATGTACTGCGGCGCGTTCTCGCTGATCAGCCAGCCATTGTTGTTGATGGGAACGAAGACGCCGACTTCCATGTGATTAGCTCCCCAGAAATGCGAGCACGCGGGCTTCGAAGCCCGTCGGATCGGTGACGTTGCAGGCGTGCCCTCCCCAGGGCATCCGGACAAGTTGCGCCCCCGGAATGGCTTGCGCAAGCCGCTCCGAGCAATGCGGCGGGACCAGCGCATCGTCGTCGCTGGCGAGCAGCAGCGCCGGGGCGGCGAGCGGCGTCGCCGCCAGCCGGTCGATCAGGTCGAACTCGAGCGCCGCGAGGATCCGCGCTTCGACCATCTCGACCGGGAAACCGGCGACGTGGTGCCTGGCCTCTTCATCCAGTCGGTCACTGTTCTCGGATATCCAGCCCGGCGGGAACAGGAAGATCGGCTGGGCGTCGACATATTTGCCCGGGCCATAGGCGCGCAGCAGCGCCAGCCGGGCATCGAAGCAGCGCCTTGTATAGGGATCGAGCCGGCCCCAGCCATTGACCACCACCAGCCTGTCGACCCGCTCCGGTGCGTCGAGCGCCAGGCTCAACCCGCCCATGCCGCCAATCGCATGGCCGAGGATCGAGGCGCGTTCGATCCCAAGTGCGTCCATCAGCAGCCGGATATCGTCGCCGATGCTCTCCAGCTTCGGCGTGACGGTGCGATCCGAACGGGCGGTGCCGCGATGGTCGTAGAGGATGACCCGATAATGCTCGGCGAACGCTGCCAGATTGGGGCGCCAGTAATTGCCCGATCCACCCATGCCGGCGGAAAGGATCAGCGGGGGTCCGCTGCCATGTTCCTCATAATAAAGGCCCGCCGCCTCGGGCATCAGCCGATATGCGCCACCGAGGCGATCTCGACCAGGCAATCGGGCTTCACCAGATCCGCCTTGATGCAATAGCGGGCCGGCTTGGCGCCGGGGAAATACTCGGCATAGATCTGGTTGAAGACCGGATAGTCGGCGAAATCCTTGAGGAAGATGTGGTTCATCGCCACGTCCTCCAGGGTCGCCCCGGCTGCCTCGAGCGTGGTCTTGATGACTTCGAGGATGTGCCGGGTCTGGCCCGCGGCATCGCCGACATGCAGCACCACCCCGCCCTCGCCGAGCGCCAGCACGCCCGAGACATAGACGGTGTTGCCCGCCTTCGCCCCGGCCGAATAGGGCGCGATCGGGGTGGGGAACTGGGGCGGGTTGATCGGCTCGAACGGCATCAGTTCACTCCCTAAGAATCCTGGCCCGGCAATTGGCCGAAGCTGCCGCAGAAGTCGGCGGTGGTGGAGACCCAGCCGAAGAACTTCTCGACATTGTAGACCGTGGCTTCCTGCATCATCGGCGGGCCGAGATGATGCGTCGCGTCCTCGAGCATCACGCCGAAATATTCGAGGTGGAAGCCGTCGCGCAGCGTGCTCTCGACGCAGACATTGGTGGCGATGCCGACGAAGACGATGTTGCGGATGCCGCGTGCGCGCAGCGTCGAATCGAGCTGCGAGTTGAAGAAGGCGCTGTAGCGGGTCTTGTGGAGGCGGATGTCGCCGGGCTTCGGCGCCAGCGCATCGACCAGCTCGTAATCCCAGGTGCCGCGCGCCAGCAGCTTGCCGCTGAGCTCGGGACGCTGGCGCATCGTCTTGAGCGCATTGGACTTGTGCCAGTTGGGCGAGCCTGGACCGCCCGCCTCGACATAGTCGGCGTCCCAGCCATTCTGGAGATAGATGACCGGCATGCCGGCGGCGCGGGCGGTGTCGAGCACCGCGGCGATCTTGCCGATCGTGCCGGCCGATCCGGAAATGTCGAACCCGGCCTGGTCGACATAGCCACCGGGCGAGGCATAGGCGTTCTGCATGTCGATCACGACGATCGCCGTTTCATCGGCGCTGACGCGGATCGGCTCGGGCCGGGCGGGAAGCGTGACGATGCGCGGCCCCTTAAGGTCGCGCCCGACGGTAGGTTCGCCTGTCATTTCCCGGAGTGTTCCCGAGAATGGCGCGGCGCACAAGTCCCCCTACATTGGGGGACGCGGCGACTCGCGGAAGTACACAAGGTACAGGCCAGGAGCGGGTTTTGCGGGCCGCTATTTTCCCTATTTTCTCGGGTACGCGCTGGATCTCGCACGATCATTGCGTGCGGAGGATCCTATCTTTCCTACGGGGTCAAGGAGCGGCTGGCCCGGGAGCCGGCCGCGCGATCCAAGCGGGCGGAATCCTACATTGCAAGGGCATCATCCCCGCGAAGGCGGGGATGATGACTGAACGGGGTGTACGGCCTAGCGCGCCTCGGCCAGCAGTGCCGCCGCCTTGGTGCCCGCCCAGTCCATCTCGCCCGCCAGGCGCCAGACTTCCTTGCCGGCCGAATCATAGAGGATGGTGGTGGGCAGATTGGCGTTCATGCCCAGGCTGAACGCCATGTCGGGATCGGTCCAGGGCTTGAGATGCTTGAACCCCGCCTTGGCGAAATAGGGATCGACGAGCTCGCGGCCCTTCAGGTCCTGGCTGAGCGTGATCACCGGCAACGCATCGCCCTTCTGCCCGGCGAGCGTGTCGAGCGTCGGCATCTCGGCGCGGCACGGGATGCACCAGGTCGCCCAGAGGTTGAGCAGCACCGGCTTGCCCTTGAACGCCGCCAGCGTGACCTTCTTGCCGGCCGGATCGACGAACGCGAAGTCCGGTGCGGCCTCACCCTTGTGGCTACGATCGAGCTGGCCCTTGTCGGCGACGGCGGCGGCAGGCGCCGCCTCCGATGCCATATTGGCCGCGGGAATAGTTTCGTTTGCTTGGCTTCCGGGCCCGGAGCGCTTATCGCACCCCGCGATCATCAGGGTGCCGAGCAGGAGAAGTGAGATAGCCGAGCGCAAGGACAGCTCCAATGCCATGTGGGGTGGGCGCTTCGCCGAAGGCCCGTCCGCGGTGATGCGCGAGATAAACGCCTCCATCCCCTTCGACAAGCGGATGTGGCGGCAGGACCTGCGCGGCAGTCAGGCGCATGTGACCATGCTGGGCGCGCAGGGCATCATCGGCGCGGAAGACGCCGCCGCGATCCATGCCGGCCTGGGCGACGTCGCCGCCGATTTCGAAGCCGAGGGCGTGCCCGAAGACCTGGCGCTCGAAGACATTCACATGCTCGCCGAATCGCGGCTGTCGCAGAAGATCGGCCCGACCGCGGGGCGGCTGCACACCGCGCGCTCGCGCAACGATCAGGTGGCGACCGATTTCCGCCTGTGGGTGCGCGACGCAGTCGACCAGGCGGAGGCGGCGCTGGGCGCGCTGCAGGACGCGCTGCTCGCTCGCGCCGAAGAACATGCCGACAGCGTGATGCCGGGCTTCACGCACCTTCAGGTCGCGCAGCCGGTGACGCTCGGCCATCATTTGATGGCCTATTTCGAGATGTTCGCGCGCGATCGCTCGCGGCTTCGCGATGCCCGGGCGCGGCTCAACCTCTGCCCGCTCGGCTCGGCGGCGCTGGCCGGCACCGGCTTCAACCTCGACCGCGAGGCGACGGCAAAGGCGCTCGGCTTCGACGGGCCGACGCGCAACTCGCTCGATTCGGTTTCCGACCGCGACTTCGCGATCGAATATCTCACCGCCGCGTCGCAGGCCGCGCTGCACCTGAGCCGGCTGGCCGAGGAGTTCGTGATCTGGGCGAGCCAGCCCTTCGGCTTCGTGTCGCTGAGCGACCAATGGTCGACCGGCAGCTCGATCATGCCGCAGAAGCGCAATCCGGATGCGGCCGAGCTGGTGCGTGGCCATTCGGGGCGGATCACCGGCGCGCTCGTCTCGCTGATGATCACGATGAAGGGCCTGCCGCTCGCCTATTCGAAGGACATGCAGGACGACAAGCCGCCGGTGTTCGAGGCGCATGACCTGCTCGGCCTGAGCATCGCCGCGATGACCGGGATGGTGGAAAGCGCGACCTTCCGGCTCGACCGGATGCGCGCCGCCGCCGAGGCCGGATTCTCGACCGCCACCGACCTGGCCGACTGGCTGGTGCGCGAGGGCGGCATCCCGTTCCGCGAGGCGCATCACATCACCGGGCGCGCGGTGGCGGCGGCGGAAAGCGCGGGCATCCGTCTCGATCAGCTATCGATCACCCAACTCAAGGAAATCGACGCGCGGATCGATGAACGCGTATATGGCGTTCTCAGCGTCGATGCCTCGGTATCGAGCCGGACGAGCTTTGGCGGTACGTCGCCGAAGCGTGTACGGGAAGCCATCGCCGCGGCGCGCAAGAGCCGCGAGGAGGAAGCGTGATGAAGCGACTGGTGCTGCTGACGATGGCGATCACGGGCGCGCTTGCCCTGGCGAGCTGCGGCAACCGTTCGGCGCTCAAACCCGCGGCGACGGCGTCGCTGCCGGCAGCGCCCTATGGCGCGACTGCGACGCCGTCGCCCGGAGACCTGCTTCAGCCCCCCGTCCAGACGCGCCCGGCACGTAGCGACGACCTTATCCAGAGTTCGGACCAGCGGCGCAGCGACGCCTACGACCTGCCGCCGCGCTAAGCCCATAGGAAGTTTACCCGTGTCTCATTTCGAAGTGATCGGCGGCACCCTGCACGCCGAGAATGTTCCGCTCGCCCGCATTGCCGACGCCATCGGCACCCCCGTCTATGTCTATTCGACCGAGGCCTTTCGCGAGGCCGCCCGCGCGTTTCGCAAGGGGCTGGAGCCGGTCGGCCGCCACCATGTCGCCTTCGCGGTGAAGGCCAATCCGAACCTCGCGGTGCTGCGCCTGCTCGCCAATGAGGGCTTCGGCGCCGATGTCGTCTCGGGCGGCGAGCTGTCGCGCGCGCTGGCGGCGGGCATCCCGGCCAAGGATGTGGTGTTCTCCGGCGTCGGCAAGACCCGCAAGGAGCTGCACCAGGCGCTCGATGCCGGGATCGGCCAGTTCAACCTCGAGCTCGAGGAAGAAGGCGTCGTCCTTGCCGAGATCGCGCATGCCAAGGGCATGGTCGCCCCGGCGGCGCTGCGCGTGAACCCGGACGTCGATGCCGGCACGCACGAGAAGATCTCGACCGGCAAGGCCGAGAACAAGTTCGGCCTGCCGATCGACCAGGCCCCGGCGATCTTCGACCGGCTGGCCAAGCTGGAAGGCATCAACCTGCGCGGCGTTGCCGTGCATATCGGCAGCCAGCTGCTGAGCCTGGCGCCGCTGGAAGCGGCGTTCGAGCGCGTCGGCAAGCTGGTCGCCGAGCTGCGCGCCGCCGGTCACACGATCACCCATGTCGACCTGGGCGGCGGCTTGGGCGTCGCCTACAAGCCCGAGGACGTGCCGCCGACGTCGGCGG
>JAEXLC010000306.1 GCA_023445495.1 Pseudomonadota bacterium | reverse complement strand
CGCCGAACCGGCCGGTCGGCGGGCAGCCCGAATATCTCGAACACCCCCGGCGTCCAGCGCAGCGAATCGTCGGAAAGGTCGCATTCCCAGGCGGCGGGCATCGGGGCAAGCACGCCGGGCGCCTCGTCGGGCACGACATGCAGCCCGTTCGCCCAGCCCATCGGCACGCGGCCCGAAGCCGGCTCCGCGACCCGATCTATCCAGTGACGCGACAAGCTACCACCCGAGATCCTGCTCCCTATTTCCCTTTGCTACGCCCCTAGTGGTTAATGTCCAGCCCTATCAAACGCCGACGAATCAGTCTTTTAATGTAGGATTCCATCTGCTTCGCTACGCGGCGATGCCGATCCGCCTTCCCTCTCCGGCCATGCCGCCCGCCGATCCGGCCACCCTGGCCGTCGGTCCCGCGCATACGTGTTGGGTACTCAAGAGATTCAACATTTTCGCTTCCACCCCGCTCGGGGGTGACGCGGGCGAACACCCTCGCTATGGGCTGCGCCCATGAGCCAGATCACCCCCGAAACCGTCGCCGAACACGGCTTCACTCCCGAAGAATATGAGCGCGTGCTCAAGGCAATGGGCCGCGAGCCCAACCTGACCGAGCTGGGCATCTTCTCGGTGATGTGGTCCGAGCATTGCAGCTACAAGTCGAGCCGCATCCACCTGAAGAAGCTGCCGACCACCGGCCCGCAGGTCATCTGCGGCCCGGGCGAGAATGCCGGCGTCGTCGATATCGGCGATGGCCAGGCGGCGATCTTCAAGATGGAGAGCCACAACCACCCGTCGTATATCGAGCCCTATCAGGGCGCGGCGACCGGCGTGGGCGGCATCCTGCGCGACGTCTTCACCATGGGCGCGCGTCCGATCGCCAACATGAACGCGCTGCGCTTCGGCCGGCCCGATCACCCCAAGATGAAGCACCTCATCGCCGGCGTGGTCCATGGCATTGGCGGCTATGGCAATTGCGTGGGCGTCCCCACCGTTGGCGGCGAAGTCAATTTCCACAAGGCGTATGACGGCAACATTCTCGTCAACGCGATGACGGTCGGCATCGCCGATACCGACAAGATCTTCTATTCGGCCGCCAGCGGCGTCGGCAATCCGATCGTCTATGTCGGCTCGAAGACCGGCCGCGACGGCATCCACGGCGCGACCATGGCCTCGGCCGATTTCGGCGAGGATTCGGAGGAGAAGCGCCCCACCGTCCAGGTCGGCGATCCCTTCACCGAGAAGCTGCTGATCGAAGCCTGTCTCGAGCTGATGGCCTCGGACGCGATCGTCGCGATCCAGGACATGGGCGCCGCCGGCCTCACCTCCTCGTCGGTCGAGATGGCGTCGAAGGGCGGCGTCGGCATCGAGCTGGTGATGGACGACGTCCCCCAGCGCGAAACCGGCATGACGCCGTACGAGATGATGCTGTCGGAGAGCCAGGAGCGCATGCTCATGGTGCTCAAGCCCGGCCGCGAGGATTTTGCCAAGGCGATCTTCGAGAAGTGGGAGCTCGATTTCGCCGTCATCGGTCACGTCACCGACACCGGCCGTATGGTGCTGAAGTGGAAGGGCGACACCGTCGCCGACATCCCGCTCGCCCCGCTCGCCGACGAAGCCCCGCTCTACGACCGTCCGCACGTGCCGACGCCGAAGCCGGCAGAGCTGGCGAACGTGCCGGAGAGCGTCGATCCCGCCGCGGACCTGCTCAAGCTGGTCGGCACCCCGGACCTGGCCTCGCGCCGCTGGATCTGGGAGCAGTACGACCACATGGTCGGTGCCGACACCGCGCAGCGCCCGGGCGGCGACGCCGCAGTGGTCCGCGTGCACGGCTCGGGCAAGGGCCTGGCGATCACCACCGACTGCACCCCGCGCTATTGCTTTGCCGATCCCGTCGAGGGCGGCAAGCAGGCGATCGCCGAGGCATGGCGCAACCTCTCGGCGGTCGGCGCAACCCCGCTGGCGGTGACCAACTGCCTCAACTTCGCCAATCCGCAGCGCCCCGAGATCATGGGCCAGATCGTCGGCTGCCTCGAGGGCATGTCCGAGGCCTGCCGCGCGCTCGACTTCCCGATCGTCTCGGGCAACGTCTCGCTCTACAACGAGTCCAAGGCCACCGGCGGCGGCTCGGCGATCCTGCCGACCCCGGCGATCGGCGCGATCGGCCTGCTCAAGGATTACAGCAAGAGCGCGACGATCGCGTTCAAGGGCACCGGCGACATCATCCTCGCCGTGGGCGAGCGCTCGGGCCATCTCGGCCAGTCGCTCTGGCTGCGCGAGCTGCACGGCCGCGAGGAAGGCCCGGCTCCCGAGGTCGACCTGATGATGGAGCGCCGCACCGGCGCCTTCATCCGCTCGGGGATCTGCACCGGCGCGATCACCGCCTGCCACGACGTGTCCGACGGCGGCCTCGCCGTGGCGATCGCCGAGATGGCGATGGCTTCGGGCATCGGCGCGATCATCGACCAGCCCCAGCCCTTCGGCATCGCCGGCTCGCTCTTCGGCGAGGACCAGGGCCTCTATGTCGTCACGATCTGCGACACCTGCCTGGCCGACTTCCTGGTCGCCGCCGACAAGGCCGGCCTGGTCGCCGATCCGATCGGCCGCACGATCAAGGACCGGATCATCTTCGAGATGGAAGAAGGCGATTTCTGCGTGAGCTTGACCGATCTCAAGGCAGCGCACGAAGCTTTCTTCCCAGAACTGATGGGGGAAGACGCCGCCCTGGCATGAGGTGACGCGCCGGGCCGGCAATGGAGGGAGGTCGTTCGATGACCACTGGCTATTCCGGCACGCCGCTGGCCCAGAAGCTCGGGCTGAAGCGGGGCATGCGCAGCTGGTTCTGCGGCATGCCCGCCAGCGTCCGCGCCGAGATCGATCCCGATTCGCTGGGGATCGAGGAATATGAAGCCGCCTGCACCGGCCTGCAGGCCGCGCACATCTTCGTCACCGAGCGGGCGAAGCTGGAGCGGGAGCTGGAAGCACTGCTGGCGCTGATCGAGCGCAACGGTTTTATCTGGGTCTCCTGGCCCAAAAAGGCCGCGAAAGTGCCGACTGACGTTACGGAAGACGTGATCCGTGAGGTCGCGCTGCCCATGGGGCTGGTCGATGTGAAGGTGTGCGCGGTCGATCCGGTCTGGTCCGGGCTCAAGCTGATGATCCGCAAGGAGAATCGCTAGGGACCTAGGGAAGAATCCGGAGTGCCTGCCGGGTGCCACCGGTGGCATGTTGCGGCCTGGAACTGATATGGCCGAGCATGAAGCGCTGCCCTGGCAGCCCTATCCGGAACTGAGCGACCAAGCGCGGATCGAGCGGGCACGGGCCTTCCTCACGGAAATGGCCACACGCCGCAGCTGCCGCGCCTTCAGTGATTCGCCGGTGCCCCGCGAAGTGATCGAGGCCGCGCTCCGGGCCGCCGGCTCGGCCCCGAGCGGCGCGAACCGCCAGCCCTGGCATTTCTGCGCCATCGAGGCGCCCGAAGCCAAGGCGGCGATCCGCGTCGCGGTCGAGGAAGAGGAGCGGCAATTCTATTCGGGCCGTGCCCCGGCAAACTGGATCAACGCGGTGCGCCCACTCGGCACCGGCGCCAACAAGCCCTTTCTCGAGACCGCACCCTGGCTGATCGCCGTCTTCGCCCAGCGCCACGCCACCGACGAGGAAGAGCGGCTCCGCAACTATTATGTCGTCGAGAGCGTCTGCATCGCCGCCGGCCTGCTGCTCGCGACGCTCCACAGCGCCGGCATCGCCACTCTGGTCCACACGCCGCACCCGATGCGCTTCCTCAACCTGGTATGCCGCCGGCCGGACAATGAGCGCCCGGTCATGCTGATCGTCGCCGGCCACCCTGCCCCCGACGCCACCGTCCCGGCCGATGTGGCCGACAAGAAGCCGCTGGAGGAGATCAGCTCCTGGCTGTAGCGTCCCGCGCAGAACGCGGTAGGGGACGGACATGGCAAGGGCTGGACAGCGCATCCTGGTCGCGACGCTGGTCGCCGGCACGCTCGATATCGCCGCGGCCGCGCTGCTCGCCATCCAGGCCGGGCGCACGCCCGACAAGATGCTGCGCGGCGTGGCGAGCGGCCCCTTCCCCGACGCGGTCCATTGGGGCCTTGGCGGCGCGGCACTGGGCCTGGCGGTCCATTTTGCGATCATGGCGGCGATGGCGGCGGCCTTCGTCATCGTAGCCGACCGGCTACCGGTGCTCAAGGCGCAGCGCCTGGCGGCCGGCATCGGCTATGGCATCGCCACCTGGGCGGTGATGAACCTGGTCGTCCTCCCGCTGCGCTGGCCCGCGGTCTTTCCGCATCTCGACCTCCAGAGCATCGCCACCCAGCTCTTCTGCCATATCGTTCTGGTCGGCATCCCCATCGCACTGATCGCGGCGCGGCGCTGAATGGATAGCTCCGCCGGCGGCACCCGGCTCCCCTCGCTCGACATTGTCCGCGGCGTGGCGGTGCTGGGCATATTGCTGCTCAACATCCTCTCCTTCGCCATGCCCGAGGCCGCCTATGTGAACCCGCGCGCCTATGGCGGCTGGCACGGCGCCGATCTCGTCACCTGGGCGGTGAACTTCGTCCTGTTCGATGGGCGGATGCGCGGGCTGTTCTCCTTCCTGTTCGGCGCCTCGACCCTGCTGGTGATCGAGCGGGCCGAGGCGAGCGGGCGCAGCCCCGCCGAAGTTCATTACCGGCGCATGGCCTGGCTGCTCGTCTTCGGGATCGCCCACCTGTTCCTTGTCTGGCACGGCGATATCCTCGCCCATTATGCCCTGATCGGCATGATCGCCTTCGCGATGCGCGACCTGCCGGTCTCCCGGCTGCTTGTGCTCGGTACGATGCTGGCCCTGGCGAGCGCGGTAGTCTTCGCGACCATACCGCTGAGCATCGTCCAGCTTCAGGCCGAATTCCCGAACTCCGCCACGCTACATGGCTATGCCCAGTCGTTCGGCGTCCCCGCTCTTGCCGACATCGCCAAGGACCTGGCGCTGCACCGGGGAGGCTATGGCCCGATCCTTACCGACCGGCTGCAGAACGACAGCGGCACGCTGGTCGGCCTGTTCGTGTTCTTCGGCCCGGAGACGCTCGGATACATGCTGTTCGGTATGGCGGCGCTGCGCGGCGGCATGTTGCGGGGCGCGTGGACGCGCGGCCGCTATCTGCGCTGGCTCCTGGTCTGCTGGGCGATCAGCCTGCCCGCCTATGTTGCACTGGCCTGGTGGCAATTGGCATCGGGCTTCGACATGCGCGTAGTAGCCGCAATGCTGCCGCTGACGGCGCTGGCCCGCCCGCCGATGATCATAGGCTGGATCTGCCTGGTCCTGCTGCTCGCCCGCCCCGGCGGCTGGCTGACCGCTCGGCTGGCGGCGGCGGGGCGCATGGCCTTCACCAACTATCTCGCCACCAGCCTGATCTGCACCACGCTCTTCTATGGCTATGGCCTGGGCTGGTACGGCCATCTCAGCCGCTGGCAGCTCTACCCCGTAGTTTTCGGGATCTGGGCGCTGATGCTGATCTGGTCCAGTCTCTGGCTAGGCGCTTTCCGATTCGGCCCGTTCGAATGGTTGTGGCGCAGCCTGGCGCGCTGGGAGTTGCAGCCGCTCCGCAAACCCCACCTACGTAATAATGCGACTGCCTCGCAATAGTCTTGCGAATCAGTGTCAATAGCCCTAGATCGATTCTTACGAGTTGCGAGGGTTCGATGGTCGTTTGCGTTTGCAATGCTCTGCGGGAACGGGAAGTGCGCGAAGCCGCGCGCGGCGGGGCGACCAGCGCCTGCCAGGCCTATCGGGCGCTCGGATGCCAGGCCAAGTGCGGACAATGCGTGCCATTCGCACGCGAGATCATCGCCGAGGAACGTGCTGCTGCGTAACAGTCGCAACACGTAAAAACCGCAGAAATCCGCCATTTTCTGACTGTTAAACGCGGCCATCCGCGCCTATCTTGCTGCCCGAAATTCAATCAGAACACAGGTGGCAGCAATGAAGGGCGATCCCAAGGTCCTCGACTATCTCAACGAGGCGCTCAAGAACGAGCTGACCGCGATCAACCAGTATTGGCTGCACTATCGGCTGCTCGACAATTGGGGCGTGACCAAGCTCGCCGAGCTGGAGCGCCACGAATCGATCGACGAGATGAAGCACGCCGACAAGCTGGCGGAGCGCATCCTGTTCCTCGACGGCCTGCCCAATTTCCAGCTGCTCGGCCGGCTGCGCATCGGCGAGACGGTGGAGGAAATCCTCAAGGCCGACCTCGCGATCGAGATGGAAGCGATCCCGCTGCTGCGCGACGCGATCCAGCATTGCGAGAGCGTGCGCGACTATGTCTCGCGCGACCTGTTCGCCTATATCCTCGACAGCGAGGAAGAGCATGTCGACACGCTGGAAAAGCAATTCGACATGATCGCCCGCATGGGTCTGGAGAATTACATCCAGCTCAACAGCAAGCCTGTCGAAGGCAGCTGAGGCGGAGCGGCATCAGGCATCCGGAGCCGGGCCCTTTCCCAAGGGTCCGGCTTTTTCGTATCCGGGACCGGGCACGGTTAGGCGACAAAGTGCATGATCCCGCCCCGGATCAGGTCCGGGGTTACGGGGATGGCGGGAATCGGCCGTCTCAGCCCGCGAGCGAGCGCCTGCCGAAGACAGGGCGGCGTTCCACCAGCGGGTTCGATTCACGCTCGAGCAGCGCCAGCGTCGCTTCGAACAGCGGGCGCAGGGCGACGACATGCTCGAGGATGTTGGTCGGCGTGTCCTGACGCTCGACGCAGGAGCGCGCCGCCATCTCGATCGTCTCGGCCATGTCGGCCAGCGGATCGGCACCGAACTGGCGCGCCTCGCCCTTCAGCGTATGGGCGGGAATCACCATGGATGCGGCATTGTTCGCACGCATAGCTTCCTCGATCCGCGCGACCGACTTGACGCCGTCCTCACGGAAATAACCGAGAATACGCACGAAATTGGCGCCGAGCTCTGCCCGTGCCTGCGAAAAACTGTCCCAGTTCACCAGCTGCTCACTGCCGGTCATCGCTTCATTCCCCTACTCCGCACCCCAGGGCATGGGGGAAGAGTAGTGCCGGTTCGTAAACACAGGGTTGATTTGAGCTAAGGGTCGTTACGGAAGCGTCTGGATTCTCAACCCTTATCGCGATCGAACGGGTTCTTCGGCGCACGCAGATTGAGCCGCACCGGCACCGCGCCGAAATCAAACTCCTTGCGCAAGCCATTGATCAGATAGCGCTGGTAGCTCATCGGCAGCAGATCGACGCGGGTGCCGAACAGCACGAACGTAGGCGGGCGCGTCTTGTTCTGGGTGACATAGCGCGGCTTGATCCGCTTGCCGCCGGGCGCGGGCGGCGGGTTCGCTTCGATCGCCCGCTCGAACCAGCGGTTGAGCTGGCCGGTCGAGACGCGGCGCGACCAGGATTCGCGCGTCTTGAACGCGACGTCGATCATCGTGTCGAGGCCCTTGCCAGTCACCGCGGACACGGTGAGCAGCGGTACGCCCTTCACCTGGGCGAGACCTTCGTCGAGCGCCTTCTTCACGCCGTTGAACAGGCTGGAGGCGTCTTCGGCCACATCCCACTTATTGAGCACGATGATCAACGCGCGGCCTTCCTGGAGCACACGATCGGCGATCTTGAGGTCCTGGACTTCCAGCCCGCGCGTCGCATCGAGCAGCAGCACCACGACTTCGGCGAAGTCGATCGCGCGCAGCGTATCCATCACGGAGAGCTTCTCCAGCTTCTCCTCGACCTTCGCCTTCTTGCGCATGCCGGCGGTGTCGATCAAGCGGACCGGGCGCTTGTTGCCGTCGAAATCCTCCCATTCCCAATCGACCGAGATCGAATCGCGAGTGATCCCCGCCTCCGGCCCGGTGATCATCCGGTCCTCGCCGAGCAGGCGGTTGACCAGCGTCGACTTGCCCGCGTTCGGGCGGCCGACGATCGCCAGCTTGAGGGGTGCGTTGGGGTTGTCGGGGTCCTCTTCCTCGACCTCCTCCTCGCCCTCACGCTCGACGTGCGGCAGCAGCGCCTCGAACAGGTCGGCCAGGCCTTCGCCGTGCTCGGCCGAGAGCTGGACGGGTTCGCCGAAGCCGAGCGCCATCGCTTCGATCACGCCGGTTTCGCCGGCGCGACCCTCGGCCTTGTTGGCGACGAGGATGATCGGCCGATCGGTTGAGCGCAGCCAGCGGGCGATCTCCTCGTCGAGCGGCGTCACGCCGGCGCGGGCATCGACCAGAAACAGCGCGACATCGGCGTCCTGCACCGCTGCCTCGGTCTGCTGGCGCATGCGGCCGGGCAGCGTCGCCGCGTCCTCGTCCTCATAGCCGGCGGTATCGAAGATGCGGAACTCGAGCCCGAGCAGGTTTGCCTCACCCTCGCGGCGATCGCGGGTCACGCCCGGCTGATCATCGACCAGCGCGAGCCGCTTGCCGACAAGCCGGTTGAACAGCGTCGATTTGCCGACATTCGGCCGGCCGATAATGGCGACGGTGGGCAATGGCATGGCGTTGAAACTCTTGTCGGCGTGGTTCGATCAGAAAGAAGCAGCTTGACCCAAAAAGCAACGGGCGAGGTCTTGCGACCCCGCCCGCCTGCCATGGCCGGGACTTCATAGAGGATTTGGTTTCATCTCGTCACCCCGGGTCCCGCTATCCTTTCCTCTTACAAGAAGAAGCGGGATCCCGGCTCGAGGCCGGGATGACGGTTTACTCAGCGGAACGCGGTGAGGCGGCCCTTCTCGTCCAGAATGTAGAGCGTGTTGTTCACCACCACCGGCTGCAGCGAGATCGGATCCTTGAGGTCGATCGTCGAGCTGATGCTGCCATCGGCCGGCGAGACGAACACCAGCTCGCCGCGGGTGTTGCCGAGGATCAGCTTGCCGCCGGCGAGGACCGGACCGACCCAGCTATAGGGGTTCTTCGGCTTCTTGGCGTTCTTGTAGAGCTTGAGCTGCGAGATCCAGCGGACCTTGCCGCTGGTGCGCGACAGGCAGAGCAGGCGCGCATCGTCGGTGACCACGAACAGCCACTCGCCCGCCACCCAGGGGGTGGAGATGCCGGCGATATTCTGTTCCCACATGCGGTTGCCGGTGGCGATGTCCATCGCGACCATGCGGCCGCCCTGGCCCACGGCATAGACGCGGCCCTGATCGATCACCGGCTCGGCATCGATGTCCGACAGCGACGAGACCGAGGTGGTCATGCTGCTGCGCGACAGCACATCGCTCCACAGCTGGCGGCCATTCTCGTAGCGATAGGAATTGAGTTCGCCCGAGGAGAAGCCCGCGACCAGCGTGCCCTGCGCCGAAGCCGGCGCGGCAACGCCGAACACGCCCTGGGTCTCGAGGCTGGCCGATGCCGTCCAGCTGACGTCCCCATTCTCCTGCTTCATCGCGAAGAGCTGGTTGTCCTGGGTGACGACATAGAGATTGTCGTTGGCCAGCGTCGGCGCGCCGCGCAGCGGGCCGCCCGGGCGCTTGCGCCAGACTTCGGTGCCGTCGGCGACATTGAGCGACACGACATCGCCCAGGCCGTTGGTGGCGAAGACATGCTCGCCCGAGACGCTGACGCCGCCGCCGAAGCGCGCGGTCTTGTTGCCCTCGACCTTGACGGTCGCGGCGGTCCACAGCTCGCTGCCGCTGTCGGCGGACATCGCATGGACGACGCCATCGGTGTCCATCACGAACAGCTTGCCGCCGGCGATCACCGGCGACGCCGCCAGGCGCTCGCGCTTCGACGTCTTGGCGACCTGCTTGCTCCAGACCTGCGACGGCGTGGCGGAAAGCGCGAGCGAACCCATCGACTTGGCGGCATTGCCGCCCGGCTGGTTCCACTCGTCGTTCACCGTCGCCTCGGGCACGAGGACGTCGACATTGGCCAGCGACTTGTCGCTGGTGATGTCGTTCTCGGACATCAGGATGGGAACGCGCTCGCCGAGCACAGGCGTCTTCTTGCCGCCCGATCCCTTGAACACCCCGCAGCCGCTAACCAGCGCGAGTGCCGCAAGGGCCCCAGCCACCCTCAGCTTGTTATTCATTTAGCCTGCTTTTCCTTCGACTGATCGAGGACCTCGATCCCCAATACGCTCGCCAGCTGAACCGCGCGTTGCCGCGTCGTATCCGGCACGTTCTCGCCCCCCTGGGCAATCTGCTGGAGCAGCTGGCCGGCCTCGGCGCGCTTGCCCAGCTTGATCTGCGCGGTCGCCACCATCTCGCCGGCGCTGCCGAACCAGGCCGAATCCGGCTTGGCCAGCGCCTGGAGGCGCGAGACCACCACTTCCGGCTTCAGCGTGTCATATTCGACCGAGGTCTGACGGAGCAGCGCATAGTCGCGATAGGGCTTTGCGAAGCCGCTATTGCCGGCGACCGACGCGTACTTGGCCGCGGCGCCCTTCAGGTCCTTATTCTGGACGAGCAGGTTGCCCTCGACGATCGCCGACATGGCGGCGAAGCCGTTGGTGCCGCTGGCGGCCAGCTTGGCGAGCTCGGGAGCGGCCTTGTCGCCCTGATTCTGCTCGATCTGGCGGAGCGCCGCATCATATTGCTCGCCCTTCTGGCCAGCGGCGGAATCGCTCTGGTGCTGCCAGAACAGGAAACCGGCCAGCGCCACGAAGGCGATGACGATGCCGCCGATGATCAGGCGGCCATATTTCTGCCAGATGCCGAGCACCTGCGAGCGGCGATATTCCTCGTCGACTTCGCGCAGGAAGGCTTCGTCTGTCGTGCCGGAGGGGGGAAGCGCCAAAATCTACCTCATGCGTCTCTTGCGGGCGCGGACCTATAGCCGCGCCGTGCGGGAATCGATAGCGCTCGGTAGCCCGTCAATCCCGCGGCGCATAGACCTGATCGGGTCCCGGAAAGGACCGCGACCGAACATCGGCGGCATAGGTTTCAACCGCGGCGGAAATACGGCCAGCCAGATCGTCATATTTCTTCACGAACCGGGCGGTGCGCTCGAACATGCCGAGCATGTCGTCGATGACGAGGACCTGGCCGTCGCATTCGGCCGAGGCGCCGATGCCGATCACCGGGCAGGAGACGGCGGCGGTGATCTCCTTCGCCAGCGTCTCGACCACGCCTTCGACGACGATGCCAAATGCGCCGGCGGCGGCGATGGCGCGGGCGTCGTCGATGATCTGGGCATGCTCGGCATTACTGCGCCCGCGAGCGCCATAGCCGCCCAGCGCGTTGACCGCCTGGGGCGTGAGGCCGACATGGCCGACCACGGGGATGCCGCGCTTCGTGAGGAATTCTACGGTTGGGGCGAGCGTCTCGCCGCCCTCGAGCTTGACGCCGGCGGCACCGGTCTCGGCAAGGACGCGCGAGGCCGAGGCGAAGGCCTGTTCGGGGCTGGCCTCATAGCTGCCGAACGGCATGTCGACGATCACCAGCGAATGCCAGCTGCCACGCACCACCGCGGCACCGTGCGCGATCATCATGTCGAGCGTGACCGGCAGGGTGGACGGCAGGCCGTAGACCACTTGGGCGAGGCTGTCGCCGACCAGCAGCACGTCGCAATGCGGATCGAGCAGCTGCGCCATCCGCGTCGTGTACGCAGTGAGCATCACGATCGGATCCTTGCCCTTGCGATCGCGGATAGCGGGAACGGTGAGGCGCTTCATCGGCGCCGGGGTCGGGTTAGCGCGGCTCGTGGCCGTGTCCATCGTGACGTGCGACATGGCGGGGAGGTCTAGCGGGTTGCGACGGCGCTCGCCAGTGCGATGGGTTTTCGGATTGGCCACGCCTCCCTCGTCACCCCGGCCTTGGACCGGGGTCCCGCTGCGTCCTCCTTTCAGAAGAAGAAGCGGGATCCCGGCTCAAGGCCGGGATGACGGGGAAAGCTTCCAGAGTTCGAATCATTTGACTCAATGTTATATATTTCTAACATAGCGTCATGTGATTCGAACTTGAGGTGAAGAATGCCATTCAAGGAAAAGATCGCCTGGATATCGGTGGTCACCACCATCCTGGTGTGGGGCGGCTATTTCGGCTTCGGGCTGGCGACGGGCTGGCAGCTGCACGGCATGGTCTATGTCATGGGCTTTGTCGGCGCGGTGATCGTCCAGACGATCCTGGTGGTGGTGGCGAGCATCGTCACCGCCGTCCTCGCCCCGCGCGACGCCAGCGCGGGCAGCGACGAGCGCGACCGCGACATCGCCCGGCGCTCCTATGCCTTTGCCTATCCGGTGCTGCTGACCCTGGTCCTCTGCGTCGCGGCGAGCATGCATTTTGGCGTCAGCAAGATCGGCATGGCCTATGGGATCATGGGCGCGATCGTGATCGCCGAGATCGTCCATTATGCCGCGCAGATCGCCGGCTATCGTCGGGGGTATTGAGCATGGCGTATCGCGAGAAGACCGCCTGGCTGACGCTGCTCTGCATGATCGTGGCGTACGGCATCTACTTCCCGATGATGGCGCTCAGGGAGACGCCGCCGACTTTGTTCGACATCCTGTGGGCCTTCGGCATCATCGCCGGAACCCAGGCGGTGGCGGTGATCGTCGGCAGCATCGTCCTGGCC
>JAEXLC010000304.1 GCA_023445495.1 Pseudomonadota bacterium | reverse complement strand
CCGAATCATATCTGGGCTATTAGTTCTTGCTCAGCGTGCCCGGGAAGGTGTTGCCACCGCCGTTGCCGAACAGACGGTTGTCCTGATAGCTGAGCACCGTCGAACCCGAGACAATGATGCCCTGGGCGTTGTTGGTGATCGTGGTATCCGAGAACAGCACCGTGATCGGCGTGCCGTTGGCAATCAGTGCCGCCGCCGTGTTGTTGTTGATCGAGCTGTGGGTCACCATCAGCTTGAGCGGGATCGTGTTGCCGCCCGGTGCGAAGGCGAAGATGCCGGTCGCGCCGCCGGTGATCTGGACGTCGTTCGCCTGGACCGAGACGCCCACCGTGCCGGTGTTGCCGGTCGCATCGACGCGCAGGCCGGTGCCCGAGGTGGTGGCGATGCTGACATGGTCCAGCTGGACCTGGGCGCTGCCGGTGCCGGTCGGCTGCACCAGGATGCCGTTGCCCGCGCCGCCCGAGCCGTTGTTGCTGATCGCGACCCGGTTCAGCACCAGTCGCGCGGCGGTGGAGGGCTGGAAGTTGATGCCGTTGCCCGAGCTGCTGCTGTTGCCGCGGATCACGACATTCTCCAGCTGCAGCGACGAGCCGGAGATGAAGCGGATGCCATTGAGGCCCGGCGAGGTCGGCGAGGCGGCGTTGATCTCGAGCCCGCGGACCACGACGATCGCGGTGCCGGCGCCGCCGTCATTGACGATGATGCCGTTGGTGCCCGAGTTCAGGATGCTGCCCGGGAACTGCGAGCAGTCGATCGTCATCGACTTGGTGATCGTCACGGTGCCCCAGCCGCCCGGATCGAGGCAGTTGATCTCGCCGCCGGCGGCGGTCTTCGAAATCGCGCCTGCAAAGGTCTTGCAGGGAGCGGTGCGGCTGCACGGGTTGACGTCGTCACCCACGCCCGAGACCCAGGTGCGCGAAGCCTGCGCCATTGCTGGTGTCGACCAGGCAAGGATGCCGGCGGCGATAGCGCTCATCGCCATCAATCTACGGAACAGGACCATGAAGCTTTCCTTCTGCTTTGCGGTGATCGCTACGCGGTACAGATGGCCTTGTGACGTCAGCCCCGTCGGTGCGGGCGCAGAGTGTAGCCATGGCGAACCCCGATCTTCACGAGCAGCGAATTGTAACTGCGGCGTTAATAGAGTCGGCGTCGCGGCTCACGCTTGCGCCAACGCGTGAGCCTTGGCAAGCCGCGAGGCGCGCCAGGGACGGGTCAAAGCGAGGCAGATCGGGTGTCCGCACACCACGGAATTGGCAGCGTCCGCCGATAAAATAATGATTGTGGATCGGAGTTTCGACCGTCGCCCCCGGCGGCGCGCTTCGCGAAAATAATGCGCATGTCCTGACCAGTACCAGCAGCACCAGGGGCGGCACCGGGCATGGTGCGGCAATCCCGTATTGAAATGCAACGTAGAATGTACTAGATGGTACACAGTTGACGTCGCCGCCGCGACGGTTTCGCGATTCGACGCGTCCCATCGCCCAACCGCAATTCGGCCTTCCCGACGATCGTTACGCATGAAGGAGGTGCCGCATGTCGGGCACTAGACAATGGGCCAGCCTGCTCACGCGCGGCTGGCTGGTGTTTCTGGGTTTGGTACTGCTGGCGGCAGGCCTGTTCCTTGCCATTGGCGGCGCCCGGCTGGTGAGCCTGGGCGGCAGCTTCTACTTCCTGCTCGCGGGCATCGCGCTGGTGGCGTCCGGCGTGCTGATCGCGCGCCGGCGCCCGGCCGGCGCGCTGCTCTTCGGCGCCACCTTCGCGCTGACGATCCTCTGGGCGCTCTGGGAAGTCGGCCTGAGCTTCTGGCCGCTGATCTCGCGCCTGCTGGCGATGGGCGTGGGCGCGACCGTAGTGGCACTGTCCTATCCGCTGCTGCGGCGGGCCCAGGGGCTTGCCCCGTCCTGGCGCCCCGCATTGGCGGTCGCGGGGGTCATCGGCATCGCCTCGGCGACCGGCTTCGGCGCGATGTTTGTGCCGCATCCGACGGTCGCCTTTGCCGGCATGCCGGGGGCGCTGCTCCCGGTCGATCCGGCACAGGCGCAGAAGGACTGGGCCGCCTATGGCAACACGCCGGGCGGCAGCCGCTTCGTCGCGCTCGACCAGATCACCCGCGACAATGTGAAGAAGCTGAAGGTCGCTTGGACCTATCGCACCGGCGACGTGGCGGTGAGCGACGGCAATGGCGCCGAGGACCAGGATACGCCGCTGCAGATCGGCGACACCGTCTATATCTGCACCCCGCACAACAATGTCATCGCGCTCGACGCCGATACCGGCCGCGAGAAGTGGAAGGCGCTGATCGACGCGCATGCCTCGGTCTGGATGCGCTGCCGCGGCCTGGCCTATTTCGATGCGCGCGCGCCGCTGCAGCAGCCGAGCCTGCCCGGCGCGACGCCGGTCCCCGCCGCAAGCGTGCCGGAGGGCGCCGCCTGCCAGCGCCGCATCCTGATGAACACGATCAACGCCGAGCTGATCGCGCTCGACGCCGATACCGGCAAGCTCTGCGCGGACTTCGGCCAGGGCGGCCGGGTCGACCTCAAGGCCGGGCTCGGCAACGCGCCCGATCCCCAATATCAGCTCACCGCCGCGCCGACGCTGGCCGGCACCACGGTGATCGTCGGCGGCCGCATCGCCGACAATGTCCAGACCGACATGCCCGGCGGCGTCGTCCGCGGCTTTGACGTTATCACCGGCAAGCTGCGTTGGGCGTTCGACCCGGGCAACCCCGCGATCACCGGTGCCCCGCCGGCCGGGCAGACCTATACCCGCTCGACCCCGAACGTCTGGTCGTCCATGTCCTATGACGCCGCGTCGAACACCGTGTTCATGCCGGTCGGCAGTTCCTCGGTCGATCTGTACGGCGTGCCGCGTACGACGCTCGACCACAAATATGGCGCCTCGATCCTTGCGCTCGACGCGACCACCGGCCGCGAGAAATGGCATTTCCAGACCGTCCACAACGACCTGTGGGACTTCGACGTGCCGATGCAGCCGAGCCTGATCGACTTCCCCATGCCCGGCGGAAAGACTGCGCCGGCGCTGATCGTCGGCACCAAGGCCGGGCAGGTCTATGTGCTCGACCGCGCCACCGGCAAGCCGCTCACCAGGGTCGATGAGACGCCGGTCAAGGCTGCGGACATTCCCGGCGAGCCCTATGCGGTGACGCAGCCGCGCTCGGTCGGCATGCCGCAGATCGGCGTGGGCCCGCTTGCCGAGAAGGACATGTGGGGTGCCACCCCGTTCGACCAGCTGCTCTGCCGCATCGCCTTCAAGGGCATGCGCTATGAAGGGCTGTACACCGCGCCCGGCACCGACACGTCGCTCAGCTTCCCGGGGTCGCTCGGCGGCATGAACTGGGGCGGCATCTCGACCGACCCGACCACCGGCACCGTCTTCGTCAACGACATGCGGCTGGGCCTGTGGGTGCGGATGGTCCCGCAGACCGCCGCGCAGGCGGGCAAGAGCGGCGCCGCCGGCGAAGCGGTGAACACCGGCATGGGCAGCGTCCCGCTGAAGGGCACGCCCTATTCGGTGGTCAAGGACCGTTTCCTCTCCGCGCTCGGCGTGCCCTGCCAGGCGCCGCCCTATGGCACGCTCACCGCGATCGACCTCAAGACGCGCAGCATCAAGTGGCAGGTGCCGGTCGGCACGGTGCGCGACACCGGCCCGCTCGGCATCCGCATGGGCCTGCCGATCCCGATCGGCCTGCCGACGCTCGGCGGCACGCTGGCGACGCAGGGCGGCCTCGTGTTCATCGCCGGCACGCAAGATTACTACCTGCGCGCCTTCAATTCGGCGACCGGCGCGGAGGTCTGGAAAGCGCGCCTGCCGGTCGGCAGCCAGGGCGGCCCGATGAGCTACCGCTCGCCGCGCACCGGCAAGCAATATGTCGTGATCACCGCCGGCGGCGCGCGCCAGTCCCCGGACCGGGGCGATTATGTAATCGCCTACGCGCTGCCCTGATCCGAGTATCGGGAGCGCCGCTCGCCGCTGCGCTCCCGCCCTTTTCAACTCTTGATTGCCCGGTGTCCGGTGACACGGGAGGGAAGGCGCTTTGGCCCGGTTCGTACCTCTATTCGCAGCGGCTCTGCTCTCCGCCTCGCCGCTTTCGGACGCCCGTGCCCAGTCGGATGCGCCCGCCGCGCCGGGCCTGCTCTCCCCTGACCGGGAGACGCTGACCGGCGACTGGGGTGGCGCACGCACCGATCTGCGCGAGGCGGGGATCAGCGTCCGCGCCGATTATGTGTCGGAGACGTTCGCTGCCGTCGATGGCGGCCTGAGGCGCGGCATCGGCTATACCCAGCAGCTGCGCGCCGGCGTCGATGTCGATCTCGACAGGACGATCGGCTGGTCGGGCGCTCTCTTCCATCTCACGCTCAACGACCGGCGCGGCGTTGGCGTCTCGTCCGACATCGTTGGCAACCGGCTTCCGATCCAGGAGGCGGCCGGCAGCAATTTCACCAAACTCACCGAGTTCAGCGTTGAGCAGAATTTCGACGGTGGCCGGCTGAACCTGCGCCTGGGCTATTTCGCGATGGGCAACGACCTGGGCGGCATGGCGATCGGCTGCAACCTGGTGAACGCCGCCTTTTGCGCGCATCCGCTGGCCTTTTCGGGCGACACGGGCTGGTACAATTATCCCAATGCCCGCTGGGGCGCCGCGTTGCGCTACAAGCTTCGCCCCGACGTGACGCTGCGCACCGGCCTGTACCAGGTCAATCCGCGCCTCAACAACGAGCACAACGCCTTCCGTCCCTTTGCCGGCGGATCGACCGGCGTGCTGGTGCCGATCGAAGTCGAATATGATCCGGGCATCGGCAAGGACAGCCGCGTGCTGCCGGGCCATTACAAGCTGGGCTTCTATTACGACAGCTCGACCGCCGCGCGGCAGGGCCGCCCGGGCAATGTCACCGGCCGCTATGGCGCCTATATCCTCGCCGACCAGATGGTGCTGCGCGGCAGCGGGGGCAGGGGGCTCTCGGTCTTCGGCCAGTTCGCCGCCAATCCGCGCGCATCGGCGCCGATCACCCGCTGGGTCGCCGCAGGCCTGGTCAAGAGCGGCACTTTTCCCGGCCGTGACGCCGACACGATCGCGCTCGGCGTGATCCAGGCGCGCGTCAATCCGCGGCTGCGCGATCTGCACGAGGCGTCGTCCGTGATGCCCGACGGTTTCGTCTCGCTGCCAGCCGGCGAGACCGCGATCGAGCTCAACTACGGCATCCAGCTGCGCCGCTGGCTCAGCATCCGGCCGGACGTGCAGTACATAATCGATCCCGGCACCTTCGCCTTCCGCCGCACCCGCAATGCGCTGGCGTTCGGCAGCCAGGTAAAGGTCCAGTTCTGATGCCGGCGTCAGCGATCCGTGCGGCAATAGCGCAGGACGGTGTCGATCACCTGTTCGCGCCGCTGCGCGACGGCGGCCTCGCTCTCCATGTCGGCGCCGAAGATCGTGCCGAACGTGTAGCGATTGGCGACGAAATAGAAGGCGAGCGCGCTGATCGTCATGTGCAGGTCGGCGGCGTCGATGCCGGCGCGGAAGCTTCCTTCGGCCACGCCGCGATCGAGCAGCGCCCGGGTGCGCGGCAGCACGACTTCGTTGCGCCCTTCCGAGATCCCGCCGACATGCGGCCCGCGCCGCATATTCTCGTCCATCACCAGCCGCACCAGCTCGGGATGCTGGAAGTGAAAGTCGAAGCTGTGCCCGGTCAGGCGGGCCAGCGCATCGACCGCCGGCAGCGCATCCAGTCCGGTATCGAGCTCGGCCGAGCGGAAGCCGCGATAGGCTTCGGTCAGCACGGCGCGGTAGAGCCCGTCCTTGCTGCCGAAATGATAGTAGATCATCCGCTTCGACGTGGCGGTGGCCGCCGCGATCTCGTCGACCCGCGCGCCGGCAAAGCCCTTGTCGGCGAAATGCCGCGTGGCGATCGCGATGATCTCCTGGCGATTGCGTTCAGTGAAATTGTCGTCGGCCACATCCTGTTTTGCGATCCGGCGCGAGGCATTGCAACGTGCAACGCGCCGGATGTGCCTCGAACGACCCAAACCGCGGAGCGAGCATGACAAGCGACAGGAAGATCCAGATCGTGATCGTTGGCGGCGGTGCCGCCGGCCTCGAGCTCGCGCGCAAGCTCGGCAGCCGCTACGGCCGCAAGCGGCACGACATCATCCTGATCGATCGCAACCGCACCCATATCTGGAAGCCGCTGCTCCACGAAGTGGCGGCGGGCTCGCTCGACGCCAGCCTCGACGAGGTCGGCTATCGCAGCCACTGCCATCGCTGGGGCTATCGCTATCATTACGGCACGCTGGAGCGGATCGATCGCACCGCGCGGCGGGTGCATCTGGCGCCCGTGCTCGATCCCAAGGGGCGCGAAGTGATCGGCGCGCACACGGTGCGCTATGATTATCTGGTGCTGGCCTATGGCTCGGTCACCAATGACTTCGGCACGCCGGGCGTCGCCGAGAACTGTATGTTCCTCGACAGCCAGGCGCAGGCGGACAGCTTCCGCGACCAGCTGCTCGACCATTGCCTGCGCGTATCCCGTGCCATGTCGGAGGATCCCGCCTCGGATGCGCGCGTCCGCATCGCCATTGTCGGCGGCGGCGCCACCGGCGTCGAGCTGGCGGCCGAGCTGTACAACGCCGCAGACGGCCTCAGCTATTACGGGCTCGAGGTGTTCGACCGGAAGCGGCTCGACGTGACCCTGCTCGAAGCGGGGCCGCGCATCCTGCCGGCGCTGCCCGAGCGGCTGGCCGACGCCGCGCGCGAGGAGCTGGAAGTCCTGGGTGTCAAGGTGATGACCGGCGTCGCCGTCACTGCCTCGACCCCGCTGGGCATGGATACAAGGGAGGGCGGCTTCGTGCCCGCCGATCTCCAGCTCTGGGCCGCGGGGGTGAAGGCCGCGCCGATCCGCGAGGGGCTGGACGGGCTGCGGTTGTCGCGCGGCGACCAGGTCATCGTGCGGCCGACGCTGCAGAGCCTCGATGACGAGCGGATCTTCGCGATCGGCGATTGCGCGTCCTATACGCCCGCAGGCAGCGACCGCCCGATACCGCCGCGCGCGCAGGCGGCGCACCAGATGGCGGACACGGCCTTCGCCAATCTCTCCCGGCTGATGGCCGGCATGCCGCTCCGGACCTTCGTCTATCACGATCACGGCTCGCTGGTGTCGCTCAGCCGCTTCTCGACGGTGGGATCGCTGATGGGCCGGCTGGTCGGCGGGCGCATGGCGGTGGAGGGGCGGCTAGCGCGCTTCGTCTACATGTCGCTCTACCGCATGCACCTGCTTGCGGTGCATGGCCGGATTCGCGGCGCGGTTCTGATCTTGGTAAGCTATATCAACAGGTTCGTGCGCCCGAGGCTCAAGCTGCACTAGGGGGCCGGCCGCAGCC
>JAEXLC010000274.1 GCA_023445495.1 Pseudomonadota bacterium | reverse complement strand
CTCCCTTGCAGGGAGGGGAGATTTTAGTACCGCCCCCAGACGAAGCGCGACGACAGCGCGAAGTTCCACACCGCCGCCACCGCGATCCCGGCCAGCGCCGCGAAGCGCCAGTCGCCATGCTGGACATTGTGGAGGAACGCCGCGACGCCGACATTGGCCGCCGCCCCCACGCCGCACACCACGCAGAAGCTCGCCCAGCCCGCCAGCAGCGGCCCCGCACCCTTCAGCCGCTGCTCGCGATAGGTCAGCGCGTTGTTGAGGAAGAAGTTGAAGGTCATCGCGATCACCGTCGCCAGGATCGTCGCGCCGACGAACGGCCAGGCCATCCCGCGGAAGAACAGCGCCAGCACCAGGAAATGCACCCCGGCCCCGAGCGCGCCGATGCCGGAGAACATCACGAAGCGCACCGGCACGACCTTGCCGAACATCCGGTCGTAGAGCGCGATGAGATATTCCATCGCCACGACGTAATCGAGCTTGGACTCGCCCAGCGCCCGGGTACGGAACACGTACGGCAATTCCAGGAACTTCAGCGGCCGGTGCGACGCGGTCATGATGTCGAGCAGGATCTTGAAGCCGATCGCCGAGAGCGTCGGCACCAGATCGCGCACGATGCCGGTGCGGATCATGAAGAAACCGCTCATCGGGTCCGAAAGATCGGCCTTGAGCACTTTCCGGGAAAGCCGGGTCGCGAGCGCCGACTTGGCGACACGCTCCTCGTCCCATTCGCCGGTGCCGCCGCCATCGACGAAGCGCGAGCCGATCACCACGTCGAGCGCGTCATCGCCTTCCAGCGCGTCGAGCATCTTCGGCAGCAGCGTCTCGTCATGCTGCAGGTCGCCGTCGATCACCGCCACGAACGGCGCCGCCGTCGCGCACATCCCCTCGATGCACGCGCTCGACAGCCCGCGCCGGCCGATCCGCTGGATCACCCGGACGCGCGGATCGCGACGGCCCAGCTCGCGGGCGGCATCCGCCGTCCCGTCCGGGCTGTTGTCGTCGACGAAGATCGCTTCCCAGTTCCGTCCCGCCAGCGCCGCATCGAGCTTCTCGATCAGCAGCGGCACGTTCGCCCGCTCGTTGAACGTCGGGATGACGACCGCGAGTTCGAGCTGATCGGGAATCACGCGAGCGCCTTGAGCACCGCGTCGCCCATCTCGCTGGTCGACATGCTGCCGCCGAGATCCGCGGTGCGCGCGCCGCCCGCAAGCGCATCACCGACCGCGCGCTCGACCTTCAGCGCCGCTTCCTCGTTGCCGAGCGAGTGGCGCAGCAGCATCGCCGCCGAAAGGATCGCGCCGCAGGGATTGGCCTTGCCCTGCCCGGCGATGTCAGGCGCCGAGCCGTGGATCGGCTCGTACATGCCATTGTCCCCGCTCCACGCGCGCAGCGAAGCCGAGGGCAGCATGCCGATCGAGCCGGCGCACATGCTCGCCTGGTCGGAGAGGATGTCGCCGAACAAATTGCCGGTGACGATCACGTCGAACGCCGCGGGCGCGCGGACCAGCTGCATGGCGGCATTGTCGACATACATGTGGGTCAGCTGCACATCGGGATATTCGGTCGACATCTCGTTGACCACGTCGCGCCACAGCTGCGAGGTCTCGAGCACGTTCGCCTTGTCGACCGAGCAGAGCTTCTTCTTGCGGCGCTTGGCCATCTCGAAGCCGACACGGGCGATGCGCTCCACTTCGGCCTCGTTGTAGCTCATGATGTCGAAGCCCTGGCGCAGCCCCTCGGCGTCATGGCGGCGGCCCTTCTCGCCGAAATAGACGTCACCGACCAGCTCGCGGACGATGACCAGGTCGAGCCCGGCCACCACTTCGGGCTTGAGCGGCGAAGCATCGGCCAGCGCCGGGAACAAGGTCGCCGGGCGGATATTGGCGAACAGGCCGAGCTCACGGCGGATGCCGAGCAGCGCCGCTTCCGGACGAAGCCGGCGCTCCAGCGCCTCGAAGCGCGGATCGCCGATCGCGCCGAACAGCACGGCATCGGCTTTCTTCGCGAGGGCGAGGGTTTCCTCGGGGAGCGGCCGGCCGGTCAGCAGATAGGCCGCGCCGCCAACAGGCGCTTCCTCGAAATCGAGGCCCAGGGCCAAGGCTTCCAGAACCCGGCGCGCCTCGCGCGTAACTTCCGGACCGATCCCGTCACCGGGAAGAACAGCAATCAGCGGCAATGCAAGCTCCCACGTCTACGCCGCCCGCTTTGCCGCTGTTGTGGCGCTTAGGCAACAGCGCGCTTCAGCCGGTCGACCAGCCTTGCGCGGGCGGCAAGCAGCTCGGCACCCTTTCCGATCAGCACATCGCGCTCGAGGAAATGGCCGGTGAGCTTCAATCCGTCGAGGATATCGTCCCATCCCGCCTCGCCGCCCTCGACCAGGAAGCGCGGCAGGCGGAGCAGCCGGGCCTCATAGCCCTCCGCGCCCAGCCGGCTCACCGCGATGCCGCTCTTCGGGCTGACATAGGCGAGATCGTCGTTGCGGCCGGTGGCGGCGCAATGCTCCAGATCGAGCCCGAAGCCGAGCTCGGCGAGCAATAACAACTCGTAGCGCACCATCGCCACTGCCCAGCCCCGCGCTGCCGGTGCCGCCTCGATCGCCGCCAGCACGCCGTCGAGCGCGGAATAGAGCCGGGGATAGGGCAGCCCCTCGGGCAGCGCGAAGGCGGTAAGCGCGGTCGCCCATTGGAAAGCGGCGGCGGGCAGTGCCTCGGAGAACATCGCCGCGCGGCTGTGCAACAGCTCGACGGTCAGCCCGGGCAGCGCGTCCTCGGTCCGCGCGCGCCACTCGCCATGGACGAGGTTGGCCGGCTGCAGCACCGGCCGCAGCGTCCGGCCATGCCCGCCACGGACATAGCCGGGCTGCACGCCGTCGGCTTCGGTGAACGCCCGCACGATCGCCCCATGCTCGCCATGCGCGCGAACGGAGAGGATGATGGCTTCGGCGCGGAGGTGCATGGGAGGACTATATAATTCCTCCCCGAGCTTGTCTCGGGGAGGGGGACCGCCGCCGAAGGCGGTGGTGGAGGGGCCGGCGCAACGCGCCGGTAAACCGGCGCGCCCCTCCACCCCGACGCTTCGCGTCGCGGTCCCCCTCCCCCAGCAAGCTGGGGGAGGAATTAAAGTTCAGCCCCGCCGCACCTTCTTGGCAAATTTGCCAAGGCCCGCCTTGTTCACCAGCGCCTTCACCCCGGCGACCCCGCGATTGAACCCACCCAGCGCCGCCATCGTCACCCGGTTGGCGAGCGACGGGCGCAGCAGGAACAGGTCGACGCAGTCCACCCCGCCGGTGGCGAACTGGCGCTTGTGCTGCCCCTCGCCCTCGGTGAAGTCGAAGCGCGCGAAACGGCCTTCCTCGAACAGGTCGCGCATCGCCTCGAGCTGGAGCACCGCGCCCGGCGACAGGTCGTTGAACGCCGGATCATGACCGACATGGGCATAGATCACCACGCCGCCCTCGATCACCGGGCAGTAGAGATAGGCCGCCGGCTCGCCCGCAATATAGAGCAGCCAGGCGCGCACCTGCCCCGCCGCGCCCTGCGCCAGCATCGTCGCGATGAATTCGGGGCTGTCGGGCAGGCCCGAGCCGAGCAGCCGCTCCTGATAGGTCCGAAGCGAGATCCGCCGGGCGACGTCGTGGAACGCCTCCAGCTCATGCGCCTCGCGGAAGGCACGGACGTCGAGCTCGCCGCCGCTCTCGGCCGCGATCTTCTTCGCCTTGCGCTTGATCCCCTGGCGCGCATTGGACGACAGCCCGTTCCACCACGCATCGAAGCCGATGCCGAACTCGGTGAAATAGCGGGTGTAGCGCTGGCGGATGAAGGGCAGCATCTCGCCCGACGCCTTGACCAGCCCCGGCACCAGATGCTCGGGCAGCGAGGTGACGACATAGCCATGCGCCTCGCGCGGCAGCATGGGCAGCACCGGCAGCCGGTCCGCCCGCGCCTCGTCGAGCGTCAGCGGCAGGCGAACGAGGAAGCGCTGGATCGTCGCCAGCGTGCGCGCGCCGATCTCGAACTTGAGGCTGGTCGGCTTTGCCTGGGGCGCTTCGGCGGTGATCTCGCGCATCGCGTTCACGCGGCGCGCTCCTCGACAAGGTTCGACCAGAGCTGCTCGGCCTGGCGCCAGCGGGTGCGGAGCAGGCTCGGCCCGAGCGGTGCGTCGTCCTGGCCCAGCGCCATGCGCGGACGGTCTGCGAAATGTTCGGTCACCAACACCCCCCGGCGGCTGGCCAACATGCGGCACAGCGCCTGAAAGCGCCGTACATGGACAGCGTTAGGCCGCGTCCCGGCGCGATTTGCAAGCTCGAAGCCGTGGCTGACGATCGTGACTGCCGAATGGCTGCGCAGCACGGCATGGTCGAGCGCGGCGCGCATCTCGCCGGCCGACAGCGCGCAGATCTGGAAATGGCGCAGATGCCCGGCCCGGTCCTCGATCAGGGTAACCGGCACCTCGACGATCCCGCGATGCGCGATCGGGGCGATCTGGCGCGGGCCCAGATTGATCGCGCTCGGCCAGGGATGCTCGGAGCCGTTATGGCTGCTGTCATAGACGAAGCCGAGCTGCGCCAGCGCGCCCAGCGTGTCGTCGCTCGCCGAATAGCTGCCCGAGCGGAACGCGATCGGCTCCTGCGCGCCGGCCGCGATCAGCATGTCCGACGCGCCCTCGATCAGCTTCACCTGCTCGTCGAAGCTGTAGTCGATCAGCTCGAACGCGCCATAGCTCGCGCCCTTGTCGCCGGCATGCGCGCCGGTCCAGTTGGGGTGGAGGTGCAGCTGCACTTCCTGCCCCGCCTCGAGGATCGCGCCGACCACCCGCTTGATCGGATCGAGGCCATAGACCAGCGCCGGCATCGGATCGACGAAGAAGCATGCCTTGAGCCCGTGCCGGGCCAGCTGCTCCAGCTGCCAGCCGACACCGACATTGGCGGGCTCCAGCGAACGCTGGACGATCGTATCGACATCGAGACCGGCGACATGGTGCCGCCACATGATCTCGGTGTCGATCGTGATGAAGACCCGGGTAGCCATTCCGCCCCTTTAACGCAGGGGCGTGAAGAAAAGGCGAATATCCCCCTTCCGTCAGGCCTTGATCCCCCAGCGCGCATAGTCCGCATCGACCTTCGGCGAGAGCAGCCGCGCATCGGCGATGTCGGCCTGGCCTTCCTTCGCCTTGCCCATGCGGATCTTCACCACGCCGCGCAGGAACCGGCTCCCCGAAGCCGCAGGCCGCTGCTCCAGCGCCGCATCCAGATCGGCCAGCGCCTCGGCCAGCTTGCCCTGGCGGAAATAGACCATCGCCCGGCTGTCGAGCGCCATCGCGCTATTGTCGCTGAGCTGGATCGCGCGGGTGCAATCGGTCAGCGCGGTATCGAGCTGGACGTTCATCGTGCCCTTGATCCAGCAGCGATTGTTGCGCAGCTGGCCATTGCCCGGCTTCTTCTCGATCGCGGCATCGATCGCCGCCAGCGCGCCCTCGACATCGCCGGCGCGCGACAGCGCCGTCGCCTTGAGCGAGAGCAGCTGTGCCATGTCGTCGCCCTCGTTCGCGATCTTCTCGTCGAGCAGCTTCACCGCCTCGTCCTTCGCGCCGGTATCGGCAAGGACGCTGGTCAGCGCGCCGAGTCCGCCGATATTGCCCGGATCCTGGTCGAGCGCGGCGCGATAATCGGCGATCGCCGCCTTCTTGTTGCCCAGCTCCTCATAGGCCCAGCCGCGGCGGCGATAGGTGACGGCATCCGCCTGGATCGCAATCGCCTTGTCGTAATCGGCGATCGCCTTCTCCCGCTCGAAGATGACGGTGTAGAAGCCCGCCCGCGTCACATAGCGCGCCGCTTCCTCGGGCTTGTCGGCGATGTAGCTCGCATAGCGCGCCAGCACCGTGTCGTAGCGCTTCGCCGCCTTCGCCGCCGGCACGCCCTGCCATGGCAGGACGGCGCCCGGCGCGGTCCGCACGCTCAGCTTGCGGTTCTTGGCCTCGGCGAACTGCGCGCGGGCGCTGGCGAAATCGGCAGGCGCGATTTCCGCGCCGCTCCTGCTCTCCTCGACATTGACCGTCAGCACGCCGCCGTTGAGCGTCGCGTTGCGCACCGTCTTCATCTCGCCGGGCAGCGACGCATCGAGCACCGGATTGCCGTCGAAGCTCAGCCCCGCGCCGCCATCGGGCAGCTGGATGCGGGTGGTGCGCCGGCTGCGCTTCGCGATGCCGGTGGCGACCGGGATATCCTTCCAGATCGCCCGCGAGCGATCGGGCATGGTGAAATTACCCACCGCGCCGACGTCATAGCGGTAGCGGGTATCGGCATAGGTCCAGCGCGGATTGGCGATGCCGCTGAGCTTCACCGTCGCCGTCCCCGTGACCTTGTCGAACGACAGGTCGGCCGCCGTGACGGTCATCTCGCCGCCGCCCTGCGGCGCATAGTTCTGCAACGTGCGCAGCAGCTCCTTCTTGGCCATCGCGGCATTCATGTTGCGCAGCAGATCGGCGTCCGGGCCGCGCATGACGACCTGCGCCTCGAACGGCGCGGCGATGTTGATCCCGCCGCGCAGATCGATGTCCAGCGTCGCGTCCTGGGTCGGCCGGGCCGGCACGCGCCGGGGGGCTGCCTCCAGCGTCGCCCCCGCATCGCGCAACGGCAGCACCCAGCCGAAGCTGTAGACATCGGTGATGTCGGCCAGATTGGTCCCGGTCGCGGTGCCATCGAGCCACAGGCTCTGCCCGTTCACCTTGGCGATGACGAAGACATGGTTGAACGCCGCGATCGAAGGCAGGCGCGCGGTAACCAGATCGCCGCCTCCCAGATTGGCCGCCACGGGTTCGGCTTCGATCCCCAGCTCGTGCAGGATCGCGAGCAGCAGCAGCGTCTTGGCCTTGCAATCGCCATAGCGCGTCGACCAGGTCTCGGCCGGGCTCTGCGGCACCAGATTGCCGTTCTCCATCCCGCGCATCAGATAGCGCACCTGGCCCTGCACCAGCGCCAGCGCGGCGGCGGTGCGGCGCAGCGGATCCTTGTCCGCCGCCGCGATCTTCGCCACCTCGGCGGCGAGCGGGCTGTCCTTCGCGATCAGCCCCTCGGTGCGATAGAGCGGCGCCATCACCTTCGACACCGCCTGCCAGTCGGCAAAGGTCGTCGCCTCCACGATCGGCGGCTTGACGAAGCGACCGGGCGCAGCCGCCGCGATGTCCGGCTGGCGCTCCACCGGCGCCTTGATCACCAGCTCGTGCCAGCCCCCGACATCGCGCGCCTCCGGCTCGGGGCCGGTATAATAGCGGCGCCACTGCACCGGCGCCCCGGTCGGCCAGAGCAGCCGGGTGCGCGCGAAGCCGAGCTTGGCCGGCTCGGCGAAGATCGGCCCGCCGATCACGGCATTGCCCTTGAGCGTCGGGTCCTTGCTGGTGAGCGAATAGCGCACATCGAGCACATCGCCGACCTGCAGCCCTTCCACCGCCAGCGTCGCGGTCAGCCGGCCGTCGAGCGTCATCCATTCGAGCATCTGCTCGCGCCGCAATATCGTGAACTTGGCGCCCTTCAGCGCATCGATCCGCTTGCCGCCGCGCAGGATGTCGACGCTATGGACGATCAGGTCGCCATGCGCCGGCTGCCAGTCGATCTTGATCGTCCCGCCCTGCGACACCGCCTGCATCGAAGCGAGCCGCACCGCCCGCTCGACATAGGTCCAGCTCTGCCCGTCGGCGATCCGCGCCTGGATATCGGCGATCATCAGCATCGGCGCATCGTCGCCAAGATTCGCGGTGGCCGGCTCCGGCGCCGGCGTCACCCAGGCGGGTGCCGGCTGGTAGAGCGGCTTGTCGCCGGCATGGGCCACGCCCGCGCCGCCCAGGAAAACAATCGACGCCAACGCCTTGCGATACATGCAAATCCCCCCGCTTTCGCCGCGAACCTAGCGGCTTGCCGGCCCGCGGCAAGCCGGCCAGCAAGGAGATTTTGCGCTGAAATGGTGTCTAGCGTGTGTGGAAATAGTCATAGACCTGCTGCGCCACCCCGGCGCTGACGCCCGGCACCTTTTGCAGGTCTTCGAGGCTCGCCGAGCGCACCGCGCGGGCCGTGCCGAAATGCATCAGCAGCGCCTTCTTGCGCGCCGGGCCAATTCCCGGAACCTCGTCGAGCGGGCTCGCCCCGATCGCCTTGGCGCGCTTCTCGCGGTGCGCGCCGATCGCGAAGCGGTGGACCTCGTCGCGCAGCCGCTGGAGGTAGAAGAGCAAGGGCGAATTGACCGGCAGCATCAGCTCGCGCCCGTCCATCAGGTGGAACACCTCGCGCCCGTCGCGCCCGTGATGCGGGCCCTTGGCGACGCCGACCATGATGACGTCCTCGATGCCCAGCTCCTCGAGCACCGCGCGCGCCGCATTGAGCTGCCCGCGCCCGCCGTCGAGCAGCACCAGGTCGGGCCAGGTGCCGCCCTGCCGGTCCGGATCCTCCTCGACCGCGCGGGCGAAGCGCCGGCCGAGCACTTCGCGCATCATCCCGTAATCGTCGCCCGCTATGGTTTCGGGCCGCTTGATGTTGAACTTGCGATACTGGTTCTTCTGGAAGCCCTCCGGCCCCGCCACCACCATCGCGCCCAGCGCATTGGTGCCCTGGATATGCGAGTTGTCGTACACCTCGATCCGCTCGGGCGGCTCGGGCAGCTCGAAGATGTCCGCCACCTCGGCGAGCAGCTTGGCCTGGGTCGTCCCCTCGGCCAGCCGCCGGTCGAGCGCTTCCACGGCGTTGCGCTTGGCCTGGTCGAGCAGCCGCCGGCGCGGTCCGCGCTGCGGCACGCCCAGCGCGACCTTGTGCCCGGCGCGCTCGCGCAGCGCCTCGGCGAGCAGCGCCGCTTCCTCCAGGTCGCGATCGACGAAGATCGTCTTCGGCGGCGGCACTTCCTCGTAGAACTGCATCAGGAAGGCGCTCAGCACCTCGTCCTCGCTCACCTCGCTGGTGTGCGCCGGGAAGAAGCTGCGATGCCCCCAATTCTGGCCGCCGCGGATGAAGAAGGCCTGGATGCCCATCACCCCGCTCTTGCTGGCGAGCGCGAAGATATCGGCATCGCCGACGCCCTCGGCATTGATCGCCTGGCTACCCTGGATGAAGGTCAGCGCCTTCAAGCGGTCGCGCAGGATCGCCGCCAGCTCGAAATCGAGATTCTCCGCCGCATCCTGCATCTGCGCGCCGAGCTTGGCCTGCACCTTGGTCGACTTGCCCATCAGGAAGTCGCGCGCGTCGTCGACCAGCTCCTCATAGGCGGCCGGCTCGATCCGGTCGACGCAGGGCGCCGAGCAGCGGCGGATCTGGTAGAGCAGGCACGGCCGGTCGCGCGTGTTGAAGAAGCTGTCGGTGCAGCTCCTGAGCAGGAACAGCTTCTGCAGCGCGTTGAGCGTCTTACGCACCTGGCCAGCGCCGGCGAACGGCCCGAAATAATCGCCCTTCACCTTGCGCGCGCCGCGGTGGAGCTGGATGCGCGGATAGTCGTGGTCGCGCCGCAGCAGGATGAACGGGAACGACTTATCGTCGCGCAGCAGCACGTTGTAGGGCGGGCGGAAGCGCTTGATCAGCTGCGCCTCGAGCAGCAGCGCCTCGGCTTCGTTGTTGGTGGTGACGATCGTCATCGACCGGGTCTGCGCCACCATCCGCTGCAGCCGCTTCGAAAGGCGCATGACCTGGGTGTAGTTGGTCACCCGGTTCTTGAGCGCCCGCGCCTTGCCGACATAGAGCACGTCGCCGCGCGCATCCTGCATCCGGTAGACGCCCGGCCGCGCCGGCAGCGTCTTCAGCACGTTGCGGATCGCCGCGACGCCCGCCTCGAGGTCAGGCGCATCGACGCCGCGCACGGCGAAGGTGGCGGTCTCTTCGTTGAATCGGTTGGGCGAATTGGGATCGGACATGTGGCGCTGATGTAAGCGCATAACGCCGCACAAACTACCCGTCACCCCGGCCTTGTGCCGGGATCCACCGGGCGGCAGGCGCAGGACAAGAGGTTCGAAA
>JAEXLC010000047.1 GCA_023445495.1 Pseudomonadota bacterium | reverse complement strand
GCGGGGGGGGGGCCCCCGGCCGGGGGCGCCCGACAGCGTTTCGCCAGCGGCTATCGCGGCCTCCGCCGGCTGACCGCGCCGCTTATCTGAGCTGCAGGCGAACTTCGCCGAGCGGCTGCGTATAACGTTGCTGTCCGGCGGCATCGGCGCTGACCAGCGAGCCGCGGTCCAGCCCGATGTCGAAGCCTTCCGAATAAGCGCCGACCGCAGTCAGGAACTTGCCGATCGGCCCGACGGCAACCTGCTTGCCATTGACGAAGAGCGTCACCGTGCCGGGCACCGAGGGGTTGAATAGCGTGCCCTTGGCGGTGGGCTGATCGGGCACATATTCATAGGCTATGGTGAGTGGGCCTGAAGGCAACGCCTCGCCCGAGACCACCGTCTGGTGCGCCTGGCCATAGGCGTTGTTCTCGAAAACCAGCCGCCCCTGTTTCACATAGAGTGCGAAGCCGCCAAGCCGCCCACCCTCGGCAAGAAGCACGCCGGTGCCGGTGGCTGCATCGCCCTTGATGTCGACTTCGAAACGATGCGCACGTCCCGAGAGATCGGGGAGCGCGTTGCGCGGCAGCTGTCCGATCCCGGCCTGATAGGCGAAGCGGGTGGCTGCCTTGTCATAGAGACCCGGCGCGCCGACGGGCGCCGGCAGCAGCGGGAAGACGCCGTTGCGCAACCCCTCCTTCTCGAACTCGGCCTTCAGTTCGGCGAGCTTCGCAGGCTCCTTCTCGGCCAGGTCGTTCGCCTCGCTGAAGTCCTGGTCGACGTTGTACAGCTCCCAGCGATCGCTGGCCGGATCGCTGGTGTAGACGCTGAGGCCGGACTCGATCAGCTTCCAGGGCAGATAGGGCCGCCGCGCGGCCGCCACCCAGCCATCGCGGTAGATGGCGCGGTTGCCGAAGATCTCGAAATACTGCTCGCGGTGCGTCTCGGGCGCCTTCGGATCCTTGAAGGTGGGAACGAGGCTGCGTCCCTCGAACGGGATCTGCTTCACGCCGTCCACGCTCTCGGGGAAGGCGATACCTGCCGCATCGAGGATGGTCGGCGCGATGTCGTTGACATGGCCGAACTGGCCGCGCACCGCCCCCGGCACGTCGGTATGCCCGGGCCAGGAGACGATCAGCGGGTTGCGCGTGCCGCCGAAATGCGAGGCGACCTGCTTCATCCACTGGAACGGCGTGGTCGTCGCCCAGGCCCAGCCGGCGGCATAGTGATTGGCGACATCGGGCCCGCCGAACTTGTCGAGCTGGGCGAGCTGGGCCGTCACGCCCACCTGCCCGCCGGTGCCCGAGGCCGCTTCATTGGCGATCGAGCCGTCCAGCCCGCCCTCGGCGCTGCCGCCATTGTCGCCGACGATGTAGAAGATCAGCGTATTCTGGCCGCCCGGGCGGCTGCGGACCTCCTTGATGAGCCGGCCGACCTCGGCATCGGTATGCTCGACAAACGCCGAATAGACTTCCATCTGGCGGGCGTAGAGCTTCTTCTGGTCCGGGCTCAGGCTGTCCCAGGCGGGCAGCCCCTCGGGGCGCGGGGTGAGCTGGGCGTTGGCGGGGATCACGCCGAGCCGCTTCTGCCGGGCGAAAGCCTCCTCGCGATATTTGTCCCAGCCGCCGTCGAACCGCCCCTTGTTGCGCGCGATCCAGTCGGCCGGCGGATTGTGCGGCTGATGCGCCGCGCCGGTGGCGAAATAGAGGAAATAGGGTTTGGCGGCGGCCAGCGCGTCATGCTCATCGACCCAGCGCAGCGCATGATCGACCAGGTCGCTGGTCAAATGATAGCCCGGTGCGGCCTTTTGGGGCGATTCCACGGGCGTGGTGTTGTCATAGAGATGCGGCTCCCACTGGTCGTCCTCACCCGACATGAAGCCGTAGAAATGGTCGAAGCCGAGCCCGGTCGGCCAGCGATCGAACGGCCCTGCCGACGAGATCTCCCATTGCGGCGTGTTGTGCCACTTGCCGATCGCCGCGGTGCTGTAGCCATTGTCGTGGAGGATCCGCGCGATCGACGCGGTCTCCTTCTTCCAGATCGTGTTGTACGCCGGGAAGCCGGCGGCGATATCCTGCAGATTGCCGAAGCCGACCTGGTGCTGATTGCGCCCGGTGAGCAGCGCCGCACGCGTCGGCGAGCAGATCGCCGTGGTGTTGAAGCGGTTGTAGCGCACCCCGGCGCTGGCCAGCGCATCGAGATTGGGCGTGCGGGCGAGGCCGCCAAAGGTGGACATCGCGCCGAAACCGACATCGTCGAGCAGGATCACCACGACGTTGGGCGCCGATTTCGGCGCCTCGGCACGCTGCGGAAAAGCCGGGACCGATTGGGCACGGCTCACGGCGATCCTGCCGGTGAATCCCTCGCTCCCCCCAGGCGTGGTCTGCGCCCGGGCCGCCAGCGGCGCGGCCAGGGAAACACTCGATGCGGACAACAGCAACAGCGTGCGGCGGAATATGGTCATGCGCCCCTCCAGTCGGAACCGACGATACTCTACTTATTTAGTAGAGATACAGGAGATGAGCTTTAGGCCGCGAAAGCCGAACTTGCTTTTCAATTCATATCATATCGATAGGAATTATCGCCGTGCCGATGAAGCCGGCAGTCGCTCTCGTCCGGGTTTCATCGTTCCCCGAGCTAGGTTCATTCCCCCCAAGCTCAGGTCTGGGCCGCGCCCCATCCCGCAGGGCGCGGCCATTTTTTCTCAGGCCTCGGGACGAACGCTCGGCCGCGTGTTCGGGTAGATCTGTTCGACCTTCGGCTCGCCGGGGCCGGGCGCGTGCATGCCGTACGCGTTCACCGGCTGGGAGCGGTTCACCCACAGCGCGTAATGGAGATGGTCCGCGCGAGGATCCTCGGTATTCGGATGCAGCAGGATCGTCAGGCCGAGGCTGTTGAGCTGCAGCCAGGGGACGATCACCGGGAGCAGATCGTTGGTGAAGCCGAAATAGAAGGACGGCGTGACATGCGGTCCGCGCGGCTCGAGGTTCCAGTTGCCGAGCTCGACGGAGAAGCGCTCGGCCGCCCATTTACGGATCAGCGCGGCCTTTTCGTAGCTGTCCTCGTCGAAATAGACGTGGGCGTGATAGCTCTTGATGTCGGTATAGGCGCGCGGCACCGACGGCAGCATGGCTTCGCCCGGGCGCACCGATTTCGGGCGCGGCGTCGGCTCTCTGTAGGTCTCATAGCCCCAGGGGCTGCGCCCGCTGGGCTGTGACGCGACCGGCCCGGCCGGTGCGGGTACCGTCTGCGCCTCCGCCGTGCGGGCAAGGCCGATCGCCGCCAATGCCGCCGCGCCGCCTCCCAACAGGGCGCGACGGCCGGGCGACAGCAGGTCGGCCCACATCTGGTCGTCGCGCTCGTTGAAGAAATTGGGATCGAGCGACATGGAAGCTTCTCCGGTCAATGGGCGCGGACGCCGGCCAGGGTGAATTCCGGCGCCGCTTCCTCCGGAAGGAAATCGGGCACCGAGAGATAGCGCTCGCCCGTGTCATAGGCGAAGCCGAGGATGGTCGCGCCGGGCAGCTCGGGCAGCTTGCGGGCGATCGCGGCAAGGGTCGCGCCGGAGCTGACGCCGACGAGCAGCCCCTCCTCACGCGCCGCGCGCCGGGCAAAGGCGCGCGCCTCGTCGGCGCCGACCTGGATCACGCCGTCGAGCATGTCGGCATGGAGATTGGCCGGAATGAAGCCGGCGCCGATGCCCTGGATCGGATGCGGCCCGGGCGCGCCACCGGAAAGGACGGGCGACAATTCGGGCTCGACCGCGAAGACCTGGAGCGCCGGCCATTCCATCTTGAGCGTCTCGGCCAGCGCGGTGATGTGCCCGCCGGTGCCGACGCCGGTTATGATCGCGTCGATCGGATCATTGCGGAAGTCCGCCAATATCTCCTGCGCGGTCGTGCGGACATGCGCATCGATATTGGCGGGATTGTCGAACTGCTGCGGCATCCACGCGCCTGGCGTGGCGCGCACCAGCGCATGCGCCCGGTCGATCGCACCGGCCATGCCCTGCGCGCGCGGAGTGAGATCGAAGCTGGCGCCATAGGCGAGCATCAGCCGGCGCCGCTCGATGCTCATGCTCTCGGGCATCACCAGGATCAGCCGATAGCCCTTCACCGCGGCGACCAGCGCGAGGCCGATGCCGGTGTTGCCGCTGGTCGGCTCGATGATCGTTCCACCCGGGCGGAGCAGGCCCTTGCGCTCGGCGGTCTCGATCATCGCCAGCGCGATGCGGTCCTTGATCGACCCACCCGGGTTCGATCGCTCGGCCTTGATCCAGACCCTGGCGTCCGGAAACAGCCGCGACGCGCGGATATGCGGCGTGTTGCCGATCGTATCGAGAATGCTGCTCGCCCTCACGCGCGCCTCCCTCTTCTCAGCGCCGGATTTATATCCTACTAGATTGATGGATAATAAGCCAGCTTGGCGCGATGCGGTCCTGATAGTTTTAGCTCACCGCTGTGAAGCCGAACTCCGGTTGCCCGATTTAATCTCTACCAGAATGATAGAGATAAGGGAGGCATAAACATGCACAGCAGGAAGATCCGGGTTCTCGCACTGGCCGCCACCGCTCTGACGGTTATCGCCTCGGCACCCGCTTGGGCGGCCGATGACGACAAGCCCAAGCCCGTCGCCGCGACGGCCGAAGATCCCGTCGCCGACGAGGACGCGCAGCACGCCACGGGTGGGGAAATCCTCGTCACCGCGCGGCGCCGCGAGGAGAAGCTGCAGGACGTGCCCGTCGCGATCAGCGCGGTCTCGGGCGAGGAACTGGGCGATCAGCATATCTACCGCGTCGGCGATTTCGCGGCGAAGCTGCCCAATTTCGCCGCCGTCCAGCAGAACACCCGCGTCTCGGGGCTCTATGTCCGCGGGCTTGGCGGCAATGCCAGCAATGACGGCGCGGAATCGGGTGTGGGCCTGATCGTCGACAATGTGTTCTTCACCCATGTCGGCTTCAGCTGGCTCGATTTCGTCGATCTCGACCATGTCGAGCTGGTGCGCGGGCCGCAGGGCACATTGCTCGGCAAGAACACCACGATCGGCGCGCTGATCGTCACCACCAAGCGGCCGAGCTTCACGCCTGAGCTCAATCTCGAGGCCGGCTATGGCAACCAGAATCGCTACCAGATCCGCGCCAACGCCACCGGCCCGCTGATCGGCGACACGCTTGCCTATCGCGCGACCTTCTATGTCGATCGCTCTGACGGCTGGGCGAAGAACGCCCAGGACGGCCAGAAATATCTCGATGTGAACCGCTGGGCGGCGCGCGGGCAGCTGCTGTTCCAGAGCGGCCCGGTGACAAGCCGCCTGATTGGCGAGCATTACGAGACCAGCGAGTACAACAATTACTATCCCGGCTTTGCCGACGCGACGACCTTCGCCAATGGCGCGGTCCGATCAGGTGCCTGGGAGAACAAGCTCAAGTCGATCTTCGGCTACACGCCCAGCTACAAGATCGGCCAGAACGCCAATCTCAACACCCAGGAGCGCATCGACTCCAAGGTCAACGGCCTGTCGAACGAGCTGAACATCGACCTGGGCGGCCCGACGCTCACCGCGGTGAGCGCCTGGCGCCAGCTTCGCTTCCGCCCGCACAACGACAGCGACCTCTCGCCCTTCTCGATCCTGCGCGCCGGCTATGACGTCGATGTCGACCAATATTCGCAGGAGATCCGGATCGCCTCGGCCACCGGCAATCCGATCGAGTATCAGTTCGGCGGCTATTTCCTGCGCGAGGACCTGGTCAGCAACAACCGCTCGATCTTCCAGGCGGACTCGACGAAGTATTTCCTCACCGGCGCGCTGCCCGCCGCCGCGCTGCTTCCCGCCATCCTCGATGGCGTCGAGTATGACCAATATGGCAAGCTCCAGGTCAACAGCGGCGCGGCGTTCGGCCAGCTCACCTGGCATGCGAGCGACCGGCTGGCGCTGACCGGCGGCCTGCGCTTCACCCGCGAGAACAAGAAGGCGTCGAACACCGCGACGGTCTTTGGCGGCTCGGCGCTGCCGGCCACGCTCGCCCCGGCACGCACGGCGATCGTCAACGCGTTCGGCGGGGTCTTCGCGGTGGCAGACGAGAAGACGACGAGCAGCTGGTCGTGGCTGGTCAACCCCTCGTTCAAGCCCTCCGATGACGTGCTGCTCTATGCCTCGGTCAGCTATGGCGAGAAATCGGGCGCGGCCAATCTGGGCGCGACGCCGGGCAAGCCGGTGATCATCGATCCGGAGAAGTCGACCTCCTACGAAGCCGGAATCAAGACGACGCTGGCCGGCGGCAAGGCGACGTTCAACGTCAATTTCTACTGGAACGACATCAAGGACTTCCAGGCGACGCAGTACGACCCCAACCGGGTGGCGCTCGGCTATTTCCTCGGCAATGCCGCCCGCGCCCGCCTGCGCGGCGTGGAGCTGGAGGCGTCGGCCAAGCTGGGCGGCGGGTTCAGCGCCTCGGCAAGCGGGTCGCTCAACGACGCGACCTTCCGCTCCTACACCAACGCACCGCCGCCGGTGGAGCTGAGCAATGTCGCGCCCTCGGTGAATCTGTCGGGCACCCGCATTCCGGGCTCATCCAAATGGAGCGGCCAGCTCAGCCTGAACTATGACGACAACGTCTCCGACAGGCTCGGCCTGTTCGGGTACCTAAACCAGACCTATCGCAGCGAGACCAACCTGCTCAGCGCCGTGTCCGTGTACGGCAGGCAGGAAGGCTATGGCCTCACCAATGCCGGCATCGGCATCCGCAGCGCCGACGGCCGCTATTCGCTGCAGTTCTGGAGCCGCAACCTGTTCGACAAGCGCTACGCCGTCGGCATCGGCCAGGCGACCGCGATCACGCCGTTCATCAAGGTGCTCGGCGAGACCCGCACCTTCGGCACCACCGCCCGGGCGCGGTTCTGATCATGGCACGCGACCGGCAGATGCGGCTCGGCGCCTTCCTGATGGGGGTGGGCCACCACGCCGCGGCCTGGCTGCATCCTTCGGCCGATCCGCGCGCGCTCACCCGGCTTGGCCACTATGTGCACCAGGCACGGGTGGCGGAGGCGGCGAAGTTCGACGCGATCTTCTTCGCCGACAACGTCGCGATGCTGGGACCGCCCTCGGAGCTGGGCGCGCTGGCCGCCCTGCCCTATTATTTCGAGCCGCTGTCGCTGCTCGCGGCGATCGCGCCGCAGACCGAGCGGATCGGCCTGGTCGCCACCGTCTCCGCGACCTACCTGCCGCCCTATCACCTCGCGCGGAAGTTCGCTTCGCTCGATCATCTGAGCGGCGGGCGGGCCGGCTGGAATTGCGTGACCTCGGGTTCGGATGCCGAGGCGCATAATTTCGGGCTCGATCACCAATATGAGCACGCCCATCGCTACGCCCGGGCCGGCGAATATGTCGAAGTGGTCAAGGCGCTGTGGAACAGCTGGGACGAAGGCGCGCTGATCGCCGACCAGCAGGCGAAGCGTTTCTACGACCCCGCCGGGATCCACCGGATCGATCACGAAGGCCAGTTCTTCAAGGTCGCCGGCCCGCTCCAGCTCGATCGCACGCCGCAGGGGCATCCGGTGATCGTGCAGGCGGGCTCGTCCGACGACGGCATCGCGCTGGCCGCCGCCACTGCCGAGCTGGTTTTCACCGCGCAGCAATCGCGCGAGGATGCGATCGCCTTCCGCACCCGGCTGCGTACCACCGCCGCCGCCAATGGCCGCGATCCGGACGAACTGCTGGTCCTGCCGGGGATCATGCCCTTCGTCGCGGAGACGCGGGAGGAGGCCCAGCGGCTGCACGACGAGTTGCTTGCGCTGGTCGATCCGCGGCTGGGCCTCGGCTTCGTCTCCGGACTGATGGGCACCGACCTTTCGCAATATCCACTCGATGGCCCGCTGCCCGAACCGGCTTCGACGGAAGGCTGGCAGAGCCGCCAGAAGCTGCTCGTCGACACCGCCCGGGCCGAGGGGCTGAGCATCCGCCAGCTCATCGCCCGGATCATCACCGCGCGCGGGCACAAGACAGTGGTCGGCACACCCGGCGAGATCGCCGACCTGCTCGAGGACTGGTTCACCGCGGGCGCGGCGGACGGCTTCAACATCATGCCGCCGATCCTGCCGCAGGGGCTGGAGGCGTTCGCGGAACTGGTCGTGCCCGAGCTGCAGCGCCGCGGACTGTTCCGCACCGAATATGCCGGCCGGACGCTGCGCGACCATCTGGGCCTGCCCCTTCCCCACACCCCGGCGCTCGCCGCCGCTGCCGAGTAACTTTTGCCCCGAGGAGAAGCGTGATGACCGTATCCAGCCGCAGTGCCTATCTGAACACGCCGGACCCCGAAATCCCGCTCGACGTGGTGCCGGTCGGCGGCCGCATCGGCGCCGAAGTGCGGGGTATAGAACTCTCCGCCGATCTCCCGACCGAGACGCTGGCGGCGATCCGCGCCGCGCTGGTCCGCCACAAGGTGCTGTTCTTCCGCGCGCAGCATCACCTCGACGATGCCGGACAGGAAGCGTTCGGCCAGGCGTTCGGTACCCCGTTCGAGCACCCGACCGTGCCGTCGCGCGGCAATTTCCTGTTCGAGCTGGACTCGCACCACGGCGCCCGCGCCAATCACTGGCACACCGACATCACTTTCGTGCCGGCCTATCCCTTCGCCTCGATCCTGCGCGGCGTGACGATCCCGCCGGCGGGCGGCGACACGGTGTGGGCCAACACGATCGCGGCCTATCAGGACCTGCCCGAACCGTTGCGCGAGCTCGCCGACGGGCTCCGGGCGATCCACACCAATGCCCATGACTATGCCGCCGAACGCCCCGACGCGACCGAGGAGCAGCGCAAGCGCTTCGCCGCCGTGTTCGCCCGCGTGGTCTATGAGACCGAGCATCCCGTGGTCCGCGTCCATCCCGAAAGCGGCGAGCGCACCCTGCTGCTCGGCGGCTTCGTCAAGCAGTTCGTCGGGCTGCCGCAGGCGGACTCGAAGGCGCTCTACGACCGGCTGCAGAGCTACGTCACCCGGCTCGAGAACAGCGTGCGCTGGCGCTGGAGCGAAGGCGACGTGGCGATCTGGGACAATCGCGCGACGCAGCATTACGCGATCGACGATTATGGCGACCAGCACCGCGTCGTCCGGCGCGTAACCCTCGCGGGCGATGTGGCGGTAGGTGTCGATGGCCAGCCAAGCCGGCTGCTCAAACCCGAGCCCGAGACGCTGCTGGAGGCGGCGGAATGATCTCGCGCCGCCAGTCGCTCGTCCTGCTCGGCGGCACCGCCGCCGGGCTCGCCCTCGCCGGATGCGGCCGCAAGGCCGGCACCGAGCGCAAGGACGTGATCTTCGCCACCCAGAAGAACGGCGTGCCCTTCCTCGCCGAGACGCGCGGCGAGTTCGCCAGGCGGCTGGAGAAGCGCGGTCTCGGCCCGGTGAAATGGGTCGAGTTCGCTTCCGGCCCGCCGCTGATCGAGGCGATCCGGGCGGGCGCCGTGGACATCGGCCTGGTCGGCGACACCCCCGTCGCCTATGCCCAGGCAGCGGGAACCGACCTCAACTTCGTGGCCGCGCAGAGCTTCCCCGGGTTGGTCGGCAGCGGGCTGCTGGTGCCGGCCAAATCGAGCGTCACCAGCCTCGTCCAGCTCAAGGGCAAGCGCATTGCCTACACCAAGGGCTCGGCCGCCGAGTTCGCGCTGGCCGCCGGGCTCAAGCAGGTCGGACTCGGCCTCAAGGACATCCAGGCCGCCAATCTCGCTCCCGGCGACGCGCAGACCGCGCTGGCCAACGGCTCGGTCAATGGCTGGGTGATCTGGGATCCCTTCTTCACCCTCGCCCAGATCCGCGGCGGCGCGCGGGAGGTGCCGTTGCCTGCGTCCGGGCTCAACACCACCGCCTTCTACATTGCCTCGGGCGACTTCGTGCGGAACCGCACCGATGTGCTGCGCGCCACGCTCGACGAGCTGCGCGCCGAGGCGGCCTGGGGCAATGCCAATCGCGACTTCTACCGCGACCAGGTCGCCAAGGCGACGCGGCTGCCGCCGCAGGTGCTTGACGGCATGCTGGCGCGCTACAAGGACTTCCTGTTCCGGGTCGATCCGGTGACGCCCGAGGTGATCGAGAACCAGCAGAAGGTCTCCGACTATCTGTTCGATGCCGGCGTGCTGCCCAAGCGGGTGGATGCCTCCAAGGCGGCCTGGACCGGCTGGAAGCCCGCATGACCCGGGGCGCCGGCTGGAAGGAAGGCCCTCTCGTCCCGGCGATCGTGCCGGTGGGACTCCTCGTCGTCTGGCAACTCGCCTCGACGACGGGGCTGCTGCCGTCGCAGATCCTGCCGGCACCTACCGCGGTGGTGAAGGCGGCGGCCGAACTGACTGCTGATGGCGAGCTGATCCACCACCTCGCGGTCAGCACCGCGCGGGCGCTGACCGGGCTCGTCATCGGCGGATCGATCAGCTTCGTGCTGGGCCTGGTCTGCGGCCTCTCGCCCTTCGCACGGCGGCTGCTCGACCCGACGCTGCAGATGGTACGGACGATCCCCCATCTCGCGCTGCTGCCACTGGTGATCCTGTGGTTCGGCATCGGCGAGCAGGCCAAGATCCTGCTCGTCGCCTGGGGCATCTTCTTCCCGATCTACCTCAACACCTATCACGGCGTGGTCTCGGTCGATCCGCAGCTGATCGAGATGGGCAGGGTCTATGGGATGAACCGCTGGCAGCTCTTCCGCCGGATCATCTTCCCCGGCGCCCTGCCCTCGATCCTGGTCGGGTTGCGCTTCGGCCTCGGCATCATGTGGCTGACGCTGATCGTCGCCGAGACGATCGCCGCCAGTTCGGGCATCGGCTATATGGCAACCCAGGCCCGCGAGTTCAGCCAGACCGACATCATCGTGCTGGCGATCTTCGTCTATGCGGGCCTCGGCAAGCTCGCCGACAGCCTCACCCGCGCGCTGGAGCATCGCCTGCTCCGCTGGAACCCCGCTTACGCAAGGGCTTGAGCCATGAACCTTCCCGCACTCCGTCTCGTCGAACAGCACGACCGCAGCGCGAACGGCGCTCCCGTCGCGGTCCGCGAGCTGTCGGTCGCCTTCGGGCAGAATCAGGTGCTCGACCGGCTGAGCCTGCACATCGAGCCCGGCGAGTTCGTCGCGATCGTCGGCCGATCGGGCTGCGGCAAGAGCACCTTGCTGCGCGCAATCATGGGGCTGGTCCAGCCCGGGGGCGGCAGCATCGACGTCGATCACGATGCGGCCCGGCTGGTCTTCCAGGAGCCGCGGCTGCTGCCCTGGGCAAGCGTGCGCGAGAACGTCGCGGTGGGCGCGCCTGCAGGACTGGATGCGACCGAACGCGACCGGCTGGTCGATGCCCGGCTCGCGGAGGTCGGGCTGGCCGACAAGGCCGAGCAATGGCCCGCCGCGCTTTCGGGCGGGCAGCGCCAGCGTGTCGCACTGGCACGCGCGCTGATCAGCCAGCCACGTCTGCTCGCGCTCGACGAGCCGCTGGGCGCGCTCGACGCACTGACGCGGATCGAGATGCAAGCGCTGGTCGAGACCGTCTGGGCGAGCGAAGGCTTCTCCGCGCTGCTCGTCACCCATGACGTGGCCGAGGCGGTGGCGCTGGCCGACCGCGTTGTGGTGATGGAAGCGGGACGGATCGCGCTCGATTTGCCGATCGCCGTCCCACGCCCCCGCCGCCACGGTGATGCCGAGCTGGCGGCGCTGGAGGGGCTGATCCTGGATCGGTTGCTGGGGCGCTGATCCAAAAAATCCTCCCCGAGCTTGTCTCGGGGAGGGGGACC
>JAEXLC010000029.1 GCA_023445495.1 Pseudomonadota bacterium | reverse complement strand
CGCGCTACCAATGGGCGCGATTGACGACCGTGCGGCCCAGCTTCGCGCGAAGCGCCTGGGCCCACTTCTCACAGCATCCACAACCCGGGTCCCGGTGGACGACGACATCATTCGCCGCAAGCGCTGCGCCGGGCAGGGCGAGGAACAGCAAGGCGGCAGAAAGACGGGTCTTCATGAACGGCTCCCGGAAGCATGCGATAGGGTTCCTAATGATCTATACGCATTGATGCCCCCTACCCCTCATCACGCTGAAGATTTCACGATGGCGCGCGGCCTCCAGGCGAGCGGCAAGGACACAAGCAGCGCCAGCGACAGACCACCAATCCCCCACAAGACTAAGTGCTGCGCCCCGGGAGCGACGACGGCGATCGCCAGCGGCGCGAGCGCCTGCCCGATGCTGGCGGCGGAATGCTGGAGACCGAGCTTCAGACCCGAAGGGGCTGCCGCACCGCTGATCCAGAAGCTGGTGACCAATCGAAGGGTTGCCGAGCTCCAGCCGGCAGCAACGATGATCCCACTGAGTTCGGCCATGCTCGCGGCGACAGGGAACAGGAAGAGCGCCGCAGCCAGCAGGCCGAGCGTCAGCCCCGCAAGCCGCCTCGGCATGGTCACCAGCCAATCGAGCCTCGCATGGAAGATCTGTGCTGCCAGCATGCCCAATCCGCAGAGACTGAGCATCCAGGCGATCTCTTCGCGGCTCAGCGAAATGACGCTCCGCGTCACCAGGAGATTGACATGCATCGCCGCCAGCCCGCCGCCCGCGACGATCGTGACGAAAAGCAGGATCAGCGTCGCGCCGAGCGTCGGCGCGGGCAGGTCTCCGCCATCGATGCAAGGTGCACACCAGCGCGGCAGACGCACGGCGCAAAGCGCCGCCCCGACGGCACCGATGCCGAAAGCGAGGATCATGAGGGGAGCGCGGGGCAGGATCGCGGCCGAGACCTCCGCCACCAGCGGACCGGCGAGATCGCCCAGAAACAAGAAGGCGGTCAGCCAGGTGAAGCGCCGCGCCTGGTCCGCGCGCTCGTTTGCGGCAAAGCTCGCGCAGAGCAAGCCCAACGGTATGATGGCGGCCGACGCCATCCCCGCCACCAGGCGCAATGCATAAAGCTCAGGCAGCCCGACGAGGCCGATCGGCGCGGTCACCAGGGCGAGGATGACCAGCGCTGCGCGCAACATCGCCCGATAGTCGACCCGGTCCGCGATCCAGCCCCAGAGCGGCGCCGCCAGCAAGGCTGCCAGGGGATGGACCGCGGTCAGGCTCGCGACATGAAAATCATGAGCGCTTGACGATAGCGCGCCACGAGCCGGGTCGACCAGTGCCGGAAGGAAGGCGAGAATGGCCGTCTGTCCCGCCGACGCCGCAGCCGCCGCGAGCAACAAGACGAAAAAGGAGGCCGGCCAGCGACCGTTGGCTTGCGATCCAGCCTTGTCACGCGGCGCGTTCGCGGTCGACCCCTCGAGTGGCCATCCGCGGATCACCACCAGGCGCGCAAGCCGATCACCAGCCTGTGTTCGGAAGGCCCTTCCCCGCGCAGGCGACGGAAATCGGCCGTGCCGTCAAATGCGCGCTCCCAGACGAAGCCGATATAGGGCGCGAACTTGCGCGACACCTCGTAGCGCAACCGTCCGCTCAGCTCGACATTGCTGAAGCCGCTGCCGAGCTGCCGATCGCTCGACCGCTTCGAATAGATATTGGTCTCCACCTGCGGCGTAAGGATCAACCGATTGGTGAACAAGACCTCATAGGACGCCTTGGCGCGCGCCGCGAGACGCCCATCGGTTCCTACATAGCCGGTGAGCTGGACGTCGAACCAATAGGGCGCCAGTCCCTCGACGCCGGCGGCCAGCCAGGTGGTCGCTCCCTTGCCGAGATCCTGCCTGACCCCGAGCAGCGTGCCCCAGAACGGGTTCTTGCTGTGCCACCACAGCGCCTCGACGCTGCTCTCCGGATCGAGACGTTGGTCGCGGGAGTTCTTGAGCCCCTGGCTGCGCAGCCAGAGCTTGTCATTGTCCTGACCCTTGGTGACGAGCACGGTCCAGCCCACGCCCTGACCCTCGTTGCCGCTGGTGAACTCAAGCTCATCGACAAGTATCTTGGGGATTGAGAGCTTGTCGGCCATCTCATAGCCCGGCAGCGTCGAGTTGCGGTAGCCGTCGGCATAATCGTCCGAGTTGCGCGCGTCCGGCGGGGCCTGGCCGCCCTGCATCGAGCCCATGTCCATCGTGGCGCCGTTACCGGACGCCTTCGTGTCGGTCATATCCATGCCCGCATGGTCCTGAGAGCCTTGCGCGGAAGGGGTGTGCTGAGCGGGAGTGGCCGTTTGGGCAGGGGTGGCGGCGGGCGACGGGGGCGAGGCCTCCTGCGCGAGGGCGGGAGCCGTGATCGCCGGCGCCAGGAAGAGGGCAGCGCCAAGAGCGATGCCGCGCGAGGGGAAAATCCGGATCATGCGACCACCACCTCCCGGAACATGCCGGCCGCCATGTGATAGAGCAGATGGCAGTGGAAGGCCCATCGGCCCATGGCGTCGGCGGTGACGCGGAAGCTCACCCGCTGGGCGGGCTGGACCACGACCGTATGCTTGCGGACCTGGAAGGCGCCGTCCGGGCCTTCGACATCGCTCCACATGCCGTGCAGATGCATCGGATGCGCCATCATCGTGTCGTTGACGAAGGTGACGCGCAGCCGCTCGTTTGGCTTGAAATGAAGCGGCCTGGAATCGTTGAGCTTGATGCCGTCGAGCGACCAGATGAACCGTTCCATATTGCCCGTCAGATGCAGCTCGATGTCGCGCTCGGGCTCGCGCGGGTCGGGATCGCCGCCCGGCGTGCGCAGATCGGCCAGCGTCAGCACGCGCCAGCCGCGCCCGCGCAGCCCGGCGCCGGGATCGTCGAGATTGGTGCGCGGATAGTCGACGCGCATGTCGGTATTGGCGCCATATTCGGTGCGGGCGTGCCGTGCCCTGGCCGGCATCTCGGTCATGCCGTGCCCGGCATGCGCGTCGCCTCCCATTGCGCCCATCGTCGCCATCGCGCCCATCATGTCGACCGGCTCGAGCCAGGTCCGGGCATCGAGCGGCGGCACGGCTGCCGCCATGCCCGGGGCCGGTGCGATCGTGCCACGCGCATAGCCGCTCCGATCGATCGCCTGCGCGAAGATGGTGCGGGCGCCGCCCTCGGGCATGGTGAACTCGACGTCGTAGGTCTCGCCCGGGCCGATCCGGAATTCCTCGACCGTGACCGGCTCGACCGGCTGCCCGTCGGTCGATACGACCGTCAGCTCGACCCCGGGGATCCGCACGTCGAAGAACGTCGCCGTCCCCGCGCCGACGAAGCGCAGGCGCACGCGCTCGCCGGGCGCGGCGATACCGGTCCAGTTGCCGGCGGGCGGCGCGCCGTTCATCAGATAGGTGTAGGTCGCGGCAGAGACATCGCTGTAGTCGGTCGGGTTCATCCGCGAGCTGTTCCACATCCGCCGCCGCTCGAGCGCCTTGCCCAAGCCCATGGTGCCGACATCCTTGAGGAAATCGCCGGCGGTCGGCTGCGCAAAATTATAGTAGCTGCTCTGCTTCTTGAGATTGAGGAAGATCTGCAGCGGCGGCTCGTCCGACCAGTCGCTGAGCACGATGCAATAGTCGCGATCGGGCGCCCGCGCCGTCGGCACCTGTTTTGGCTCCACGATGATCGCTCCATAGAGTCCCGTCTGCTCGGCGAGCGTGTGAGCGTGATACCAGTAGGTTCCGCTCTGGCGGACCTCGAAGCGATAGGTGAAGGTCTCGCCCGGCGCGATGCCGGCAAAGCTGATGCCGGGCACGCCGTCCATCTCCGCCGGCACGATGATGCCGTGCCAATGGATGCTCGACATCTCCTTGAGGCCGTTGCGTACGCGCAGCGTGACCGTGTCGCCTTCGCGCAGGCGCAGGACCGGCGCGGGCACGCTGCCGTTCACGGCGGTCGCGATACGGCGTTTGCCGGTGAAGTTGACCGGCAGCTCGGCGATCTCGAGGTCGAACTCGGTCCCGCTCAGCTCAGCGGGCAAGGTTGGTGCGGATCGCGCGAGAAGCGCCGGGGCGAAACCGGCGACCGCGCCGCCGATCGCCAGCCCCTGGACGAAACGGCGCCGCGCGATCGGCCGGATATGTAAGGGAGACATGAACTGTACTTTCGCGAAGTCGGCTTCAGGCGAGGTCGAGGACGATCCGGCCCTCGATGTCGCCATGATGCATGCGGGAGAAGACGTCGTTGATGTTCTCCAGCTTGTCTGCATGGACCGTGGCCTTGACCTTGCCCTCGCCGGCGAACGCCAGTGCCTCGAGCAGATCGAGCCGCGTGCCGACGATCGAGCCGCGCACGGTAATGCCGTTCAGCACGGTGTCGAAGATCGACAACGGGAAGTCGCCCGGCGGCAGGCCGTTGAGCGCGACCGTGCCGCCGCGCCGGACCATGCCGAGCGCCTGCTGGAACGCCTTGGGCGAAACGGCGGTCACCAGCGCCCCGTGCGCGCCGCCAATGGCTTTCTTGAGCGCTGCCGAAGGGTCCTCGTTGCGCGCGTTGACCGTCAGTGTGGCGCCAAGGCGTGTAGCGAGGTCGAGCTTGCTATCGTCGATGTCGACCGCGGCCACATTGAGACCCATGGCTCGGGCATATTGCACCGCCATGTGGCCGAGCCCGCCAATGCCGGAGACGACCACCCACTCGCCGGGTCGGGCCTCGGTGGCCTTCAATCCCTTGTAGACGGTGACGCCCGCGCAGAGGATCGGCGCAATGTCGAGGAAGTCGACATTGTCGGGAAGGTGACCAACATAGTTGGGATCGGCGAGGACATATTCGGCAAAGCTGCCATTGACCGAATAGCCGGTGTTCTGCTGTTCGTGGCAAAGCGTCTCCCAGCCACCCAGGCAATGCACGCAGTGCCCGCAGGCGGTGTAGAGCCAGGGCACACCGACCCGGTCGCCTTCCTTCACATGGGTGACGCCGGCACCAACGGCGGCGACATGCCCGACGCCCTCATGGCCAGGAATGAAGGGCGGGTTGGGCTTGACCGGCCAGTCCCCTTCTGCCGCGTGCAGGTCGGTATGGCACACGCCGGTTGCCGCAATCTTGACCAGGACCTGCCCGGGGCCGACCGTCGGGATCGGCGCGTCCTCGATGACCAGGGGCTTGCCAAATTCGCGGACGACCGCCGCCTTCATGGTTTTCGCCATGTCCGTTTCTCCTTTTAAGCGGGGGGTCAGAATAGGCCGAGCGCGTGCTCGTCATAGGAGACGAGCAGATTCTTGGTCTGCTGATAATGATCGAGCATCATCCGGTGGTTTTCACGCCCGAAGCCCGATGCCTTGTATCCGCCGAAGGCGGCATGGGCGGGGTACTGATGATAGCAGTTGGTCCAGACCCGCCCGGCCTCGATCGCGCGGCCGAGCCGGTAGGCGGTGTTGCCGCTCCGGGTCCAGACGCCCGCGCCAAGACCGTAGGCGGTGTCATTGGCAAGTGCGATCGCCTCCTCGACCGTCTTGAACGTGGTGACCGACAGGACGGGACCGAAGATCTCCTCCTGGAAGATGCGCATGTGGTTCTGACCCACGAACACGGTCGGCTGCACGAAATAGCCCTGGTCGAGCGCACCGCCCGGCAGCGCCCTGGCGCCACCGACCAGACACTGCGCGCCCTCGGCCTTGCCGATATCGATATAGCCCAGGATCTTGTGGAGCTGGTCCTCCGACGCCTGCGCGCCGACCTGGACCGACGGGTCGAGCGGATCGCCCTGGCGGATCGCGGCGACGCGCGCCACGGCGCGCTCGATGAAGCGGTCGAAGATCGACTCATGGATCAGGGCGCGCGACGGGCAGGTACAGACCTCGCCCTTGTTGAAGGCGAACAAAGTAAAGCCTTCGAGCGCCTTGTCGAAGAAGGCATCGTCCTCGTCGAGCACGTCCGCCATGAAGATGTTGGGCGACTTGCCGCCAAGCTCCATCGTCTGGGGGATCAGATGGTCCGCCGCGGCGTGCATGATCTGCTTGCCGGTGACGGTCTCGCCGGTGAACGAGACCTTGGCGATGCGCGGATTGGCGGCGATCGCCTGGCCAACGGTCCGTCCCGGGCCGGTAACGACATTGAGCACGCCGGGCGGCAGGATGTCGGCGGTGAGCTCGGCGAACATCAGCAAGGTGAGCGGCGTCTGGGATGCGGGTTTGATGACGGTGCAGTTGCCCGCCGCCAGCGCCGGGGCGATCTTCCACGCCGCCATCAGCAGCGGGAAGTTCCACGGGATGATCTGGCCGACGACGCCGAGCGGCTCGCGGAAATGATAGGCGATGGTGTCCGCATCGATCGTCGAGATGCCGCCTTCCTCCGCCCGGATGCAGCCGGCGAAGTAGCGGAAATGGTCGATCGCGAGCGGCACGTCGGCAGCGCGCGTCTCGCGGATCGGCTTGCCATTGTCGATCGTCTCGGCAAGTGCCAGCAACTCCAGATTGTCTTCGAGCCGGTCGGCGACGCGATTGAGAATCCTGGCGCGTTCGGCGGGCGCGATCCTTGCCCATTGATCCTTGGCGGCGTGCGCCGCATCGAGCGCGCGCTCGACATCTTCCGGCGTCGACAGCGCGAACTCTGCGATCTGGGCGCCATTGATCGGGCTCGTGTCGGCGAAATACTCGCCGCCCGCAGGAGCGCTCCAGCGGCCTCCGATGAAATTATCATAGCGGTGTCGGAAGGAGGCCGCCGCGTTAATGGTCCCGATCGCCTTCTCGAACATAACCTGACTCCATCTCTATCGATGGCCTGACGGAGTAATCTCTTTGCCCGGGTGGCCTATAAGTAAGTTCCGCAGAAGGTAGTCTGGTATCGGGGTCGCGGGCTTGAGGGTCAGACACGCCAACAGAGCCGATGACTATTCATCGACTCCTGAACGTATTCGCGCACGCCTGATCGGAATTATGCCGAGACAGGCGTTACTCGGCCGAGTCTTCTTTTGGCGAGGGCGGCGCTTGGCATTCCAATTCTGGCGTTACGCCCGGACGCGCTTTAGGCTCACCCAATCGCCTTTCTGAAGCGTCCCGTCCCTCACGCGGAAATGAGCATAATGGTCGTCGAAAATCTGGTCGACTTCGACATGACCGACAAGACGGCGGTGGCGCGGCGTTGCGTGATAGACTTCGAGTATCTGCCCGATGTGCGCGCCATCGGCCTTACCCAGGCAGGCCACTGTGCCGCCCGCATCCATACGGACGATCTTGCCGCGCATGAACAAGCTATGGCCGATACCCTGTGCGAGGAGCGGCGTGCTGCCAAAGAGCAGAAAGCCAACAGCAGCACCGACGCCAAGATGTTTTCGCATCGCTGTTTCCTCTGTCAAGTCAGACGCTCGGACCCGGTTTTGAAAGCTGGGAGCACGGGGCGACGCTGGGCATCGTCAAAGAACTGGCCCGCCGCGGGGGAACGGCGGGCCCTCAGCCCCTGGGGTCTGTTCTCGGGGCTGGAAACCTCACATGTCGCTCATCGGCTTGTCGGCCATGGGCTTGGCGGTCTTCTTCTTCGCCGCCGGCTTGGCCTTCTTCATCGGCATCTTGCAGCAGCCACTCTTCGCCTTACCGGCCATGCCCGAGCCGTTCGATGCAGGCGAGCCGCCGGACATGCCGGCCATCCCCGACATGCCCTGTTGATCCTGCTGGGCCGGTTGCCCCTGCTGCTTCTGCGCGCCGGCCTGATGATCCTTCATCATCTGATCGTGCATCTGCTGCCCGCCATGATCCATGCCCTGCTGGTGGGCATGGGCCGGCGCAGCCTGCGCGGGCGCGGGCGTCGACTGGGCGAGAGCGGTGCCGGCGGCGAAGGTTAGCGTCGCGAAGAGGCTGACGGGCGCCGCGAGAAATGTCGTCTGTCGCATTGAGGGTCTCCGAGTGTTCTTCCTGTTGCCCGATCGACGTTCCGATCCCGGCAATTCCGAAGCTTCAATGCTGCTAGCGAGACGCTGTCTGTATACGTAAGTTACGAATCGAAATCCGATCGGCCGTGTGCCTGCTGGAGCAGGCGCGTAAAATGATGATCCGGGATCGATCAAAAATGTGACCCGGCCTGGTTTTCTCGTCCTGAGACCGGCCAGAAAAGCGATTGGCCCGCCG
>JAEXLC010000021.1 GCA_023445495.1 Pseudomonadota bacterium | reverse complement strand
CCTGAAACGAAGCCGGCTCTGTCGCAGGGTGCGACGGAGCCGGTTCTGTTTGGTCGTCGCGTCGATCAGTTGCGCGACGGGAATACGCCCGACAGCGAGATGTTGGTCTGCACCGCGAGATAGGGGTTCATGATCGAGAACGGGATGTTGCTGCCGGTGATGCCGACCTGCACCGAACCCTGCGGCGTGAAGTTGCCGCCCGTGATGCTGACGCCGCCCAGGTTCACCGAGGTGCCGGTGGTGCCGGTGGGAACATAGATCTTCACCTGGTTGGTACCGGCATTGGCGCAGTTCGAGAGCATCGCGCCGGCGGTCGGCGTGTTGCTCTGGCCGACCGTTGCGTCGCTGATCGCCTGGATCGAGCCGGTGGCGGTGGTCTGGCCGGCGATGCCGGTGAAGTTGGCGACGTGGTTGTGCGCCGGCATGTTGGCGATCGTCAGCGTCTCGGTCTCGGTTCCGGCTGCCTGTCCCCAGACATAGGTCTGGCCGCCCGCGGTGCTCTGCCCGAGGCCGACAAAGCCGCGGCCCGCGGCGTTCGGAAGGGCGAAGGTGCTCACGCCATTGCCGCCGAAGGTCGTGCCGAGCAGCGCGAACAGCGCGTTGTTCTGCGCGATTCCCAGGATCTGGCCATTGCACGAGGCCCAGCCGCGCGGCGCATAGTTGAAGCCGACCTGCATGATCTGGCCCATAAACGGTTCAGACATTGTCCTACCCCCCAAAATAGCGATGGCTGGCGCGTGCGGAATGCCGCGCCGGTTCCGAAGGCGGGGTTTTTAGATACGCGATCGCAAGGGCAGACAAGCGGCTATTACTTCAATTCCGTTCTATCTCTTTTCCACGGGCAAGGGCGGGTTGATGAAAAGTCGTAATTTGCAAAATTCTAGCTTCCATATGGGAGCTGTTGCCCAGAGTAATTGCCTCGATGCGCTTCGGGCCATTTCGGTGTTAAACAGTCAAATTCCTGAAACCGGAACTAATTCCTAGTTTTAGTGACTTTTGCTCGACGCTGGCTCGATATATACAGCCCGCTCGTCCGTCATGGACGTTGGGGGTAGGTTGCACATGTTCTGGGGCTTGGGGGAGGCGCGTTCCGCCTGTGCGCGGACCGTTGCGGGGATCTCTGGTAAGCAGCAGCGAATCGGCGAAGCGGCAGCATCCTTGCGCCGCCTGGCTGTGGCAGCGATCGGCGGCGCCGCGCTCCTTTCTCCGGGTCTGGCGATGGCCCAGGGGGCCTGCACCTCGGTGCACAACGGCGTGGGTGTCGCCAATTCGGCTGCCACGAGCACGGGTGCGCTGAAGACCACGCTCAACGGAACCTACAACCTCGACAGCAACGGATCGAACGACGTCGTGCTGAACGACTATACCAAGTCGTTCACCGTCGGAGACGTCATCCAGTACAGCTGGACCCGGACGACGGGCACCGGCTATGTCCAGATCTGGCAGCAGAGAAGGTCTGACGACAGCTTCGTCGGGTCGCAATCCGTTCGCGATGCGACGGGATCGTCCGGCAGCGGCACGATCACGATCGGCGATGCCGACGCCTATCTTCAGGTTCAGGTCTCCGACTACACCTCGGTTGGCGGCCCCAACGAGCCGGGCCGTCGCCCCTCCTCGGTAAACTTCACCATCGATTGCGTGGCCAGCGCTCCGGTTCTCGGCGCATCGCTGACCCATGGCGGCACCCCGAAGCAGGGCAGCAACTTCACGCTGCTGCCGACCGTGAGCAACACGGGCACGGCGAACACCTCGGGCAACATCACGCTCACCTCGACGCTGCCGACCGGCCTGACCCTGGTCAGCGGCTCGGGCACCAACTGGAGCTGCACGGGCAACGGCACCGTCAATGTCAGCTGCACCTTCACCGGGACGATCGCCACGGGTGCGTCCAACACCGCGCTCTCGCTGACGGTGGCGGCTGCCGCCAACTCCGCCACGCCACGAAACGTGACGATAGGTTTGAGTGGAGGCGGGGCGGCGAACACGCCGACCGCGTCCGACAATATCGCCATCGCCCTGCAACCCGCCATCAGCTCGATCTCGCCGACCAGCGGTCCGACCGGCGGCAGCACCAGCGTGACCATCAACGGCAACAGCTTCACCGGCACCACCGGTGCCGGCGGCGTGAAGTTCGGTGGCACCAACGCGACGGGCTATACCGTCGTCAGCGATACCCGGATCGACGCGACGGCACCGGCCGGCGCCGCGGGCACGGTCGACATCACCGTCACCAATGGCGGCAACACCAGCGCGACCGTCTCGGCGGACCAGTATACCTATGTCGCGGCGCCGACGGTCACGTCGGTCTCGCCGATCACCGGCCCGGCGGCCGGCGGCACGACGGTGACGATCACCGGCACCGGCTTCTCGGCGGCGCCTGGCACGGGTGCTGTGAAGTTCGGCGCGGCCAACGCGACCTATACGATCAACAGCAACACCCAGATCACGGTGAACTCGTCGCCGGCGAACGCGGCGGGCACCTACGACATCACCGTGACCACGCCGGGCGGCACCAGCGCGACCAGCACGAACGATCAGTTCACCTATGTCGCGGCACCGACGGTAACCTCGGTCTCGCCGATCGCCGGCCCGACGGGTGGCGGCGCGACGGTGACGATCACCGGCACCGGCTTCTCGGCGGCGAACCCGACGGGTGCTGTCAAGTTCGGCGCGGCCAACGCGACGTACACGATCAACAGCAACACCCAGATCACGGTGAACTCGACCCCGGCGAACAGCGCCGGTACCTATGACGTCACGGTTACGACGGTTGGCGGGACCAGCGCGACCAGCGCCAACGACCAGTATACCTATGTCGCGGCGCCGACGGTTACCGCGGTCTCGCCGATCGCGGGCCCGACGGCGGGCGGCCAGACGGTGACGATCACCGGCACCGGCTTCGCGGCGGCGCCTGGCACGGGGGCTGTGAAGTTCGGCGCGGCCAACGCGACCTATACGATCAACAGCAACACCCAGATCACGGTGAACTCGACCCCGGCAAATGCCGCAGGCACCTATGACGTCACCGTGACCACGCCGGGCGGCACCAGCGCGACCAGCGCGTCGGATCAATACACCTATGTCGCGGCACCGACGGTGACTTCGGTCAGTCCGACAGCGGGCCCGACCAGCGGCGGCACCACGGTGACGATCACCGGCACCGGCTTCTCGGCGGCGCCTGGCACGGGGGCTGTGAAGTTCGGCGCGACCACGGCGCTCTACACGATCAACAGCAACACCCAGATCACCGTGAACAACAGCCCGGCGAGCGCGGCGGGCACCTATGATGTCACCGTCACCACGCCTGGCGGCACCAGCGCGACCAGCGGGTCGGACCAGTTCACCTATGTCGCCGCGCCGGTCGCCAGCTCGTACACGGCCTCGGCGGTTGCCTATGACATCAGCAACACGACCTTCAGCGTCGCCAGCCATGCCACCAACAGCCCGACCAACTATGCGGTCGGCTCGGCAACCACGGCGCAAGGGGGATCGGTCTCGATCGATTCGACGGGCACGGTCACCTACACCACGCCGAGCGGCTTCCGCGGCAATGACAGCTTCACCTTCACCGCGACCAACCTGGGTGGCACGTCCGCCCCGGCGACGGTGACAGTGCCGGTCAACAACCCGACCCTGCTCTTCACCTTCCCCGTCGGCGGCGGCACGCGCGGCGTTGCGCTGTCGAACGTGCGGATCGACACCAATGGGGGCAGAGCGCCCTATAGCTGCGCGACCACGCTGAACACGGGCTCGCTGCCCGCAGGCACACAGATCAACGCCGATTGCACGATCACCGGCACCCCGGCGGCGAGCGGTACCTTCACCTTCACCGCCACCGTGACCGACAGCTCGCTCGGCACCGGCCCCTACACGATGTCGACCGGCCCGATGGTGCTGACCATCGCCGCGCCGACGCTTAGCATCTCGCCGGCCTCCGGCGCGCTGCCGGGCGCCACGGTCGGCACCGGCTATTCGCAGAGCTTCACGGCGAGCGGCGGCACCGCCGGCTACACCTATGCACGCACGCTCGGCACGCTGCCGACCGGCGTGACTCTCTCGGGCGGCACGCTGTCGGGCACCCCGACCGCCATCGGCACCTTCAACTTCGACATCACCGCAACCGACAGCTCGACGGCGGGTAGCGGCGGGCCCTACACCCGGACCCAGTCGTACAGCGTCACCGTTTCCCAGGGCGCGCAGACGATCACCTTCGGCGCGCTTTCCAATGCGTCGCTCTCGGCCTCGCCGGTAACCGTGTCGGCGACGGCGTCGTCGGGCCTGACGGTCAGCTTCGCCTCGACCACGACCGGCATCTGCACGGTCTCGGGCACCTCGGTGACCCTGCTCCAGACGGGTACCTGCTCGATCACCGCCAGCCAGGCGGGTGACGGCAACTGGGCTGCCGCGCCCGATGTGGCGCAGAGCTTCACCGTCACCCCGGCGAACCTGACGATCAATACGGGCGCCGCTTCGGGCACCCAGGTCGGTGCCGGCTTCAGCCAGAGCAATACCGCTGCCGGCGGCATCGCGCCCTACACCTATTCGGTGCTGAACGGACCGCTGGTGCCGGGCACCACCCTCAACGGATCGACCGGCGTGGTTTCGGGCACGCCGACCAGCGCCGGCGCTTTCAGTTACCGGATCCGGGTGACCGACAGCCAGGGTACGCCGGTCACCACCGACGGTTCGACCGTTTCGGGTACCATCACCAAGGGCAACCAGACGATCAGCTTCACCCCCTCGACCGCGCCGAGTGCGTCGGTGGGTGGCGCGGCCTATACGCCGACCGTCTCGGCGACCTCGGGGCTGACGCCGACGCTGTCGATCGACGCCAGTTCCACCGCGATCTGCACGATCTCGGGCGGCTCGGTGACCTTCCAGGCGACCGGCACCTGCCTGATCAACGCCAACCAGGCGGGCGACAGCAATTGGAACGCCGCGCCCCAGGCGCAGCAAAGCGTCACCGTGAGTGCGGCGGGCGCGATCGGCGTGACGGTCAACTTCTCGACCAGCACGCTCGGCGTCGGCCAGACCGGCACCGCGACGATCACCTTCACCAACCCCAATGCCTCGGCATCGCCCAGCATCGCGCCGCTGTTCAGCGGTTCGGCGCTGGTCAGCCGCGGTTCGCTGGGCGGCAGCTGCGGCGCCAGCGGTTCGGATAGCGGTGCGAACTTCCAGTTCAACGGCTTCAGCATCCCCTCGGGCAGCTGCACCGTCACGATCAGCTATACCGGCACCACCGCCGGTTCGTCGGCGGGCTTCTCGCTCGGCGCCTTCACCCCGAGCGGCTATCCGACCACATCGGCCACCGGCAGCAGCGCCTTCGCCGTCGTGCCGACCGTGACCGGCGTCGCGCCGAACTCGGGCCCGGTCAGCCAGGTGGTGACGATCTCGGGTACCGGCTTCAGCACGACCCCGGGCAACAACACGGTCACCTTCGGCTCGGCCGGCAACGGCAATGTGACGGCGGCGAGCGCGACGTCGCTCACCGTCACCGCACCGGCGGCCGGTTCGGGCGCCAAAGCCGTGACGGTCACGGTCAACGGCCAGACCAGCACGACTTCGGCAACCTTCACCTTCATCGACAAACCGATCGCGGCGGACAAGCCGGGCGTTTCGGTGCCGTACAACAGCGCCGGCACGGCCATCGACCTGTCGAGCTCGATCACCGGCGGTCCGCACAGCAGCATCGCTATCGGTAGCCCGGTACAGCACGGCACGACGACGATCTCGGGCGATGTCGTGACCTACACCCCGACCGCCGGCTATTTCGGTGCCGACTTCTTCACCTATACGGCGACGGGTGCCGGTGGCACTTCGAACGTCGCGCGGGTGGACATCACGGTGGCGACGCCGGCCGCTCCGGTCACTACCGACAAGAGCGGTGTCGCGATCCCGTACAACGGCACGGGCACGGGGATCGACCTCAGCACCTCGATCAGCGGCGTGCACTCGTCCATCGCGATCGGCACGCCGCCGCAGCATGGCTCGGTGAGCATCGCGGGCGATGTCGTCACCTACACGCCGACCACCAACTATTATGGCGGCGACAGCTTCACCTTCACGGCGACCGGCCCGGGCGGCACCTCCACTCCGGCACAGGTGACCGTGACGGTGGCGAACCCGCCGGCCCCGGTGGCCGCCGACAAGAACGGCGTTTCGGTGCCCTATGCGAGCAGCGGGACGGCGATCGACCTGACTGCGTCGATCACCGGTGTCCATTCGGGCATCGCGGTCGGCACGGTGCCGGCACATGGCACGGTGACCGTTGCCGGTGACGTCGCCACCTACACCCCCAACGCCACTTATTATGGCGCGGACAGCTTCACCTATGTGGCGAACGGCCCGGGCGGCACCTCGGCGCCGGCGACGGTGAACATCACGGTGGGCCTGCCGCCCGCACCGGTCTCGACCGACAAGAGCGGCGTGGCGGTACCCTATGCGAGCAGCGGGACTGCGATCGACCTGACTGCGTCGATTACCGGTGTCCATTCGAGCATCGCGGTCGGCACGGCACCGGCGCATGGCACGGTGACCGTTGCCGGTGACGTTGCCACCTACACCCCGAACGCCACCTATTATGGCGCAGACAGCTTCACCTATGTGGCGAATGGCCCGGGCGGCGCCTCGAACGTCTCGACCGTCACCCTGACGGTGGCGACCCCGGCGGCTCCGGTGGCCGCGGACAAGACCGGCGTGGCGGTGCCCTATGCGAGCACCGGCACGGCGATCGATCTCTCGGCCTCGATCACCGGCGTCCATTCGGCAATCGCGATCGGCACCAATCCGGCGCATGGCACGGTGGCGATCGCCGGCGATGTGGTGACCTATACCCCGGCCGCGACCTATTATGGCGCGGACAGCTTCACCTACACGGCGACCGGCCCTGGCGGTACTTCGGCACCGGCGTCGGTGAGCATCACGGTCGGCCTGCCGCCGGCCCCGGTGGCAGCCGACAAGAGCGGCGTGGCGGTGCCCTATGCGAGCACCGGCACGGCGATCGACCTGTCGGCCTCGGTCACCGGCGTCCATTCGGCGATCGCGATCGGCACGGCGCCGACCCACGGCACGGTGGTGATCGCCGGCGATGTGGTGACCTACACCCCGGCCGCGACCTATTATGGCGCGGACAGCTTCACCTATACCGCGACCGGTCCTGGCGGCACTTCGGCGCCGGCGACGGTGAGCATCACGGTGGCGAACCCGCCGGCTCCGGTCGTGGCGGACAAGAACGGCGTGGCGGTGGGCTATAACAGCCCGGGCACCACGATCGACCTCGCGGCCTCGATCACCGGCGTGCATGCCAGCATCACGATCAGCACGGCGCCGACCCACGGCACCGCGACGGTCAGCGGCGATGTCGTGACCTATGTCCCGACCACTGGCTATTACGGTGCGGACAGCTTCGGCTACACCGCGACCGGTCCGGGCGGCACTTCGGCCGCGGCGACGGTCGGCCTGACGGTCGCCACCCCGCCGCCGCCGAGCGCGGCGCCGGGCACCAGCACGGTCCCGGGAAGCACCACGACGGCGGGCACCAGCGTCCAGATCAACCTCTCGGCGCTGGTCACCGGCGTCTATGACTCGATCCAGATCGCCAGCCAGCCCGCGCACGGCACGGTCACGCTGGGCGGTGGAGCAGGGCCGAGCCTGACGCCAACCGCAGTGGCACCGGTCTCGCCTTATATCGCGACCTACACCCCGGCGGCCAACTATGCCGGCACCGACAGCTTCACCTTCACCGCGAGGGGCCCGGGCGGCACTTCGGCACCGGGCACGGTGACGATCACCGTGGTCGGCCAGGTGCCGATCGCGACGCCCAAGACCGCGACGGCGGGCGACGGCCAGATGGTGTCGGTGATGCTCACCGATGGCGCCACGCGCGGGCCGATCACCGGCGCGAACGTGGTCAGCATCTCGCCGGCCAATTCGGCGACCACCACGATCGTGGCGGCGGGCAATGGCGCCTATCGCCTCGACGTGACGCCGAACAACCGCTTCGGCGGGCAGATCGTGGTCAACTTCACGCTGAGCAACATCTTCGGTGCCTCGGCGCCGTCGACCGTGACGCTCACCGTCCAGGCCCGCCCCGATCCGCGCAACGATCCGGACATCGCGGCGATCAGCGATGCCCAGGCCGAGACGGCACGCCGCTTCGCCCGGGCACAGGTGTCCAACTTCATGCGGCGCACCGAGCAGCTCCATAACGGGGGCGGCGCGACCGGCCTCGCGATGGGCGTGACGCTCGGCTCGCGCGACGGCACGATGGCGATGCAGCGGCCCGACGACAAGAATTGGGGCCTAGCCATCACCGACCGGATGCGCGTCTCGGGCGAGGATCCGGCGATCGGCCAGTTCGCCAACAACCCGCAGTCGCCGCTCTCGCGGGCCGACCAGCTCGGCTATGGCCGCACGGTCGCGACCACGGGTGGTGTCGGTGGCGGCACCGGTCCGGCCAAGGCGGCCTCGGATGTCGATGAGGACGGCAAGCGCCGGGTCGGCTCGCTAGCGACCTGGGCGGGCGGTGCGATCGATATCGGCACGCGCGACAAGCGTACCGATCGCAGCAAGATCACCGCCACCACTGCGGGCCTCAGCGCCGGCGCCGACATCAAGCTCTCGGACGGCGTGCTCGTCGGCCTGGGCGGCGGCTATGGCAACGACCTGAGCAAGATCGGCACGGCGGCGCAGGTGCGCGGTACCAGCACCATCTATGCGGCCTATGCCAGCGTCCAGCCGGCCAATGGGATGTTCATCGACGGCATGCTGGGCCGCGGCCAGCTCGATTTCACCACCCGGCGCATTGCCGCGGCGGTGAACGCGACGGCCCGTGGCAGCCGTGACGGCAGCTACACCGTCGCCGCGATCTCGCTCGGCATCGACCGGGCGGGCGGTCCGCTGCAATGGTCGCTCTATGGCCGCGCCGAATATCTCGATGCCGATCTCGACGCCTATTCGGAGAGCGGTGCCGGGCGCTACAATCTGCGCTTCGACGCGCGGCAGGTGCGCTCGGTCACCGGTACGCTGGGCGGGCGCCTGGAGTATCGCCAGAAGGTGAGCTTCGGTTCGATCACCCCGCGCATTCGCGCCGAGTGGAACCATGAGTTCGCCGATGTCGATGCCCAGTGGCTCGACTATGCCGATATTCCGGGTGCCGCGATCTATGACCTGGCAGGCAATGGCTGGAAGCGCGAGCAGCTCCAGCTGAGCATCGGCACGCGGTTCGACATCCTGAGCAGTGGCTGGTCGTTCGACGTCGAAACCGGCCTGCGCGGCGGTCAGGGCGAGCGGGCGGGCACGCTGCAGATCCGCCTGTCGAAGCGCTGGTAAATGCGATGGTCCCGGGGCGGCAGGCGCCGTCCCGGGCCTTCCCCTGACGCGGGAAAGGCAGGATCAGTCTCACGCAGCAATGTTGCGGGAGAGGGGGCTGAAACCGTTCCTGGCCTGTACTTCCGAGGCCCGAAGGCTAGCGGGCCAGCAGCCGGTCGAGCGCTGCGGCCACCTGCGCTTCGCGATAGGGCTTCTCGATCATCGGCACTTCGTCGCCAAAGCCCTCGGGCGGTGCGCCATAGCCGCTGGCAAAGGCGAAGGGCACGCCGCGCGCCCGCAGCGCCTCGGCGATCGGCGTGCTGCGCTCGCCGCCCAGATTGATGTCGAGGATCGCCACGTCGAAACCATTATCCTCGGCCAGCGCCAGGCCATCGGACAGCCGGCTGGCCGGCCCGATCGTCTGGCAGCCGAGCGCTTCGAGGAGGTCTTCCAGGTACATGGCGACCACCGGCTCGTCCTCGACGACGAGCACGCGCAGTCCTTCGAGCCCGCTCATTCCGCGCCCTCGGGCAACGGCGCGTCAACGGTGCAGACCAGCCCTTCGGGCCGGAACTCGATCTTCACGCTGCCGCCCAGTTCGGCGGCCAGGCCGCGCTCGATCATCCGCGTGCCGAAACCGCGACGGCTGGGCGCCGAGACGGCGGGGCCGCCGGTTTCCTCCCAGCGCATCGAAAGCCGGGCAGGGCCGTCGCTGCGGACACGCTGCCAATGCACCGCGATCCGGCCCTCCGGGCACGACAGGGCGCCATGCTTCACCGCGTTGGTCGCCAGCTCATGGATCGCCAGCGCCAGGCTGATCGCTGTCTTGGGCAGGATCATCAGGTCGGGGCCGTCGAGCGCGAAGCGGCAGGCCTCGCCATGCGGGCGCAGCGCGTCGTCGATGATCTGGCGCATCGACACCAGGCTCCAATGCTCGCGGGTGAGCAGGTTGTGCGCTTCGGACAGGGCGGCCAGCCGGCCTTCGAAGGCGGCACGGGCCTGGCGCGGGGGCACATCGTCCTTGAAGCTCTGCTGGGCAATGCCCTGGACGATCGCCAGCGTGTTCTTCACCCGGTGGTTGAGCTCGTCGATCAGCAGGCGGAGATGCGCTTCGGCGCGCTTCGCCTCGGTCATGTCGCGGCCGATCGCGTGGAGCGCCACGGGCTGGCCCTGCTCGTCCAGGCTGAGCCGCGAATTGACTTCCCAGACCAGCTCGCGACCGTCCTTGGCGCGCAGCTTGACGGTCAGCCGGGTCGATCCGCCATGCTGCAGCTTGCGGTTGAACGCGTCCATGCTGATCGCGAACTGGTCCGGATCCATGAACTCGGCGATCGAGCGGCCAAGAATCTCGTCTTCGGCATAGCCGATCGCCTCGATCACCGCCGGATTCACCGAGGTCACCCGATTGTCGAGCGTGGTGGTGATCAGGAAGTCGTTGGCCTGTTCGAAGATCGTGCGGAAGCGGGTCTCGCTCTCGCGAAGCTCGTCTTCCGCGCGCTTGCGGGCCGTCACGTCGAACGAGACGCCGACGAAACGGCTCGGCCGGCTATCGCCATAGTCGATCCGGTTGCCATGGCTCTGCAGCCAGCGTTCGGCGCCATCGTCGGCGCGCAGGATCCGATATTCGATCGTGTAGGGCACGCCCTCGGTAAAGCAGCGCAGCGCCGCCTCGCGCGTGCGGTCGCGATCCGCGGGATGCACCCGCTCGATCCATTCCTCGAAGCCGCCGCGGGCATCGGGACGACGCGCCATGCCGAGCAGGTCGAAGCGATTGGGCGACCAGGCGCCCTCCATCGTCTCCAGATCGAGTTCCCAGGTCGCCATGCCGGCGGTCTCGGTGGCGAGGCGCAGCGTCTCCTCGCTCTTGCGCAGCGCTTCCTCGCTCTCGCGCCGCTGGGTGACGTCCAGCGTCACCGCGAGCACGCCGAAGGGCTCGCCATTCGCCCGCCGGATCACCGCGACCGAGTTGTTGACCCAGACGATTCCGCCGTCCTTGCGGATATAGCGCTTCTCATGGGTATAGGGCGTGCCCTCCCGTACCGCGCGTTCGAACAGCGGCACGTTGCGCACCAGATCGTCCGGATGGGTGATCTGCTGCATGGTCATGCCCATCAGCTCCTCCTGGCTCCAGCCGGTGATGTCGCAGAAGCGATCATTGACCAGGGTGAAGCGCCCTTCGAGATCGACCTGGGCAAAGCCGGCGGTGGTCTGGCTGATGAAGGCGGAGAGCTGTGCCTCGCGCTCGCGCAGCGCGAGTTCGGCGGTCTTGGCTTCGGTCACGTCATGGGCGACGCCGATGAAGCCGATATGGCGTCCTTCGGCATCGCGGCGGGGCTGGGAGGTGGAGTGCAGCCAGCGCCATTCGCCCTCGGCGTTGCGGTAGCGGCCCTCGAGCTCGAAGGTCTGGAGGCTCGCCTCTCCCGCAACCGATTCCGCGAGCAGCCGGGCGGCATCGTCGGGGTGAATGATCCGCCGCCAGTCGAACTCCAGCGCTTCCGCATAGGAAACGCCGAGAAAGGCGACATAGGCGCGGTTGACGAAGCTGCGACGTCGATCGAGCCGGGTGACCCACACGGCGACGGGAGCGCTGTCCGCGATCAGGCGGAACTCGTCCTCGCCAACCGGCAATGGTTCGGCAGGTGCTTCGATCATCGTGCCCCGTCGAGCTGCATCAGCAATTTCCTAGCGCTAAGCTACGGCAAATCAATGCATGTTACCGGCGCATCGCCAGCACGGCCTGGGCGCGCTTCAGGTGCGGCATGTCGAGCATCTCGCCATCCAGCCCGATCGTGCCCAGGCCGGGATTGGCCGCGAAGACAGCGACGATCTTCTCGGCACGTTCGACTTCGGCCGTGGACGGGGAGAAGGCGCGGTTGATCACCGGCACCTGATCGGGATGGATTGCGAGCATCCCGCGGAAACCCGCGCGGCGCGCTTTGGTTGCGACCCCTTCCAATCCGTCGAGATCGCGGAAGTCGCCATGGATGGTTTCGATCGGCGTCACGCCGGCCGCCGCAGCGCCGGTGAGGGCGAGGGCCCGGAAGACCTGATAGGGGAAATCATATTCCCCAGCCTCGTCGCGGTTATGCGTCGCGCCCAGCGCCGTGGCGCTGTCTTCGGCGCCCCAGGTGAGCGCGGCAAGGCGCGGACAGCCGGCATAATCGCCCAGCCCGAAGATCGCCTGCGCGGTCTCGGTCGCTACCACGATGGTTCGGATGCCGCCCTGGGGCAGGCCGTGCGCGGCCTCCAGCGCGGTCAGATAGTGATGCAGCAATTCCGCCTCGGCGCGGCTGGCCTTGGGCAGCATGATTCCGTCGGGGCGGCCGGGCACGATCGCCGCGAGGTCGGGCAGGGCGTGCGGGGTGTCGAGCGGGTTGATCCGCACCCATTGCGGCTGGGCACGCTCGGCGGTCCCGAGATGCTCGGCGACCAGTGCGCGGGCAGCGGGCTTGTTCGCTTCCGCCACCGCGTCCTCCAGGTCGAGCAGCACCAGGTCGGCGCCACTCGCCCCTGCCTTGGTGATCTTGCGTTCGGAATCGCCCGGCGCGAACAGCAGCGATCGGGCGGCGAGCGGGTCGGTCATGCATCCTCCTGTTATCCCGCCTTGCTATCGCGGCCGGATCGGCGGGTAAACCGCGCGTCATCCTTAACCTTGTCCGGCGCTTTTCCCTCTCCGCGGCGTAACGATTTTACCGCTCCTTAACGCTGTCCGCTTACCCCGTTTGCAGGGATGAGCGAGGGGATTTCGCAAGTGCGCATTTTGATCGTGGATGACGAACCGGCGATGCACGAGTCGTATCGCCAGGTGTTCGGGAGCCGCCGGGGCGGCAACGCGACCGCGCTGAGCGCCATGGCCGCCGAGCTGTTCGGCGACGAGGACGAAGCTCCTTCCGAACCCGCCAACGACACGATCGATTTCGACTGTGCCCATTTCAACCAGGGGCTGGATGCGGTCGAAGCGATCCAGGATTCGATCGAGACCGGCAAGCGCTTCGCCGTGGCGTTCATCGACGTCCGCATGCCGCCGGGCATCGATGGCAAGGAAACCGCCCGCCGCATCCGTGCGCTCGATCCCGACATCAACCTCGTCATCGTCACCGGCTATTCCGACTTCTCCCCGCTCGACATCAGCCGCGCCGCCGGCCCTGCCGACAAGATCTTCTACATCGCCAAGCCCTTCCAGGCGGAAGAGGTGATGCAGACCGCCACCGCGCTCGCGCACCGCTGGGAAGCCGACGGCAAGCTGAAGAGTGCGATCGCGCTGCTCGAGGAGCAGAAGCTCGAGCTGGCCGCGAACGAATCCCGCGCGGTCCATATCGCCAACCATGATTCCCTGACCGACGCGCCGAACCGCCTGTCGTTCCTTCACATGCTCGGCAAGGCAGTGAAGGGCGATCGGTGTTTCGCGATGGCGATGATGGACCTCGACCGGTTCAAGATCGTCAACGACACGCTCGGCCATCTTGCCGGCGACGAGCTGATCCGCATGGTCTGCGAGATCCTCCAGGCCAATGTGCCTGCCGAGGGCTTCGTCGCGCGCCTGGGCGGTGACGAGTTCGCGATGCTCTATCCGGTAACGGGCGAGGATGAGGCGACGATGGTCGCCGAGCGCCTGCTCAAGGCGGTGTCGATCAGTTTCAAGGTATTCGGTCACTCGGTCCAGGGCGGTGCCTCGGTCGGCCTGATGGTGGTCCAGCCGGGCACGATCAACGACCCGATCGACGTGATGCGTCGTGCCGACCTCGCGCTCAACGAAGCCAAGCACAACGGCCGTGGCATCGTCCGCCTGTTCGACGAGGCGATGGACGAATCGATCCGCTTCCGCCGCCAGATCGAAGGCGGGCTTTCCGAAGCGATCGCCAAGGGCGAGCTCAAGCTCGTCTTCCAGCCGATCGTCGGCCGCGATCAGCTTGAGATCACCGGCTTCGAGGCGCTGATCCGCTGGTGCAGCCCCGAGTATGGCATGGTCTCGCCGGGCATGTTCATCCCGATCGCCGAGGAATCGAACCTGATCCACGAGCTGGGCGACTGGGTGATCGACCGCGCGGTCGAGACGCTCAAGACCTGGCCGGGCCAATATGTTTCGGTGAACTTCTCGCCGCGCCAGTTCCGCCGCCACAATTTCGTGGCGCATGTGATGGAGCGCGTCGCCAATGCCGGCGTCGAGCCGGGCCGCTTCCAGATCGAGATCACCGAGACGGCGATCTTCGACGATGTCGAGCGCGCCGCCGAGACGCTGTTCAAGCTCCGCCAGATGGGCTTCCGCATCGCGCTCGACGATTTCGGCACCGGCTATTCGAGCCTCTACAATATCCGCCGCTTCGCGCTCGATTGCCTGAAGATCGATCGCAGCTTCGTCGATGGCATGGGCCGGGAGCGCGAGAGCGCGGCGATCGTCCATTCGATCATCCATCTCGGCCGCGCGCTGGGCATGGAAGTGGTTGCCGAGGGCGTCGAGACCGAGGCGCAGCTCCAGGCGCTTCGCCTGGCCGGCTGTAGCCACCTCCAGGGCTATTATCTCGCCCGTCCGATGGATGCCGAGGATGCGCTGGTGCTTGCCAACCGGGGCTATATGGGCGCCGAGGAGCCCGAGGCCGAACTGAGCAACGGGACGCACGGCTGATGCCAACCCGGGGGCGCCTCAAGGCGCCGGCCTCGCTCGGCGCGAAACTGGTCCTGATCCTCACCGGCGTCGGTGTGGTCGGGGCCGCTGCGCTTACGCTGATGCTCGCCACCGTCATCACGCCAAGCTTCAACCAGCTCGAGCGCGACGCGGTGAACGCGCATGTCGCACGCACCGAAGCGGTGGTTCATGACGTCTCGGCCAAGGTCGAGAACGCCGTGCGCGACTATGGCGACTGGAGCTCGTCCTACGACTATATGGCCAACCCGACCCGGGCGTTCGAGGAGGAGAGTTTCTCGACGCTTGCGATGGTCAATCTCGACGTCAACGGCATGGCCTATGTCCGGCCGGATCGTTCGATCGTCATCGCGCGCTGGCTCGACCTGGAGAAGCAGGCGGATGTGCCCGCGATGCGTGCCCGCCTGACCGAGACGATCGCGAAGCTCGATTTCGCCAGGGCGCTGAAGGGCCAGAGCTCGAACGGCTTCTTCGTTCGCCTGGGCGATACGCTTGCCGCGGTCGGCATCGCGCAGGTGCGCCGGAGCGACGGCAGCGGAAGCCCGCGCGGCTATGTGCTGATGGCCCGCACGGTCACCGCCGGCCAGCTCAGCACCCTGCTCCAGCTCAAGGCGAGCCTGGCGCTCGACAATCCCGTCGCCGAAGTCACCAAGACGCCGGGCGCCACCCGCACGCGCATCGCGGTGCCGATCCCCGGCGCGGACGGCCGCTCGGTCGCCACCGCCACCTACACCGTGCCGCGTGACCTCTCGACGCTGGGTACCCGGATGCTGGTGCTCGCCGTGGTCGGGTCGTCGATCCTGTTGGCGATCGTGCTGCTGGTGCTGCGCCGGATGATCGCCCGGCTCGTGCTCGCCCCTCTCAAGCGCGTCGAGCAGCATATGGGCGTGGTTCGTGCCTCGGGCACGCTGGGCCTGCTCACCGACAAGGAACGCGACGACGAGATCGGCAGCCTGGTCACCAGCTTCAATTCGATGCTCAAGCAGCTCAAGGACCTGCGCGAGCAGCTTGAAGTGCAGAGCTTCTCGCTCGGCCGCAGCGAGAGCGCGGTTGCGGTGATGCACAATGTCCGCAACGCGCTGAACCCGATCAGCACCGTTCTCAGCCAGGGGCTGGGGACCGGCGCGCCGATGGACCGGGCGCTGCTCGATCGCGCGCTCGGCGAATTGGCCGGCGAGGATATCCCGGCGGTACGCCGCCAGAAGCTTGTCGCCTTCCTTGCCGCCGCGATCGAAAGCGTCGAGCAGGAGCGTAGTGATCGCCGCGAGCAGATCACGATCGGCCGCGAGGCGCTGCACCATGTGCTGGAGATCATCGGCCAGCAGCAGGAGGCCGCGCATGAGCGCCCGCCGCTCGACGCCTGCGACATCACCGACATCGTCGCCCAGAATGCGACGATCGCGCGCTATTCGGGCGAGAACTCGATTGCGTTCAGTTTCCCGTCAAAGCCGCAATGGGTGATGGCGAACCGGGTGATCCTCAGCCAGGTGGTCGGCAACCTGTTCGCCAACGCCGCCGAAGCGATTGCGGCGACGGGCCGCACCAGCGGCTCGATCGCGGTTTCGATCCACCACAAGGGCGACAGCACCGAGATCCACATCCGCGATGATGGCGAAGGTTTCGATCCATCGACCGCGCCGACCCTGTTCCAGCGCGGCTTCTCGACCCGCGCGCACAAATCGGGCGGGCTGGGGCTGCATTGGTGCGCGAATTCGATGCTGGCGATGGAGGGCAAGCTCGACCTGCTCAGCGACGGCAAGGGCACCGGTGCCAAGGCGATCCTGACGCTGGGGACCGCGCAACTGGCCCAGCCGAGCGGGATTGCGGCTTAGCGTTGCCCCGCAGCGCGCTGGGGGCCCGTCACCGCATCCTTGCGCCGTAGGTACGGCGCGACGAGGTTGCGTGCCCGGAACCACTCCTGCCGGTCCGGATCGAGGCTGTCGAAATTGCCGATCACCCGGCGGCACTGCTCCGAACGGCACTGGCAGATCATGTGCCAGTTCGATTCCCGCAGCGTCGTCGAATAATCCCAGGCGATCTCCTCGCCGGGCTCGATCGCGCGAACGGCGACGAGAAACACGCCGCGATCGGTGAAGCGCAGCCCGGCATTGGGATCGCAGCTGTGGTTGACCAGGTCGTCGATCCGGCCGGACGGTCCCATATAATGGTCGGGCGTGACCTGGACGAAGCGATCGTTGCTGCCGCGCATCAGGCTGGGGATCTGGTCGGCACGGAAGCGGCGGCCGGTGAACTCGATCAGCACATCGCCTTCGGCAAAGCCGCTCGCCGCATAGACGGCCTTGCCCAGATGGTTGTCGCCCACCTTGAAGAGATTGCTCGAAGGCCGGTAGCGATCGAGCCAGCGCAGCCCGCCGCGGCGGGTGCCGAAGGAGCGCAGCGGGTTGATCGTCGCCAGGCCGATGAGGAACCAGACGCTGGCATGGCAGAGGAACTCGACGATCACATAGGCGAGTTCGGCCACGCCGGGCTCGGCTCCGCGCACCGCGATCAGCAGCGTGGCGAGGTCGCCAAAGGTCCACAGGCCCCAGGCCGGCGAGCGTTCGCGGTTGCGATCGGTCCATACGCTGGCCCAGGTCGGCCAGAAGCTCACGGGTACGGCGAGCACCACCAGCATGTGCGCCCAGAACGCCTCGCGGAAGACCAGCCATAGCAGCAGCGCGCTCAGGCTGGCGGCGATGCAGAAGGTCTCGGTGGGCGAGGGCGGAGCCCAGGACGAGCGCCGCCAGATGCCGATCGTCACCAGGATGCAGGCGATCGAGGACAGGGCGAATACCCAGCCCTGCGGCGCGCCGGGGTTCACCGCGGCATAGGTCAGCGCCTCGAGCGTGGTTGCCGCGCTCCAGATCAGCCACGATGCACGGTTCGGCTCCACTAGCTCGCGACGCAGCCCGATCAGGTAGGTCGCATAGCCCGCAAAGCTGAATCCGATCGCCAGAAAGAACCAGATATCGGAAGTCAAAAACGCCCCTCCCAAACGGAGCGTTTACCATGTCCGGGAATCGGCGTCTATGCGCGACTCGCGGTGACTCCGCGAGTCGCTGGGAATCCGATGGAGTCACTTACGGGATGACGGAGTGGGCTCAGACGCCGCAGTCACGCACCGCTTCGAGCACGATCGGTGCCCATTCCTTGCGGCAGATCAGCAGGTCGGGAATGCTCGTGCTCGGCTGGTTATAGACGATAGGAGACCCGTCGATGCGTGAGGCGTGAAGCCCGGCGGCGAGCGCGACCGCGACCGGTGCGCAATTGTCCCATTGGTGCTGACCGCCCGAATGGAGGTAGATCTCCGCTTCGCCGCGTACCACCGCCATTGCCTTGGCGCCGGCCGAGCCCATGCCGATATGGATCGCGCCGATCCGTTCGCCCACGCCGGAGCAGAGCGCGCTGGGGCGCGTCCGGCTCACCAGCATGCGCGGGGGTAGTTCGCCTTCGGGCAGTGCCGGGGGGCAGTCGCTGGAGAGCGTGCAGCCCAGCCGGGGCAGGGCGACCGCGCCGATAGCGGGTGCGCCGTCGATGGCAAGCGCGATGTGCACCGCCCAGTCCCCGCGGCGCTCGGCGAACTCGCGGGTGCCGTCGAGCGGATCGACGATCCATACCCGGCTGGCCGAGAGGCGGGTCGGCTCGTCCGCCGATTCCTCGGAGAGGATCGCGTCGTCGGGCCGTGCCAGCGCCAGCGCGGCGAGGATCATCGCATTGGCCTCGCGGTCGCCGCGATCACCGCCTGCGCATTCGTCCTGGATGCGCAGCAGCAGCGCGCCGGCCTCGGTGGCGATTTCCCGGGCGAGTTCGGCGTCGGTCAAATCACCGGACTCCAGGTACCCATGATCGTCTCCACGATCCGCTCGGCGGCATCCTCGGGGCTCTCGCGGGTGGTGTCCACCCGGATCTCCGGCGTCTCCGGGGCCTCATAGGGGCTGGAGATGCCGGTGAAATGGGCGATCTGGCCGTCGCGCGCCTTTTTGTAGAGGCCCTTCACGTCCCGGGCTTCTGCAACTTCGAGCGGCGTGTCGACGAAGATCTCGAAGAACTCGCCTTCGGGCAGCATCTGGCGGACCAGTTCGCGTTCGGCGCGGAACGGCGAGATGAACGCGGTGAGGACGATCAGACCCGCATCGGTCATCAGCTTCGCGACTTCGCCGACGCGGCGAATATTCTCGATGCGGTCCGCATCGGTGAAGCCAAGGTCCTTGTTGAGGCCGTGGCGGATATTGTCGCCGTCGAGGAGGAAGCTGTGCTTGCCCATGGCGTGCAGCTTCTTCTCGACGAGATTGGCGATGGTCGACTTGCCCGAGCCCGACAGGCCGGTGAACCAGAGCAACCGGGGTGCCTGGTGCTTCTGCCTGGCATGGGCCTCGCGGTTGATCTCAACGGCCTGCCAATGGACATTCTGCGCGCGGCGCAGCGAGAAGTTGAGCATGCCGGCAGCGACGGTGGCATTGGTCGCTTTGTCGATCAGGATGAAGCCGCCCAGGTCCTTGCTCTCGGCATAGGGCTCGAACACTACGCCGCGGTCGGTGTAGACCTCGGCAATTCCGATGTCGTTCAGGCCCAGGGTCTTCACGCTCAGCTCGGCCATCGTATTGACGCACACGGCATGGCGCGGCGGCTGGACGGTCGCGCTGACCGTCTGGGTGCCGAGCTTGAGCCAATAGGCCCGCCCAGGCAGCAGCTCCGCCTGGTCCATCCACACGATCGTCGCCTGAAACTGATCCGCGACCTGGGGCGGCGCATCCGCCGCCGCGATCACGTTGCCGCGCGAGCAATCGACCTCGTCTGCCAATGTAAGCGTGACGCTCTCGCCCGCGACCGCCTGCTCCCGGTCACCCCCCAAGGCGACAATTCGCGCGACGGTGGTGGTCTGCCCCGAGGGCAGGATGCGCACCTTGTCGCCCGGCCGCACCGTGCCCGCCGCGATCATGCCGGCGAAGCCGCGGAAATCGAGGTTGGGCCGGTTCACCCACTGCACCGGCAGGCGGAAGGGCCGCGCGGCGTCCGCATCGGCGTCGATCTCGACGCTCTCGAGATGCTGGAGCAGCGACAGGCCGGTGTACCAGATCGTGTTCGGGCTGGTGCCGGTGATGTTGTCGCCCTTGAAGCCGGAGATCGGGATCGGGGTGAAGCTGGTGATGCCGATGCTTTCCGCGAACGTGCGATAGTCCTCGACGATCGCTTCGTACGCGGACTGGTCGTAGCCGATCAGGTCCATCTTGTTCACCGCCAGCACGATGTGGCGGATGCCGAGCAGATGGCAGAGATAGGAATGGCGCCGGGTCTGGGTGAGCACGCCTTTGCGCGCATCGATCAGGATCACCGCGAGATCGGCGGTCGAGGCGCCGGTCACCATGTTGCGGGTGTACTGCTCGTGGCCGGGCGTGTCGGCGACGATGAACTTGCGCTTCTCGGTTGCGAAGAAGCGATAGGCGACGTCGATCGTGATGCCCTGCTCGCGCTCGGCGGCGAGGCCGTCGACCAGCAAAGCGAAGTCGATCTCGCCACCCTGGGTGCCGACGCGCTTGCTGTCGGCTTCGAGCGACGCGAGCTGGTCCTCGAAGATCATCTTCGAATCGTATAGCAGTCGGCCGATCAGCGTGGACTTGCCGTCATCGACGCTGCCGCAGGTGATGAAGCGCAGCAGCGACTTGTTCTGGTGGAGCTGGAGATAGGCGGAGATATCGGACGCGATGAGGGCGTCGGGGCGGTAGGAGGTCATGCCCACACTCCGTCATGCTGAACTGAAAGCCCTCTCCCCTCCGGGGAGAGGGTTGGGAGAGGGGCGGTGCCGGCAAGGGCGGAAGTCGAGAGTGCGTCCCACTTCCCCTCTCCCCGGCCCTCTCCCCGGAGGGGAGAGGGAGTGCTGGCGGTCGCCATCAGAAGTACCCCTCCTGCTTCTTCTTCTCCATGCTCGCCGTTTGGTCGTGGTCGATCGCGCGGCCCTGGCGTTCCGAGGTGGTGGTGAGCAGCATCTCCTGGATCACTGCTTCCAGCGTATCCGCCTCGCTCTCGACCGCGCCGGTGAGCGGGTAGCAGCCGAGCGTGCGGAAGCGGACCGAGCGCATCACCGGCTCCTCGCCGGGGTTGAGACGGAAGCGCTCGTCATCGACCATCAGCAGCAGGCCGTCGCGCTCCACGGTCGGGCGGGGGGCGGCGAAATAGAGTGGGACGATCTCGATCCCCTCGGCAAGGATATATTGCCAGATGTCGAGCTCGGTCCAGTTGGAGATCGGGAAGACGCGCATGCTCTCCCCCTTCTCCTTGCGGGCATTGTAGAGGTGCCAGAGCTCGGGGCGCTGGTTCTTCGGGTCCCAGCGATGCGAGGCAGTGCGGAAGCTGAACACGCGCTCCTTCGCCCGGCTCTTCTCCTCGTCGCGCCGGGCACCGCCGAACGCCGCGTCGAAGCCATATTTGTCGAGCGCCTGCTTCAACCCTTCCGTCTTCCACATGTCGGTATGGCGGCCGCCATGATCGAACGGGTTGATCCCCAGCGCCTCGGCCTCGGGGTTCTTGTGGACGAGCAGCTCCATGCCGGCATCGCGTGCCGCCTTGTCGCGCAGATCGTACATCGCGCGGAACTTCCAGGTCGTATCGACATGGAGGAGCGGGAAGGGCGGGGGCGCCGGATAGAAGGCCTTGCGCGCGAGATGGAGCATCACCGCGCTGTCCTTGCCGATCGAATAGAGCATCACCGGGCTTTCGGCCTCGGCAACGACTTCGCGCAGGATATGGATGCTCTCGGCTTCGAGCCGCTGGAGGTGGGTCAGGCGCGCGGGGGCGAGCGATGCGGTCGCTTGAGCCTGGTTCTCCGTCATGTTCCCGGAATGCAGCATGGTGGGCGATTTAGGAAGGTGCCCGGGGCTGCGCGATCTAGTTTATGTTTAGGGGGGAGTAGGATGGGGGACGGGTGTTCTCAATCGTCATCCCGGCTCCCAGTCCGTCACCCTGAACTTGTTTCAGGGGCCAACCCTCCACGGGTGACGCCATCCGTTGTCGCGCTTTGGATGCTGAAACAAGTTCAGCATGACGAGTTTGGGAGCGGCGTGCCTCTTTCTTTTCGTTCAGTAGGTAGTTTGAACGGGGGAGTTGGATGTGCCGGAAATCCAGCTGCGCCGCACGTCCAGCGTGTCGTCCACCAGCACCATGTCCGCGCGGTAGCCCGGGGCGATGTGGCCGAGCTGGCCGGACAGGCCGAGGAATGCGGCGGGGGTGGCCGAGGCCATGCGGGAGGCGGTCTCCAGCGGCACGCGGCCCTGTTCCATCATGCCCCTTAGCGCCCCGGCCATGGTGAGCGTCGAGCCGGCCAGCGTGCCGTCGGCGCCGACCAGGCGATCGCCGTCGCGGTGGATTTCGCGGCCGTGGATCAGGAAGGTGGTCTCATTGCTGCCGACGCTGGGCATCGCATCGGTGACCAGCATCAGGTGGTCGGGCCCCTTGGCGCGCAGCGCGACGCGCAGCGTGGCGGGGTGGAGGTGGTGGCCGTCGGCGATGATGCCGGCATAGGCGTCCGCGGCTTCCAGCGCCGCGCCGACCATGCCGGGCGCGCGGCTGGTGAGCGGGGACATCGCGTTGAAGATATGGGTGAAGCCGGTGGCGCCATTGTCGAGCGCGGCACGGACGGTCTCATAGGGCGCGTCCGAATGGCCGGCAGCGACGATCACGCCGGCGGCGACCAGCCGGGCGACCTGGTCGGGCGTGGCGGCTTCGGGCGCGAGGGTGACCAGCGTTTTGCCGTGGCGGGCGGATTCGAGCAGCGCGAGGAACTGGTCCTGCAGCGGCTGGATCTTGCTCGCGCTATGGATGCCGCGGCGGACCGGGTTGAGGAACGGACCCTCGATATGGATGCCGAGGATGCCGGGCACGCCCGCTTCGATCGCGGCATCGACCGCGCGGATGGCGGCTTCGATCACCGGGAGGTCATCGCTGATCAGCGTGGGGAGCAGGCCGGTGGTGCCGTAGCGGCGGTGCGTCTCGGCGATGATGCGCAGCGTCTCGACGCTGGGATCGTCGTTGAACAGCCGGCCGCCGCCGCCGTTTACCTGGGTATCGATGAAGCCGGGGAGCAGGGTGTGGCCGGCAAGGTTGATCCGCTCGGCGCCGGCGGGCGGCTCGGGCAGGATCGCGGCGATCCGTTCGCCCTCGATCACCACACAGGCATCGTCGCGCCAGCCTTCGGCCAGCAGCATGCGGCCGTTGACCAGGGCTTTCACGCGAGATTGTCCAGTGCCGCGCCGAGGCTGCCCTGGGTGGCGGTGAGGAGCGTCTCGGCTTCCGCGGCGTCGAGGCCGCGGGCGATCAGCACGGCCCGCTTGATGTTGAGGCCGCCGGCATCGAGCGCGGTCTCGGCGCTGGCTTCATCGACACCGGCGAGCGTGGCGACCATGCGGATGGCACGGACGCGCAGCTTGGCGTTCGACACCTGCATGTTGACCATCAGCCCGTGATAGACGAGCCCGAGGCGCAGCATGATGCCCGTGGAGATCAGGTTGAGCGTGACCTTCTGCGCGGTGCCGGCCTTCATCCGGGTGGAGCCGGCGACGACTTCGCTGCCGGTATCGGCGAGGATGGCATATTCGGCGGCGGCAAGCACCGGGGTGTCGGGATTGTTGGAGACGCCGATGGTCAGCGCGCCGGCCGTGCGCGCGGCTTCGAGCGCGGCGATGACATAGGGGGTGCGGCCGCTGGCGGCGACGCCGATCAGCACGTCATCGGGGCCGAGCGCTTCGGTCTCGACCGCGGCGATGGCGGCGGCGCGGCTGTCTTCCGCGCCTTCCTGGGTACGGGTGAGCGCGGCGGGGCCGCCGGCGATCAGGAAGGCAAGCCTCTCGAACGGCCAGTTGAAAGTGGGAGTGAGCTCGACGCCGTCCTGCACGCCGATCCGGCCCGACGTGCCAGCGCCGGCATAGGCGATGCGACCGCCATTACGGAGCCGCTCGGCGGCGGCGTCGATGGCGGCGGCGATCGGGGCGGTATGGGCCTGGAGCGCGGCGATCGCGGCGAGCTGGGCCTCGAGCATCGCTTCGACGGCGGTCTCGGTGGGCCAGCGATCGAGTTCGCGATAGCGGGGGTCGGTGGCTTCAGTCGACATCGGGCTTCCGGGTCGGGAGGGCAGTGGCGGACAGGCCGGCGAGGAGCAGCGCACCGTCGAGCGGGTCGGCAATGGCGTCGGTCAGCCGGGCGACGGTGCGGGCGCGGAGCCAGGGCTTGATCCGCAGGGCGAGGCCGCCGGCAAGCGCGCAGCGGACGGCGCCGCGGGCGAAGATCGTCTCGATGAAGCGCTCGATATGCTGGGCGGCATCCTCGACGATCGAGCGGGCGATCGCATCGTTATTCTCGGCATAGTCCATGACGAGCGGGGCGAAGGCGGCATAGTCCTTCGGGGTCGCGGCATCCATCCAGGCGACGGCGCGGGCAGTGTCATGGCCGAAGCCGGCGGTGACGGCGTGGCTGAGCGCGGTGACTTCGCTGCGGCCGTCGAGCGCGCGCAGCGCGTGGCGCATCGCGCTGAGGCCGAGCGCGGCACCGCTGCCTTCGTCCGAGATCGGGAAGCCATAGCCGCCGATCGCGAAGCTGCTGGTGCCGACGCGGACCTCGGCGATGCTGCCGGTGCCGATGATCAGGGTGGCACCCTCCGCTCCCGCATGCGCGCCGAGATTGGCGATCGCGGCATCGGTGACGAAGGCGATCTCGGTAAAGGGGAAGGGCAGTTCGGCGAGCTGTTCGCGCATGCCGGTGCGGGTGATGCCGGCGATGCCCATGCCGGCGCGGATCGTCGCGGCCTGGGCGGCGTCGAGCCCCGCGGCGGAGATCGCTTGGGCGACGACCTCGTTCAGCACGGCGTGCAGGCGCTCGATCCCGATACGGGTGTTGGCGGGGCCGCTCTCCCCGGTGCCGAGGATCGTCCCGCGTTCGTCAACCAGCCGGCTGCGGCAATGGCTGCCGCCCGCGTCTATCCCGAGGAAATAGGCCATGCTCGTTCCCTACAGCAGCGATGGCGGGGTTTGCCATGCCGAAGGGCCCAGGGGCCATAATCCGAGGGTATGGCTGGGCACGGGCGGTAATACGTAAATTTACCAATTTCCGGGTTTCCCGGCCAGGCGCAGGCTTTGCGGCGGTTCAGTGAGACGAAGCGATCATGGCGAGCGTGGAGCGTAGAACGGCCGAATCCGACCCCAAGATCGGCCAATGTGGGCGGATGGTGCTTCGGGACGTCGCAGTACTCTCGGGCGAGGAGTTGCTCCTGCGCTTCGGGGACGCGGCCCCCCAGCAGCTGATCGACCTGATCGTTGCGGCCATCCGCAAGGGGGACGACGACGAAGTCGCCGCAATCGACGGACGGCTTCGCGAAGTCGAGCGGATATCGCTTCGGCAAGGGACTAGCCTTCCCGGTGGTGCTCCCCCGGGCCGGGGAGGCTAGAACCGCGCTTCCTCATAGACGCGGCGGATGTCGCCGCCCCAGTCGCCATGGAAGCGATCGAGCAGCACCTGCGCCGGCACCTTGCCGGTACGGACCACTTCGCGCAGCGGATCGAGGAAGCCGGACTCATTGTCGCCCGAGGCGTTGAGCCGGGCGCGGGCGTTGAGCCCCGAGGCGGCGATGTCGAGGACTTCGCCGGCGATGTCGCGGAGCTTGCCGCCGCCGGGCAGTGGGGCGTCGAGCGCGAGCCTGGGCACCGAGCTGCGCAGCGTCTCGCGCTCTTCCATCGACCAGCTCTTGACCAGGTCCCAGGCGGCATCGAGCGCGCCCTGGTCGTAGAGCAGGCCGACCCAAAGCGCGGGCAGCGCGCAAATCCGGCCCCAGCGGCCGCCATCGGCGCCGCGCATCTCGAGGAAGGTCTTGAGGCGGACTTCGGGGAAGGCGGTCGACAGGTGATCTGCCCAGTCGTCGATCGTCGGCTTGTGGCCGGGATAGGCAGGCAGCTCGCCCTTCAGGAAGTCGCGGAAGCTCTGGCCCGCGGCGTCGATATACTTCCCGTCGCGGTAGACGAAGTACATCGGCACATCGAGGGCATACTCGGCATAGCGCTCATAGCCGAAGCCGTCCTCGAACACGAAGGGCAGCATGCCGGTGCGTGCCGGATCGGTGTCCGACCAGATGTTCGAGCGGAAGCTGAGGAAGCCGTTGGGCTTGCCTTCGGTGAAGGGCGAGTTGGCGAAGAGCGCGGTCGCCAAGGGCTGGAGCGCGAGGCCGACGCGGAACTTCTGCGCCATGTCCGCTTCGGAAGCGTAGTCGAGGTTCACCTGGATCGTGCAGGTGCGCAGCATCATGTCCAGCCCGAGATTGCCGACGCGCGGCATGTGGCGCAGCATGATCTCGTAGCGGCCCTTGGGCATGATCGGCAGCTCGGCACGGGTCTTGTCTGGCCACATGCCGAGGCCGAGATAGTTGATCCCGAGCCGCTCGCCGACCTGCTTGACCTGCTCGAGGTGGCGGCCGGTTTCGTTGCAGGTCTCGTGGAGATTCTCGAGCGGGGCGCCCGAGAGTTCGAGCTGGCCGGCGGGCTCGAGGCTGACCGTGCCGTCTGGGCCGGACAGGGCGATGACATTGTCGCCTTCGAGCACGGGCTTCCAGCCATAGGCGGTGAGGCCGTCGAGCAGGTCGCGGATGCCGCCCTGCTCGGTGTAGCTTGGGGCGTGGAAGTCGTCCTTCGCGAACACGAACTTCTCGTGCTCGGTGCCGATCCGCCAGCGCTCCTGCGGCTTCTCGCCCCCGGCGAAATAGTCGATCAGCTGCTGCCGGTCCTCGATCGGTGCCGACACCTTGGTGTTCTCGGTCTTGGTGCTCATGCGAAGGTCTCGACGGGAGGAATGGGGCGGCGGTGGCGGAGCACCGGGATGCGCGAACGGACGTCCTTGATGCGCGCAAGATCGATTTCGGCGGTACCAAGCCCGGCTTGCTCGCCCATGTCGAGCAGCACGTCGCCCCACGGATCGATCACCAGTGAATGGCCATAGGTGGCGCGGCCGTCCTGATGTTCGCCGGTCTGCGCGGCGGCGATGAGGAAGGCTTCCGCCTCGATCGCGCGGGCGCGCAGCAGGACATGCCAATGCGCCTGGCCGGTCGGGCGGGTGAAGGCGGCAGGGACGGCAAGGGCAGTGGCGCCGGCATCGCTCAGCGCGCGGAACAGGTCCGGGAAGCGCATATCGTAGCAGATCGCCAGGCCGAGCCGACCGATCGGCGTATCGACCAGGATCGCGCGCTCACCACGCTGATAGGTGTTGGACTCGCGCCAGCTCTCGCCGGTGGCGAGGTCGACGTCGAACAGATGGAGCTTGTCGTAGCTCGCCCGGATCGCGCCGGTAGCGTCGATGACGAAGCCGCGGTTGAGGAACTTGTCGCCTTCGCCCTTCACCGCGAGCGAGCCGAGATGGACCCAGATGCCGTGCCTGGCCGCAGCCTCGCGGGTGGCGGCGAGGACCAGGTCCTGGTCCTCCGCCACCACATGGCCGCGGGCGCGCTCGCGATTGCCGTCGAGCAGGCCGGACATTTCGGGAGTGAACAGCATCGCGCTGCCCGTCGCTGCCGCCTGCGCGATCCCATCGGCAATGATGCGCGCATTCTCGGCGGGATCGATCCCGCTCGTCATCTGCAGCAGGCTGGCCTTCATCGATCTACTCCCCCCGTCTGGCCGGGATCAGCCGCGCTTCGGCTTGCCGACGCCGACCAGAGTCAGCCCGGCGCGCTCGGCTTCCGAAGCCGGATAGACGTTGCGCAGATCGACCAGCAGCGGCGTCTTGAGCAGCGACTTGATGCGATCGAGGTCGAGCGCGCGGAACGCATCCCACTCGGTCACGATCACCAGCGCATCGGCACCATCGGCGGCGGCATAGGCGCTGTCGCTGAACTCGACGTTCGGCAGCAGCGGGCGCGCCTGCTCGAAGCCCTCCGGGTCATAGGCCTTCACCGTGGCGCCGGCATCTTCCAGCGCCGCGACGATCGACAGGCTGGGCGCGTCGCGCATGTCGTCGGTGTTCGGCTTGAAGGTGAGGCCGAGCAGGCCGACGGTCTTGCCGCGGATATCGCCGCCCATCGCCTTGATGACCTTGCGGCCCATCGCGCGCTTGCGGGCGTCGTTCACCTGCACGGTCGCCTCGACGATGCGCAGCGGAGTCTCGTTGTCGCCGGCGGTCTTGAGCAGCGCCAGCGTGTCCTTGGGGAAGCAGGAGCCACCATAGCCCGGGCCGGCATGGAGGAACTTGCCGCCGATACGGTTGTCCATGCCGATGCCGCGCGCGACTTCCTGCACGTCGGCGCCGACCTCCTCGCACAGGTCCGCGATCTCGTTGATGAAGGTGATCTTCACCGCGAGGAACGCATTGGCGGCATATTTGATCAGCTCGCTGGTGCGGCGGCCGGTGAACAGGATCGGTGCCGACTGGTTGAGCGAGAGCGGACGGTAGATGGCGCGCATCACGTCACGCGCGCCTTCGTCATCGGTGCCGACGACGACACGGTCCGGACGCTTGAAGTCCTCGATCGCCGCGCCTTCGCGCAGGAACTCGGGGTTCGAGACGACCTTGGCGCCGCTGTTCGGCGCGACCTCGGCCAGGATCCGCTCGACTTCGTCGCCGGTGCCGACCGGCACGGTCGACTTGGTGACGATCACGCTGCCCTTGGTCAGGTTCTCGGCGATCTCGCGCGCGGCGGCGAAGACATAGCTGAGGTCCGCATGGCCATCGCCGCGGCGGCTCGGCGTGCCGACCGCGATGAAGATCGCGTCGGCATCCCTCACGCCCTCGGCAAGGTCGGTGGTGAAGGAGAGGCGGCCGGCCTTTACGTTCGACGCGACCAGCGCATCGAGGCCCGGCTCATAGATCGGCATCACGCCCTGGTGGAGCAGCTCGATCTTGCGGGCGTCCTTGTCGACGCAAACGACCTCATGGCCGAAGTCCGAGAAGCAGGCGCCGGAAACCAGGCCGACATAGCCCGTGCCGATCATAGCGATGCGCAACGTGGATCCCCTTGGGAAGAAACTATGCTGCGCAGATAGCGACGCCAGCGCCCGGGGCAAGGGGCTGGATCAAACGGCTTCTCCGGCGCCCTGAGCAGGAAGCGCGCAGACAACAAAAAAGGCGGCTCAAGGCCGCCATTTTGTTGTTTGTCGTCCGGGCCGGTCAGCACGGCCTCACATGAGGTCGCTCCACCGCCGGCCCGGATGAGTGTTCCAGTTAGAACGGGCGGATGTCGTTACCGCTGGCGCCGTCACGGAACATAAGGGCCACAAACGCGAACATATTCATTCTCCCATCGGTGCGCACGAATGCGCAATTCGCGTGGTTAAAGACTGCTTAACGATGAATCAATCCGGATTTCTGCGGAGTTGGCGCGATCGAAAACACCGAAACGGCTTGGATTTAACGGTTCCTTCAAGGGTCTAGGGCTAGACCGTTGAGGCATGTCGGCACGCAAAGAGCCCTTGGCGAACCAGGCCAGCGCTATTTCGAGCGCAACCGTGAGGTCCGTGGAAAATACGGAAATCGCGAGGGAATTTGTGCGAGTGCGAGCATCCCAGGACGCCACGGTGGATATCGGCGCGCGGCCGCGCAGCCGCCCCGCGCCCGGCAAGCGCGAGCTGCACCGGGCAAGTAACGATCGCCATGTCGAGGGTCGTTACTGGAGTGTCCTCGGACTATGTGAAATTGCGAATTTTGCTTCGCTGCGCCGCCATATCGGCCGCGCACGGGCCGATTCGCTAGTTCTGGATGTCGCCCGGCGAATCTCTTCGCTGATTCCCGACGTCCGAATCTCCGCCGCCGGCCGGACGATCGTGGAGATGGCGTTCGAGCGCGAATCCCCCGAAGTCGCCGCCGACGATATCGACAGGATCTACAAGGCCTTCCTGGCCGCGCTCGACATCGACGGCGAGCCGCACCCGCTCCAGATGCATATCGGTGTCGCCGCCGCACCTTCAGTCGAGGACGACGAGGTGCTGCTTTCCGAAGCTGCCGAATCCGCGCTCGAACAGGCGCGTATCGACGGTCGGGTGGTGATGCTCGACCTGTCGCGCGCCGACCTCGCCTTCGACAAGCTGACCCTGATGCGCGAACTGCCGCGCGCGATCGCCAATGGCGAGATGTTCCTCCAGTACCAGCCCAAGGTGCATGTCCGCCGCCAGGAGATCGCCAGCGCCGAGGCGCTGGTGCGCTGGCAGCATCCGACGCGCGGGCTGATCCTGCCGGGCGATTTCATCTCCGTCGCCGAGCAGGCCGGCGAGATCTCCAAGCTGACGCTGTGGACGCTGCGCCAGGTGATCGAGGACCAGCGCAAGCTGCGCGAAGACGGCTTCGACCTGCTGCTCTTCGTCAACATCTCCGGCCAGCTCCTCGCCGATCCCGCCTTCGTCAACGAAGTCTGCGAGATGCTGGCGAGCACCGACGCCAAGCTGGGCTTCGAGATCACCGAGACCGCGGTGATCCGCGATCCGGAAAGCGCGATCCGCCACCTGCAGTTCTTCGCCGACAGCGGCGTGACGCTGGCCATCGACGATTATGGCGCGGGGCTCTCCTCGCTCGCCTATCTGAAGAAGCTGCCGGCGCGCGAGCTCAAGATCGACAAGATGTTCGTGATGCAGCTGACCAGCAGCAATCGCGATCCGCTGATCGTCCGCTCGACGATCGACCTGGCCCATGCGCTGGAGATGGAAGTCACCGCCGAGGGCGTGGAGACGCCGTCGGCGCTGGCGCTGCTCAGCGTGATGGGCTGCGACATGGTGCAGGGCTTCCTGATCTCGCGCCCGCTCGGGCTCGATGCGTTCCGCAAGTTCCTTGTGGACGACGGCCATCTCGACACCGCGAGCGGCCAGCTTCAGTCCTTCGTCCGGCCCGAGAGCTTCTGGAAGCGCGCCTGATGCGCGTGTGCCTCCACGCCTTCCTGACGTTCCTGGCGCTGCTGACGGCGACTCCCGTGCTCGCCCAGGCACCGGCCAAGCCCGCCAATGAATTCACGCCCGCGATCCAGGCCGAAATCCAGGCGGCCAAGGGCAGCATGATGAGCGACCAGGCCGAGGCGCTGCGCCACGCCGATGCCATCGACAAGCTTGCCCGGCAGCTGCCCGATCCCCGCCAGGCCATGCTTGCCCAGGCGACGGCGCGCTGGCTCGCCGCCGAAGCGCGCCTGCGCAACGACGAGCCTGCCCAGGCGCAGCCGCTGATCGCCGAAGGACTGAAGCTGATCGAGGCGATCCCCGAGCCGATCAAGCTGCGCGGCGACCTGCTGATGTCGCAGGGCACCTTCTTCATGGCACGCGACCAGGCAGTGAAGGCGCTGGAAAGCTACCAGAACGCGTTCCGCATCTTCGGCGACGTCAAGGAACTGCGCAGCCAGGCGATCGCGCTGCAGAACATTGCATCGCTGTACAGCTCGGCCAACGACAATGCCCGTGCCGAGCAATATTACCGCCAGGCCGCCGACCTGTATGACGGCGATCCGGTGCTTTCGCTGTCGCTGCACAACAATCGCGGCAATGTGCTGCTCACCATGGATCGCAACGTCGAGGCGGGGCGGGAATATGAAGAGGCGCTGCGCATCGCGCGCGAGATGGACCAGCCCGTGCTCGAAGCGCGGATTCTCAGCAACTATGCACGCAGCCAGATCGAGCTGAAGCGCTTCGATGTCGCCGGCCGGCTGATCTCGCGCGGGTTCGAGCTGCTGAAAGGCGCCGATGCCGATTTGCTGCGCCGGCACCTCCTTTCGACCTCCGCGGCGCTCGAGCTGGAGCGGGGCAATACCGAACGGGCGGTGCGCCTGATCCGTGAGGCCTTTGCGGGCTTCGACCTTGCGAAGACGACGGTCGAGTTCCGCGGCGACCATATGTACGCCTATCAGATTTTCAGCCGCGCCGGGGACACCCGCGAGGCGCTGAAGCATCTCGAAGCGGCGAAGCGGCTGGGCGACGAAGCATCGAAGGTGGCGACCACCACCAGCGCGGCGCTGATGGCGGCCCAGTTCCAGTATGCCAAGCAGCAGAACGATATCCTGACGCTGCAGAACCGCGAGGCCGAGAACCGCGCGCGCACCCAGCTGACCATGTTCCTGCTGATCGGCGGCGCGACGGTGATCGTCATGGGCGCGCTGGGCTGGGGCCTCGTCACGATCCGTCGCAGCCGCAACAAGGTGCGTGCCGCGAACATCGTGCTTGGCGAGACCAATGTCGCGCTCGAAAAGGCGCTCAAGGCCAAGACCGAGTTCCTGGCGACGACCAGCCACGAGATCCGTACCCCGCTGAACGGCATCCTCGGCATGACCCAGGTGATGCTGTCCGATCCCAAGCTGGAGCCGCAGACGCGCGACCGGATCGGCATCGTCCATGGCGCCGGCGTGACGATGCGGGCGCTGGTCGACGACATTCTCGACGTCGCCAAGATGGAAACCGGTAACCTCAGCGTCGAGGCGGCGGCGATGGACCTTTGCGCCACGCTCCAGGAAGTCACCAAGCTCTGGGAGGAGCAGGCGCGCGCCAAGGGGCTGACGTTCAAGCTCGAGCTCAGCCACGCGCCGCAATGGATCACCAGCGACGCGACCCGCCTGCGCCAGGTGGTGTTCAACCTGCTCTCCAACGCGATCAAGTTCACCGAGAAGGGCGGCGTGACGCTGCGCGCCGTGGCCGAGGGGGAGGGCGATGCCCGCCGCCTCAAGCTGGCGATCGAGGACAGCGGCATCGGCATTCCGGCGAGCAAGTTCGAGGAGATCTTCGAGAGCTTCCGCCAGGTCGATACCAGCACCACGCGCCGCTTCGGCGGCACCGGCCTGGGCCTTGCCATCTGCCGCAACCTCGCCCGCGCGCTGGGCGGCGACATCATGGTGGAGAGCGAGGACGGCAAGGGATCGCGCTTCGTCGTCGACCTGCCGCTGGTTCCCGCCGAGGCGCCGGCGACGGCCGAGGCGGCCGAAAGCGGCAGCGGGATCGACCTGGTGGTACTCGACCGGAACCCCATCGCCCGCTCGATGCTGCGCACCCTGCTCGAGCCGCGCGTCGCCCGGCTGCGCTTCGCTGCGAACGTCGGCGAGGCGCTGCCGATGCTCGAGGAAGGCGGGGTCGGGCACCTGCTCGCCGATGAAGGCACGCTCAAGGCCGAGGCCGAAGGCGCCGCCCAGGCGCTGACCGCCCTGCGCGCGGCCGATGGAAGCGTTTCCCACACCATTCTCTGGCTCAAGCCCGATGCGGAGACGGTGGCTGAGCTGATTGCGGCAAGTGACGGCAAAATACTGGAAAAACCCATTACCGGCGCGAGCCTGATTGATGCTATCATTCCGCCGACGGAAGAAAATTCCGGCAAGAGGGATGGGGACCCGCTTGTATCTCGGGCGGCTTAGGGCGATAGCACACCTGACATGACAGAAATGGTCGCGCGCATCTCGAGGAAACCGGTCGCCACGGGCGGGCTGGCATGAACATCCTCTTCATCGAGGACGATCCGATGAACCGTCGGGTCGTGAAGGACATGCTTGACGTTGCGGGTGCCACCATGGCCGAGGCCAGCTGGGCCGAGGAAGGCCTGGCCATGCTCGATGCCGAAAGCTTCGACGTGATCCTGGTCGACCTGCGCATGCCGGGGATGGACGGGTTCGAGACGATCGAACGCATCCGCGCGCGCGGCGACGAGAAAGGCGAGCTGCCGATCATCGTGGTCACCGCCGATACCGCAGTGGACCTGCGCGAGCGCTGCCTCGCGGTGGGTGCAGACGATGTGCTGTTCAAACCGGTCGCGATGGACGCGCTGTTCGATTCGATCGGCCGCGTGCTCGCGATCCGCGGCGGCGGCGGGATGATACTTTAAAGAGATTTGGAGGGGGCTGTTCACCCCTCCCTTTGTCCCCCTGAAACAGGTTCAGGGGGACAAAGGATGCCGCGCCGTGTTCAGCGCGCGATGCCGATCACCGCGGTTGCGGTATAGCCGGCGGCGACGCTTCCGCTCATGGTCGGGGTCTGCTGGGCAATCTGTGCGCTCGTATTGTCGCCGAACACATTGTCGCTGTTGATGCTGACGCTCGCGAAGTTGCGGATACTCGTCGAGTAGCCGGTGGCGTTGTTGTAGACGGTGCTGCACGCCGCGCTCGGCATGGCGAGCTGCGAGATCAGCGTGGCGTAGCGCCCCCCGGTGGCGTTCGCGAGGCTCGAGAACACCTCGAAATGGATGTGCGGCCAGCGGCCGGAATAGCAGCCCGGGAAGATGGTGGTGAAGGTCACCTGGCCATTGCTGTCGGTCACGCCGACGCCGCGGAGATAGCTTTCCGCCGGCAGGTCGTAGAGCGAGTATTTCCCGTCGCGGTCGCAGTGCCAGATATAGATGGCGTAGCCGGCAAGCGGGGCGCAGGCGGCGTTCACATTGACCAGGGTGAGGGTGAGCGTGACCTGCACGCCCGCCGCCGTCGTGGTCGAGCTGCCGACGAACGAGGAGCGGATGTCGCTGCGCACCACGTTGCTGGCAGTGAGCACGTTCGAGGTCGCGCCGCTTGAGGTGTTGGTGCCGTCGGCCGGATAGGGGCCGTTGGTCTCGGTAGGATCGACGACGCAGGTGCTGCTGCTGGAAGTCGCAGTCGGTGTCGGCGTGGCGGTGGCGGATGCGGTTGGGGTGGGCGTCGCGGTGGTGGTGGTGCCCGAACTGCTCGTGCTGGCGGTGGTGTCGCTCGATCCGCCGTCACAGGCCGCCAACATCGCCGCGCCGCTCGCGCCGGCGAACCAGCCCAGCGCCCGGCGCCGGCTGGCAAGCTGCGCCATTGCCTTCAGGTCGTGGGCGAGGCCCAGGTCGTGCGCGTCATGATGTTCCATTCTGCCTCCTTGGTCAGAGGCTCCAGTCACATGCTGGACACACGCGGGGATTTCCCCGCATGCCCGATTGTTGCAGCATATTGCAGTCAGGCGGGGAGGCGTACCCGCACGCGTCCGCCGCCGCCGGCGCGATTCTCGAGCGTGACTTCGCCGCCATGCGCTTCGGCAATGGTACGGACGATGGCGAGGCCGAGGCCGGTGCCGCCGGTCTCCCGGTTGCGCGAGCTCTCGCCGCGGACGAAGGGGGCGAACAGCGCCTCCGCCCGGCTCAGGTCGAAGCCGCGGCCGTCGTCCTCGATCACGACATCGACCTTGCCTTCGGCCAGGCTCCAGCCGAGGCGTGCGCGCTCGCCATAGCGGACGGCATTCTCGATCAGATTGGCGAACAACCGGCGCAGCGCCGCGGGATCGCCGCGCACCACCGCGCGCGGGCCGGGCTCGACGCTCACCGGCTTGCCGGCGGTGGCGAGGTCGTCGACCAGGCTCTCGACCAGGCTGCCCAGGTCGAGCTTCTCATGCGGGGCGCCGTCGCGGCCGTCGCGGGTGAAGCTGAGCGCCGCCTTGAGCATCGCGCGCATCTCCTCGATGTCGGCCTCGGCGCGGAGCCGCGCGTCATCGGGCAGCTGCTCGACCCAGAAGGCGATGCGGGAGAGCGGCGTGCCGAGGTCGTGCGCGATCGCACCGAGCATCGCGCTGCGATTCTCCGCCTCGACCAGGATGCGCTCCTGCATCGAATCGAGCGCGCGGGCGAGCTCATGGACCTCGCGCGGGCCGTTGTGGGGGATCGGCTGGCGCGCGCCGAGCCGCACCCGGGTCGCGGCGCCGGCCAGGTCGCGGATCGGGCGGGAAATGCGCCGCGCCACGCCCCAGGCGAGCAGCGACAGCACCAGCAGCACGCCGAGCATGCCGAGCAGCCGGGCGAGGTGCCAGCGGGTGAAGGCGGGGCGGAACACGCTCGAAGCGACGATCCAGCCATTGCCCTCCTCCAGCGCGACGGTGAAGCTGCCGTGCATGTCCTGTTCGGGATCGCGCGCGGGGAACTGGTAGAGGCCGTGGACGCGCTCGGCCGGCACCCCGATCAGCCGGGCGATCGCGGCGTCGCGCGCCGGGGAGGGGCGCTCGTCCTCGCGGCCGAACTTGTCCTCGCTGGTGCGGGTGATCGCCATCCGCGCCTGGGCGGTGGGCGCGACCGTGCCAGTGCGCAGCGCCTCGGCGACGCGGGCGAGCGGCAGCGGCCCCGGTCCCGGCGGCGGGCCGTTGAACATGATCGTGAACTGCGTCGTCGTCGCGATCAGCGCCGCGGCGATGACGAGCAATACGATTGGGACAGTGATCGAGCGCCGGGTCACGGGGTTACTTGGTCGTCACTTCGGTGACGAACATATAGCCTTCGTTGCGGATCGTGCGGATCAGATCCTCGGAACCCGGCCGGGCCAGCTTCTTGCGCAGCCGGCTCATCTGCACGTCGATCGCGCGATCGAAATGCTCGGCATTGGGGCCGCGCGAGAGATCGAGCAGCATGTCGCGGGTCAGCACCCGGCGCGGGCGCTCGACCAGAGCGAGCAACAGGCGGAACTCGCCATCGCTCAGGTTGATGATGACATCGTCCGGGTCCCATAGCTGGCGCGCCACGGGATCGAGCCGCCAGCCGGTGAAGCGCATGAAGGCGCGCGTCGCAACCACGGCAGGCGCGGTGCGGTCACCCTGGCTGCGGCGGAGCACCGAGCGGATGCGGGCGAGCAGCTCGCGGGGATTGGCCGGCTTGGGCACATAATCGTCCGCGCCCATCTCCAGCCCGACGATCCGGTCGATATCCTCGCCGATCACAGAGTGGAGGATTACCGCCGGGCCGGTCTCGCGGTCCATCGAGCGCAGGATCGACAGGCCGTCCTCGCCGGGCATCATCACGTCGAGCACGATCAGGTCGTAATCGTTGCGCGCGGTGAGCGTGCGCATCTCGATGGCGCCCGACGCGGTATCGACGACATAGCCATGCTGCGACAGGAAGGCCGCGGTGAGCTCGCGGATTCCGGGATCGTCATCGACGATCAGCAGGCGGGTCTCGATATCCAAGGCGGGGGCTAAAGCTGCTTGTGGCATCCCATCGGTGTAAGCGCCGAGCCTAACGCCGGTATTGCACGGCTGCAACGCACGGAAACATAAGGACGGAGCGGGAAGGGGAAAGCCGTAAGGATTTCTGCTTTCGTCTTCCGCTGGTGAGGCTGGGCGTGTCGAGACCGCGAGCTCTTCACGCCGTCACCCTGAACTTGTTTCAGGGTCCAACTTTCCACGGGCGATATTGCTGGAGGCGCGTTGGATGCTGAAACAAGTTCAGCATGACGAAGGTGCTTAAGGCGATGCCTGGGCGTGCAAATTTACGCTAATGATTAGCAATAGCCTATCAATCCTCGAGGATTTGCGAGTGTTTCGCAGTGTCCCGCATGCGCAGATAGGTGACCAGCGAGATCGCGATCATCGCAGTGACGTACCAGTAGAAACCGCGCTCCCAGCCTTCCTGCTTGAACCATAGGGCGACCGTGGGTGCGGTGCCGCCGAACAGGGCGTTGGCCAGCGCATAGGGCAGGGCGACGCCCAGGGTGCGGATATGGGCGGGGAAGAGCTCGGCCTTCACCACCGCGTTGATCGAAGTGTAGCCGGTGACGATCACCAGCGCCCCGGTCATCAGCAGGAAGGCGGTGAGCGCGTCGCGCGCGCCTTCCATGGCGACGAAGATCGGATAGCTGAGCAGGGTGCCGAACACGCCGAAGGCGACCATCAGCGGCTTGCGGCCGATCCGATCGGACAGGGCGCCGGCGAGCGGCTGGATCGCCATGAACACGAACAGCGCGGCGGCGTTGACCTGGGTTGCCGCTGAATCGGAGAAGCCAGCGGTCTTCTTGAGGAAGGCGATCGGGTAGATCGTATAGGCGTAGAAGGCGAGGGTGCCGCCCGCGGTGAGCAGCATCACCACTGCCGCTTCGCGCGGATGCTCGCGCAGCAGCGCGAGTGCGCTCGATTTCTTGCCCGCCTCGCGCCTGGCAAAGCTTTCGGTCTCGGCCAGGCGGCGTCGCAGCCAGAACACGCCGAGCGCCAGCACGCCGCCCACGGCGAACGGGATACGCCAGCCCCAGGCTTTCAGGTCCGCCTCGCTCATCACCGCCTGGAGCACCAGCAGCACGAGCAGTGCAACGAGCTGGCCCGAGATCAGCGTGACATACTGGAAGCTCGAGAAGAAGCCGCGATGCTTCCTGCCCGCCATTTCTGAGAGATAGGTGGCGCTGGCGCCATATTCGCCGCCCAGGCTGAGCCCCTGGAGCAGGCGGGCGGTGACCAGCGCGACCGTGGCCGCGACGCCGATCTCGCCATAGCTGGGCGTCGCCGCGATGATGATCGAGCCGGCGCACATCAGGGTGACCGAAAGGGTCAGGCCGGCCTTGCGCCCGCGCCGATCGCCATAGATGCCCATCAGCCAGCCGCCGATCGGGCGCATGAAGAAGCCGATCGCGAAGACGATCCAGGCGCTGATGTCCTGTCCGGCGCCCTTGGGGAAATAATGCGGCGCCAGATAGCTGGCGAGCACCGCATAGGCGTACCAGTCATACCATTCGACCAGATTGCCCGCCGATCCGCCCAGGATCGAGCGCAGGCGGTGGCGGGGCGGGGCGGCGTCGGCTGCTGTCATCCTGCCACTATGGCGCGGGGAATCGCGCTTGTCTTTGGCCGCGATATGGAGTGAGTGGCGCCACGAATTTGGAGAGGGATTTCCTGAAGATGCGTGCCATCCTGCTCGTCGGCGCCCTTGCGCTAGCCGGTTGCCAGTCCGCCGCGGAGCGCGAAGCTGCCGCCACGGGCGAGTTCGAAGTGCATAACGGTTCGATGAAGGAAGTCGCGGCGCTGTCCAAGGCGGCGCATTCGAAGATGCTGATGCAGCCGGGCACCTGGGACTCGGCGACGCAAGTCATTTCCGCCGACTTCACCGATGGGCCTGACAAGGCGGACCAGCTTGCCGCCGTGCGCAAGCAGGAGCGCCATGCGGTGAAGTGCCAGACGGCGAGCGACCTCAAGCCGCTCGATATCGAGAATCTGGAGAAGGTCGCCGGCACCTGCACCTTCCCGCGCTTCATCCAGAAGGGCGGGAAGCTCGACGTCGAGATCCAGTGCACCCAGGCGAGCGGTTCCAGGACCACGCTCCTCTATGCCGGCACGATGGGCAAGGACGCCTATGACGTGATCGTGGACCAGAAGAGCGGCGCCAAGGGGCAGCCCGACTATGCCGCGATTCGCATGCGCGTCCATGGCAAGCGGCTGGGACTTTGCACGGGCAAGCCGGCTGCCTGAGGGGCGGTCTGCCGCAGGAAGGGGCGGGTGAGGCCTGTTCGCCCTTGTAAAATTGGATTCTCGCTGTTAGGTGGCCGCACTTACGCCGCAACTCTCGCGTTCCGGCGAACCCTTTTCTATTGAATTGACCGGAGCACTGACGGGTTTATGCAGATCATCGTTCGCGACAACAACGTCGACCAGGCACTGCGCGCACTCAAGAAGAAGCTGCAGCGTGAGGGCGTGTATCGCGAGATGAAGCTCCGTCGCCACTACGAGAAGCCCAGCGAGAAGCGTGCTCGCGAGCGTGCTGCCGCGGTTCGCCGCGCCCGCAAGCTCGAGCGCAAGCGCATGGAGCGCGACAGCGCCCGTTGATTTCGCGAATCGGCCATGCGCGGCTCTCGCGCGTGGCCATCGTGACTTTCTTGACTAACGGGTAGTCTGGATACCCGCGCCTGGAGCCTATCGCATGTCCGTGACCGCCGTACCGCTCCAGCCCGTCAAGCGCAGCTACAAGACCTGGCTCTGGGCCGGTGTGGTGCTCGCGATCGCCGTTGCGGTGGCGCTGGCCTGGACCGGTACCCGTGCGCCTGTGGCAGCCAAGGGCACCGACGCGCAGTTCCTCGCCTGGAACAAGGGCCAGACCGGCGTGCAGACCACGGCTTCGGGGCTGCAGTATCAGGTTCTCAAGGAAGGCTCCGGCGCCAAGGCGCAGGAAGGCGACGGCGTCTCGGTGTGGACCGTCGGCACGCAGCGTGACGGCACCGTCTTCCAGCCTGCCGGCGACATCCGTCTCCAGGTCGGCGGCGCGATCCCCGGCTTCGACGAAGCGCTCAAGATGATGAGCAAGGGCTCGAAGCTTCGCATCTGGATCCCGGCGAACCTGGCCTATGAAAAGGCCGGCCCGCAGCATCCGCTGTTCGGCAAGCTCCTGCAGTTCGACCTCGAGGTGAAGGAAATCGTTCCTGCCGCGGTCCTCCAGCAGATGATGATGCAGCAGATGATGCAGCAGCAGGGCCAGGGTGGCGGCGCGCCGGGTGGTCCGGGCGGTCCTGCCGGCCCGCAGCCGGGTGGTCCCGAGGGGCAGTAAGCTTCCGCGACATAACGAACAAAGAAAAGCGCCGGCGGATCACTTCGCCGGCGCTTTTCTTTTTGGGCGTGGGTG
>JAEXLC010000305.1 GCA_023445495.1 Pseudomonadota bacterium | reverse complement strand
AAACGACATTGCAACTGGGCCCCGGCCTTCGCCGGGGTGCAAAAGGGTGTCAGGCCGTGATCCCCTGCAGCAACTTGGGCACATCGCCGCTTTCGCCGCGGGCCTCGGCCATGAACCAGTCCTTGAGGGGCGGCAGCTTGTCGACCGCCGAGAGGCCGAAGCGGCGGACGGCGCTGGCGGTCTTGCCGGGGATGCCGAACAGGCGGGTGAGGCCATCGGTGGCGGCGGCGACCATGAAGGTGTCGAGCCCGCGCCAGCGCTGGTAGCGCGCGAGCAGCTGGGGATCGCCCATGTCGAGCCCTAGCCTTTTGCCGTCGACCAGCACCTCGACCAAAGTCGCGACGTCCCGGAAGCCGACATTGACCCCCTGCCCGGCGATCGGATGGATGCCGTGGGCGGCGTCGCCGACCAGCGCGAGCCGGTCGCTGGTGATCCAGGCGGCGTGGTGGAAGCCGAGCGGATGGCTGAAGCGCGCGGTGAGCGGCCCGAGCTTGCCGAGGAAACCGCCCATGCGCTTCTCGGCCTCGGCGAGATAGGCACGCTCGGAGATCTTCATCATGCCGGCGGCATCGCGGGCATTGACCGTCCATACCACCGCCGAGCGATGGCCGTTCTCGTCGTCGAGCAGCGGCAGGATCGCGAACGGCCCCTCGGGATAGAAGATCTCGAAAGCGATATTCTCGTGGCTGCGCTCATGGCCGAGCGTGGCGACCATGGCGGCGTGGTCATAGCTCCAGCGCGCTGTGTTGAGCCCGGCGGATGCGCGGGTCGGCGAGTTGCGGCCCTCGGCACCGATCAGCAGCTGGGCGGAGACCTGCTTGCCGTCGCTCAAGGTTGCGGTGACGCCGAATTCGCCGCGTTCCACGTGAAGCGCCCGGGTCTGCATGCGGACGTCCGCCAGGGGCGCTGCGACCGCCGCCTCGTAGAGCGCCGTGCGCAGGATGCGGTTCTCGAACATATGACCGAGCGCGCCATCGCCTTCGCCGGGGGCGAAATCGAGCTTGCCGGGCTCCAGCCCGTCGGAGACGCGGATGCCCTGGATCGGGCAGCCCTTCCCCGCCAGCCGATCCGCCACGCCGATCGCCTCGAACATGCGCATCGGCGCACTGGCGATCGCCGAGGCGCGGCCGTCATGCCGGGCGGCGAGGATCTGCTCCGGATCCGCCGGATCGACCACGATCGAGGAAATGCCATGCGCATCGAGCGCGGTGGCCAGCGCCGAGCCGACCAGCCCGCCACCGAGAATGAGGACATCTGCGCGATCCATGCCCCTGCCCTAACGCCTCGATTCCTTTCCGTCATCCCCGATACGCCCTTCCTGCTCCCCTCCCTGCAAGGGAGGGGAATTAGCGCGCCGCCTCCTACAATGCGCCGGAACGTGGCGGGAACGCTTGACGGCGGAGTCCGCTCGCGCGATTAACCGGCTCGCACCCCTGAAAATCTGGAGGCTGGGCATGGCGTCCCGGGCACAAGCGCCGCTTTGGCGCGAAACCATGAAGGCCGGCGCGCGCCGCAGCGGCGCGGTGATCGGCGGAGCGGCCCTGTTCCTGGGCGTGCTGGCGCTCGGCGTGGCGCTGGGCAGCTATCACCCGACCGACCCGTCGATGAACACTGCCGCGGCCGGCCCCGCGCGCAACTGGATGGGCGATCCCGGCGCCTGGATCGCCGATTTCCTCTATGCGCTGCTCGGCCCGGCCATCTGGCTGTTCCTGCCGGTAGGACTGATCGTCGCGATGCGGCTGCTCAAGGACCGCCCTGTCGGCAATTGGGGACCGATGACGCGCGGCGTCGCGATCGGCGTGGTGTTCATCGCTACCGCCCTCGCCTTCTTCTCCAGCGACGCTTTGCTGTCGCTCACCGGCGGCTGGGGCGGCGTGGTCGGTCTCAGCATCGCCAGCTTCTTCAACTGGCTGATCGGCTTTACCGGCGATCCGGCGATCAGCTGGTGGTCGGCGCGCGGGCTCGGGCTGGTCTGCGGGCTGATCGGCCTGTTCATCTGGTGGCGCAGCCTTGATTTCTCGCTGCCCGAGCGGGTGATCCTGCCGAGCATCCCCAATTTGAAGGGGCCGGCCAAGGCGCCCTTGCTCGGCGCACCGCAGAAGGAAATATTCGACGATCGCGAATTCGCCGAGCCGAAGATCCGCGACGGCCGCGAGCCGCGCAAGACCGTGGTGCCCGACAATCGCCCGGGCCCGGTGATCGCCGATCGCAACGTCACGCCTTCGCCGGCGCGGACCAAGCCGCCGACCCAGACCAGCCTCGACTTCAAGGACAGCTACCAGCTGCCCGGGCTCGACCTGCTCAAGGCGCCGCCGGTCAACAAGAATGCCGGGATCGACAAGGCGGCGCTGGAGCGCAACGCCCGGCTGCTCGAAAGCGTGCTCGACGATTTCAACGTGAAGGGCCAGATCGTCGAGGTACGGCCGGGCCCGGTCGTCACCATGTACGAGTTCGAGCCGGCCGCCGGCATCAAGGCGAGCCGGGTGATCCAGCTCGCCGACGACGTGGCACGCAACATGTCCGCCACCTCGGCGCGCATCGCAACGATTCCCGGGCGCAGCGTGATCGGCATCGAGCTGCCCAATGCGGTGCGCGAATCGGTCAACCTGCACGAGCTGATCGGCAGCCAGAGCTTCGAGGACCAGGGCGCGACGCTGCCGCTGGTGCTGGGCAAGAACATCGCCGGCGACGCGGTGATCGCCGACCTGGCCCCGATGCCGCATCTGCTCGTTGCCGGTACCACCGGCTCGGGCAAGTCGGTGGGCCTCAACTGCATGATCCTGTCGCTGCTCTACCGGCTGACCCCGGAGCAGTGCCGGATGATCATGATCGATCCGAAGATGCTCGAGCTGAGCATGTACAAGGACATCCCGCATCTGCTCGCCGATGTGGTGACCGAGCCGCAAAAGGCGGTGCGCGCGCTCAAATGGGCGGTGGAGCAGATGGAGGACCGCTACCGGATGATGGCGCATGCCAATGTCCGCAGCCTCGCCTCGTTCAACGACAAGGTGCGCCAGGCCAAGGCCAAGGGCCAGAAGCTCGGGCGCAAGGTGCAGGTGGGCTATGACCCCGACACCGGCAAGCCGATGTACGAGGAGGAAGCGCTCGAGCTGCAGCCGCTGCCGCAGATCGTGGTGATCGTCGACGAGCTGGCCGACCTGATGATGACCGCGGGCAAGGAAGTCGAATTCCTGATCCAGCGGCTCGCGCAGAAGGCACGCGCGGCGGGTATCCACCTCATCATGGCGACGCAGCGCCCCTCGGTCGACGTCATCACCGGCGTGATCAAGGCGAACCTGCCGACCCGCCTCTCCTTCTACGTTGCCAGCAAGATCGATTCGCGCACCATCCTGGGTGAGCAGGGCGCCGAGCAGCTGCTGGGCAAGGGCGACATGCTCTACATGCCCGGCGGCAAGCAGCTGGTGCGCGTACACGGGCCGTTCGTCAGCGACGACGAAGTGCAGGGCGTCGCCGATTTCTGGCGCTCGCAGGGGACGCCGGACTATATCTCGGCAGTGACCGAGGAGCCCGAGGATGGCGGGTTCAGCCTCGACGGTGCGCCGGAGGGCGACGACAGCCCCGAAGACCAGCTCTATCGCCGCGCCATCCAGCTGGTGGCGGAGAGCCAGAAGGCCTCGACCTCGTGGCTGCAGCGCCAGCTGCGGGTGGGCTACAACTCCGCCGCGCGCCTGATCGAGCGGATGGAGAAGGACGAGCTAGTCTCGCGCCCCGACCATGTCGGCCGCCGCGAAGTCCTGATGGATACCGACGGCCGGCAATTGTAACGGGATCGAATCGCAGGGCCTGGGGGTTCAGGGGGCATTCAAGCCCCGCCTTCCAGGGCATTTCCCCGCAATTTGGAGAAACGACACGTGTTTGCACGGCCCCTCGCCCTCAGCCTCGCCCTTGCGGCGCCGGCGCTGGTCTCGGCCGCGGCGCCCGCCCCGGCCAATGAACTCGCCCAGGTGCAGCAGCATCTCCAGGCAGTGAACTCGATGGTCGCCGGCTTCGCGCAGACCGATCGCAACGGCCGCACGCTGACCGGCACGATGACGCTCAAGCGCCCCGGCAAGATCCGCTTCCAGTATCAGAAGGGCGTGCCCCAGCTGATCGTCGCCGACGGGCGCAGCCTCTATTTCATCGACTACCAGGTGCGCCAGGTCGAGCGCTGGCCGATCGGCAACTCGCCGCTCGCGGTGCTGCTTAACCCCAAGAAGGACATCGCCAGCTTCGCCAGGGTGGTCCCGACCGGAAGCGACCAGGTCGTCTCGGTCGAGGTCTATGATTCGAAGCATCCGGAATATGGCCGGATCACGCTGATCTTCCAGAAGAACGCCTCGGCCCCGGCCGGCCTGATGCTCCAGGGCTGGGTGGCGCTGGATGCGCAGAACAACCGGACCTCGATCCGGCTGTCGAACCAGCAGTTCAATACCAATGTGAGCGACGGAACGTTCCGCTGGAACGACCCGCGGCGCCAGGGCCCGCGCTGAAGCTGAACATCGTTCATGCTGGCGACAGGTTGACTACCCTAGAACCTGTCTTGCGGATGTGGGGCGTACCCGGGATTTTCCCCCTGTTACCCGGGATTTCCACTTCCCGCCTGCGTGACGAACGCTAGGTCGGCCCTCGTTCCATTGCCCCCGGGACGAGGGCCTTTCCTTGTCTGGCGCTCCCCACTGGTGCGGAGCCGAAACACTCCCTAAATCCGGGCCGATGAAGATCGCCTCCTGGAATATCAACTCCGTCCGCTTCCGCATCGAGATCGTCGAGCAGTTCCTGCGCGAGGAAGCGCCGGACGTGCTGTGCCTGCAGGAAACCAAGGTCATCGACGGCGATTTCCCCGAAGGCGCCTTCCGCGCGCTCGGCTATGACCACATCATCAAGCACGGCCAGCGCATGCACCACGGCGTGGCGATCATCGCCAGGGTGCCGGTGGTCGAGGACGACCGGTTCGACTGGCAGGCCAATGGCGAAGCGCGCCATGTCGGCGTGCGCCTGCCGAACGGCGTGCGGCTCGAGAATGTCTACGTCCCCGCCGGCGGCGACATTCCAAACCGCGAGCTGAACCCCAAGTTCGGCCAGAAGCTCGATTTCCTCGAGCGGATGATCGCCTGGTCGAAGGACCTGAGCGTCCCCTCGATCCTGACCGGCGACTTCAACGTCGCACCGCTGGAAAGCGATGTGTGGAGCCACAAGCAGCTGCTCGACGTGGTCAGCCATACGCCGATCGAAGTCGAGACGCTGGGCCGGCTGCAGGCGGCGAACGACTGGGTCGATCTCGGCCGCCACTTCGTCCCCGCGCCGGCGCGCTACTACAGCTGGTGGAGCTACCGCGCGAAGGACTGGGCCGCATCGGATCGCGGCCGCCGGCTCGACCATATGTGGG
>JAEXLC010000254.1 GCA_023445495.1 Pseudomonadota bacterium | reverse complement strand
CGCGCCGCCGGCGGGGCGCCCCGGGCCGCCGGCCTCGAGCTTCGCACCTTCCTCCATGCCCTTGGCGATCAGGCCCTGGACCTTCTCCCACTGCGTCTTGTTGACCAGCGGGCCGATATGGCGGCCTTCCTCGGCCGGACTGCCGGTATGGGTGGCCTTCATCACTTCGGTCGCGGCGGCGGCGACCTGGTCCTGCAGGCCGGCGGGGACGAGCAGGCGGGTGGGGGCGATGCAGCTCTGGCCCGAATTGAGCAACACGCTGAACAGGGTGGTCTGCACCGCGCGGCCCATATCGGCGCCTTCGAGCATCAGCGCGGGCGACTTGCCGCCCAGTTCCTGATGGACGCGCTTCACCGTCTCGGCGGCATTCTTGGCGACCAGCACGCCGGCGCGGGTGGAGCCGGTGAAGCTGACCATGTCGACGCCCTTGTGGCGGCTGAGCGCGGTGCCGACGCCGGGGCCGTCGCCATTGACGACGTTGAACACCCCCGCGGGCACGCCGGCGGCGGCGAGGACTTCGGCGAAGATCATCGCGCAGCCCGGCGCCTCTTCCGAGGGCTTGAGCACCATGCAGCAGCCGGCCGCGAGGGCTGGCGCGACCTTGGAGACGATCTGGTTGAGCGGCCAGTTCCAGGGGGTAATCATCGCGACCACGCCGATCGGTTCATGGACGACCAGCGAATTGCCGATCTGCTCCTCGAACTGGAATTCCTTGAGCGCATTGGCGGCGGACATCAGGTGGCCGAGGCCCGAGCCGACCTGCGCGGTTTTGGCCAGGCTGATCGGGGCGCCCATCTCCAGGCTGATCGCCTCGGCCATGTCGGCGGCGCGGTTCTTGTATTCGGCGAGGATCGCCTCGATCAGCGCGACGCGTTCCGCGACACTGGTGCGCGAGAAGCTCTCGAACGCCGTGCGCGCGGCGGCGACGGCCTTGTCGACATCGGCCTGCGAGCCGAGCGTGATCTCGGTCACCGCTTCCTCGGTCGCCGGGTTGATGACCTCGTGACGGGTGCCGCCCTCGCTATCGACCCACTCGCCGCCGATGAACTGCTTCAGATAGCTGCGCATCCCTCTCGCCTCTCCGATTCGAACTTGTGGTATGGAGATGGCGGGGCGGGAGGCCGGTTGCAAGTCGCAACCGGCCCGGCGCCGGATCAATCCATGCGGCGAAGCCAGATATAGGCGCGGCCGTCATTGTCCGAGAGCGACATGGTCATCTTGTCGCCCTTGGGCGCGTAGTTCATCACCAGCCTGGAAGCGACGAGATGCACCTGCTTCTCGTTGATCTCGTAATCCTCGGTCTCGTCGGCGGACTCGAAGCCGCTCGCCTTGCGATAGGTGAGCAGTTCCATCCCCTTGGTGAACTCCATCTGGTCGCCGCGATGGATATCCTCGAACCCGGTGGCACCGGTGACTTCCCAGCGGCCGACCACGGCGAGATGGCGCATCGCCTTGGGCAGCTCGCCGCCATAGCCGGAATAGAAGGCGGCCTGGGCCCGCATGTTGCCGACCAGCTTCGATTCGTCGTCCATCCCGGGTAGCGATGCCGCTTCGATGCGGGCGGCCAGCCCGTCGAGCAGGGCGAAGGCGGCCTTGGGATTCTCGTCCTTGTGATAGGCGGCCGAGGCGTCGCGCACCGCGAGGAACTCGTCGACCAGCAGATGGGCGGACTGGAGCGCGACACTGGCCTTGCCCGCCGGCGCCAGCGCGGTGGCGTGATCGGTGCCGGGGGCGCCCGTCCTGGCGTCGTTCCAGCGTACCGCGACGTCGAGCACCGGCGTGCCGGCGGCGATCGGCGCGGCGGGAAGATCCTGGCGGTCCGACGCCTTGGCCAGCGTGGCGAAGATGCCGCCGCCATTGGTGCTGAGGAAGACGGTGGGCACGCGGACGGTGATCGTGCCTTCCGCGGTTTCCTCCATCACATCGGCGGGGACGCCGAACACGCCCGAGATCCGGTAGCCGGCGGCGGGCCTGAGGGTGAGCGCAAGGTCGTGCGCGACTTCGCTGCCCATCGTATCGAGCTGCTTGTCGAACACGCTGGCGACTTCGGCGGCGTCGGCGATGAAGAACAGGTTGCCGCCGCGGGTGCTCGACACCCTGGTGGCCAGCGCGGCGTCGAACTGGACGCCGACGCCGATCGTGGTGAGGCCGATCCCCTTGTGCGAGGCGGCCTCGGCCATGCCCATGAAGCTTTCGGCATCGGTGGAGCCGACATTGGGCTGCTCGTCGGTGAACAGCATCACGCGGGTATTGCCCTTGAAGCGCGGGGCATCGTCCAGGGCCGTGTCATAGCCCAGGCGCAGGCCCGACTCCATGTTGGTCGCGCCGTCGATGTCGATCGCGCGGATCGCGGCGGCGATGCGATCGCGGTTGCCGGCGAAGTCGGTCGGCTTCAGATGCACATGCGCATCATTGCCGTAGAGGATGATCGACATCCGGTCGCCGGCCCGCATCTGTCCGAGGATCTTGAGCAGGCTCTGGCGGACCAGCTCGATCGGTTCGTTGGTCATCGAGCCAGACTGGTCGACCACCGCGACAAGGTTGAGCGGGTCGCGCTGCCACTGGCTGGCATCGAGGTTGGACGCGAAGCCGACGCCGACGAACAGCTTGTCGTCCGCGCGCAGCGGCAGGGCGGCGGGCATCGATTCGGCGACGATGCAGAAGAGCTGGCGACAGGCGGCGCTGCTGGGCAGGGTGAGGTCGTGCTCGCCCATCAGCCCCTCGACCGTAAGGCCTCCGGGCAGCGGGAGGCCGACTCCGGCGGCGGCATTGCGGAAATGCTTGATGTCCTGCGCGCCGCCCTGGCGCACGCGCAGCGAGCCGGTGACGATCAGCACCTCGGCGTCCTGACTCTGCTGCTCCTGGTCGTCGGGCGGCGGCGCGGTGGTGGTCTGGGCGAAAGCCGGGGAAAGCGGCAGCGCGAGCGCGGCCAGGGCGATGCCCGACAAGAGGGACAGAGACTTCATGGCAGTCCTCCCGTTTTTTATTGCGCGGGCAGAATAACCCATCCGGAGCGGATCATGAAGCTGCCAGCACCGATATCGATCATATCGCGCGGGCCCGGCGCGCCTTTGCCGCAGGGGCAGGCCGGGATTGTGGCCGGCCGGCATCCGCACGGCAACAATCTGTGAAGTCATCGGTAATTCGTTGCACCGCAACATGGCTGTCATGATCGCGGGCCATCGGCCCTGCGCAGGGGGCAGGGGAACGCTCCCGCAACAACAGGGAGCACATCATGTCCGTCCGCTACGCGCTGCTCGCGCTTGCCAGCCCGATCGCCCTGCTCGCGGCCACCGATGCGGCCGCGCAGGAAGTCGCGCAGCCGGAAGCGGCAGCGCAGAACGAGGGCGGCGAGATCGTCGTCACCGCGCAGCTGGTCGAGCAGAAGCCGATGGACGTGCCGTTCGCGCTGACCGCGCTGCAGGGCCAGTTCCTCGACGACCTGGGCATCACCGAATTCGATCGGCTCGGCCAGTTCATCCCGGGCTTCGATGTGCAGAACCAGTCGCCCAACAACCCCGGCTTCGTGATGCGCGGCATCACCTCGGACTCGGGCGCGGCCTATAACGAACCGCGCGTCTCGGTCTTCCAGGACGGCGTTTCGATCTCCAAGTCGCGCGGTTCCTATGTCGAGCTGTTCGACATGGAGCGCGTCGAAGTCGCCAAGGGCCCGCAATCGACGCTGTACGGCCGCGGCGCGCTGATCGGCGCGGTCAACCTGGTCCAGGCCAAGGCCGATCCGAAGAACGCCTATGGTTATGTCTATGGGCAATATTCGAACTTCAACGGCTATCGCATCGACCAGACGGTGAACCTGCCGCTGAGCGACGATCTCGCCATCCGCGTCGCCAGCCGGATCAAGGAGCGCGACGGCTTTGTCACCAACCTGCTGGGCGGCGATGATTTCAACGGCATCCAGTCCGAAGCGGTGCGCGGGTCGCTGCGCTGGGCGCCGGGCGCGCTCACCTTCGACCTGATCGGCAACTATCAGCACGACAAGGCGACCGGCACTTCGTTCAAGTCGATCGCGTACAACCCCACCGATCCGACCACCGGCGCGGTGCTGGGGAATCGCGGGCGCAACAGCGGCGCGGCGCTGGCCAGCCCGTCGAGCTTCGAGCGCGGGCGGCCGCTGGGCCTCGACCGCGACGTATGGGGCGTGACCGGCATCGCCAATTACGACTTCTCGCCGAACCTGTCGCTGAACGCGATCGGATCGTACCGCGAGTTCGCCGGCATCGAGATCTTCGACGCCGACGGCATCTCGCTGCCGGCGCTGACCGCGGCCGAGGACGCCCAGGGCGACCAGACCATGGGCACGCTGCGCCTGACCTGGAAGAACGACCGGATGACGGCGTTCTTCGGCGGCACCTATTTCCGCGAGAACGGCTTCCAGCGCGCCCCGTCGCAGTTCGACGAGCGCGTTGCCCTTGCACGCCTGACCAACACGCTGAACGGCGGCGGCGCGATCCCGGGCCGTGCGGCGAGCGACCCGGCGCCGCTGGCGCTGTTCTCGAACACTGCGTTCACCGGCCAGCTGCTGCAGGGCGTGGCGGGTGCGTATGGCGTGGCGCTGTCGAGCGCGCAGGCCCAGGCGATCGCGGCGAACCTCAAGTCTGCCCATCAGGAAACCACGACCAACTATGGCCGCACCGAGAGCTGGGACCTGTTCGGGGATGTCAGCTTCAACGTCACCGAGCGGCTCGAGATCGGCGGCGGCCTGCGCTGGAGCCATGACGCGAAGACCACCGGCTTCTCCTCGGCGGTGAGCAACGGCCGCTCGATCCTGGGCGGGTTCATCGGCGCGCTCGGCCAGCCGGCGGCAACCCGTACCGCGCTGCTCGGCGCGCTGGCGGTGCCCGGCGCGGCGAACATCCCGACCTCGGCACTGTATCCGGTGCCGATGTTCGGCCTGGGCGCGCAGCCGACCGGCACCAACGGCCAGCTCTACAGCGCCGATCACAATGACAGCGGCTTCACCTGGCGTGCGACCGCCAAGTACGAGCTTTCGCCCGAAGCGAACATCTACGCCAATTATGCGCGGGGCCGCCGTCCCGAGATCCTGGCCGTCGGCGCGCCCTCGGCACCGGGCGGCGCGGCACGGTTCAGCGTGCTGCCGTCCGAGACGGTGAACAGCTACGAGGCCGGCGTGAAGACCGCGCTCGCCAATCGCACGCTCTTCATCGACGGCTCGATGTTCTATTATCGCTACTCGAACTTCCAGACGACCGAGCAGCAAGGCACGACCTTCGTCACGATCAATGCCGGCCGCGCCGAAAGCTATGGCTTCGAAGGCCAGGTCAGCTGGCGCCCGGCCGACTGGGTGAACCTGTTCGGCAGCTATGCCTATAACCATAGCCGCTTCAGCGCCGGCGCGCGCGAAGGTAATCGCTTCCGCCTGTCGCCCGATCACAGCGCCGCGGTGGCGGTGCAGTTCAAGGTGCCGGCCGGCCCGGTGAAGATCGACTTCACCCCGAGCCTGACCTGGCAGTCCAAGGTGTTCTTCGACGACGACAACGACCTGCCGGCGCTGCAGGTGAACAATCTGGTGCCCGACCTGGTGCAGGACGAAGTGCAGGGCAGCTATGCGCTGGTCGATGCGCGGCTCGGCTTCGAGACCGACAATGGCCGCTGGCGGATCGAGGGCTTCGTCACCAACGCCTTCAACCAGAAGTATATCAAGGACGCCGGCAACACCGGCGACGCGCTCGGCATGCCGACCTTCATCGCCGGCGAGCCGCGCATCTATGGCATCGCCGCGAGCCTGAAGCTGGGCAAGCGCTAACGGGTAAAAGGGGGAGCGCCCGGTATCCCGACAGGGAGCCGGGCGCTTTATTTCTTCGGAGCCGGCTTTGCCTTGGCGGCGGGCCTGGGCTTTGCCGCCGCCCGGGGCCGGGGGGCGGGCTTTGCCGGCGGCGCGGCGCTGGCCACCATCTCCGGCGCGGGACCGGCCTGCGTCATCGCCGCGGTCTGCGATATCGCCAGCGCTTCCTCCGCCACCGCATTGGCGATCGCGGCATGGGCATCCATCGGGTCGTCGCTCATGGCCTGTCTCCTGCTGCCTGGGCCGGCCTAGGCCGGGACGAAGTGCTCGAGCGTGATCGCGCCGGTGGCGTCGAGCTGCAGCCCGACTTCGCCGGGCTGGTCCGGCTCGCGCGCCGCGAAATGCGCGGTGCCGCCATCCTGGGCGATCCGCGCGCGATCGAGCGAGGCGCGGGTCAGCAAGGCCTGGGCCTGATCGAGGTGGGCATCGACCAGCGCCTGGCCGGCGGCGCCGGTCTCGCCGCGATAGCCGCCATGGACGGTGAGCTGCCAGACGCCGCGTGACAGGCGGGGGAAGCCGATCCGGCGGCCGGTGCGGATCCAGCCGGCGACCGCGCCGGCCACCGCCTCCGGCGCGACGAAGCCGGCGACTGCCGGGCAATCGAGCGCGTCGAACAGCATCGGCGCCAGCGCGGCGAGGGCGGCGCGGGCATCCTCGGCGCTCAGCGGCGCGGTGCCGGTGGTGAGGGTGAGGAAGGCGCCCAGATAGTCGACGAACTCGCCCGGGCCATAGGCCCAGTCGACGGCGAAGCGGGCCGCGGCCTTTTGCGCGGCGGCGGCCGGCGCGCCGTCGGCGGCGAGCTGCGCCTTGAGGTCGAGCAGCGCGATCCGCTCGCCGAGCGACAGCGCCTGGAACAGCGGCGCACCCGCCACGCCGAGCGACTTGAGCAGCGCATCGACCGCGGCGAGATCGGCGGCGGCATGCAGTGCCTCGCCGGCGAGAAGGGTTTGCGCGGCGGCGGTAGTCGCGGCGTCCTCGCTGCCCGCTTCCACCGCCATCAGCAGCCGCAGGTCGGCGGCGGACAGCGCGATCAGCCGCGCCGCGCCCGCCATCAGGCCGAGCTTGGGCAGCAGCACCAGCGGCATGCCGTGCAGCCCCTGCTGGGCAGCGACGACCAGCGCCATCTCGTCTTCGAACGCATAGACGCGCGGCGCCTGAATCGCGTGGGCGAGCCATTCATTGCCGCCATCGATGCAGCTCAGTACGAGCAAAGCGGGCTGTGACAGCCCCGCCGGCTGGAAGACCGGCTTGGATGCGACGATCAGAGTCATCCCGGTTTCTCCTCAGGCGCTGGGAAAGCCCTTGAGCGCGGCGGCGGCGGCCTCGCAGATCGCCGCATAGCTCCGCACCGCATTGTCGAGCGTGGCCTGTGCCGCCGCGAGCGTCTCCTGTGCGCCGGCATCGCCTTCGAGCAGCTGCGCCATCGCAACGCCGATCGCGGTGGTCGAGACGGTGGAGAGGTTGCGCAGCATATCGGTGGCGTCCTGCACCGCGATCGCGGCCGAGGCGGCGACCGCCTGATAGGCGCGCCCGGCCCCGCCCGACAGCAGCACCTGCTGGCCGAGCGTGGCAAGCTGGGTCTGGCTTATCGCGTCGAGGATGGCGGGATCGACCCCGGGCGCCTGTGGCGCGGCTTCGGTTTCGTCGGCCATGGCTCAGCCCTCCTTGCTGCCGCGCGCGGCGGCGGCTGGCGCGGGAGGGGAAGGCGGCGCGGTCGGCACGGCGACCCTGCGCGCGGCCAGGATGCGGGTGCAGGCCGCGGTGGCCGCCGCCGCACCCGATATCGCCGATTGCTGGTGGCGATGGACCGCGCCGTGGAGCAGCGTGCCCAGCGCATGGGCGGCGGCGAGATCGACCATCGCCTGCGCGCTGGCCGGCGCCTGGCCGACGACGAGCGTGCTGGTAGCGGCGACGGAATCGACCACCTGGGCGTTCAAACTTGAGCTCATGATCCTGCTCCTGGGCGCGGTGTCCGGCTCAGGCCGACAGGATGTCGTGCGTCGCGATGCCGCTGGTCGTGGTGTCCAGCGAATAGAGCGTCGCCACGCCCATCGTTGTCGCGGCCTGGGCAGTGACGTAATTCTGCTGCTGCGCATTGGTGGCGTTGTGCGCGGCATTGGCCAGCGCCTGCGCCGTCGCCTGGTAGAGATTGCCGAGCGCGATGGCCGGCGCGTCGCCGAGCACCTTGACGTTGGCCTGGGTGACGCTGTCGGTGATCTGATCGTTTACCGAAGTGGGGAATGCCATTTTCCTGTTCCTTTCTGCGTTCAGGCCGTGGGGCGAAGGGCGTGGAGGAGGTCCGTCAGTTCGACGCCCTCCGCGGTATCCAGCGAATAGAGGGTGGTCACGCCCTGGGTGGTAGCCGCCTGGGCGACGACCCAGCTCTGCTGCTGGGCGGTGGTGGCGTTGTGCGCGGCGTTGGACAGCGCCTGCGAAGTGGCGACGAACAGATTGCCCATCGCGACGGCCGGGGCGTCGCCCAGCACCTTGGTGTTCGCCTGGGTGACGCTGTCGGTGATCTGGCTGTTGATTGCCGTGGGAAATGCCATGGGAGCTTCCTTCCTGGGCTGGTCTGGGGCGGGGTAGGCGATCGATCAGGCGGAGTGGACGGCGAGGCTGCGGGGCGCGTGCAGGTCGATCGAAACGACGATCCGGCTATCGAACCGGTTCTTCTCGGTCATCGCGGTCCTCCCCCCGGCGGCAGGTGACGGATCCCTGGATCCGCACTCAGTCAGCCAAATATCGGCAAGCTGTCAGAGGGGTTCGCGTCCTGCGCAAGACTCGATCCGTCATTCGTCAAGTTGCGGTGCCGAAACTATTGCGCGCAAGTGGATTTGCAAGCCGGATTATATAATTGACGTGCCGTTCATCTATTTGGCTGGATTACGCCATTTCGGTTTTAATAGTTGATCTGGTCGGCAGGGATGGGGCGGATACGCAAAAAGGGCGCCGGGATCGGATCCCGGCGCCCTTTTTTCCTTTAGTCTCGCTGGCTTACCAGACGTGGACGCGTTCCTCGGGCGGCAGATACAGCTTGTCGCCGGGCTTCACGCCGAACGCGGCATACCATTCGTCCATGTTCCGGACGATGCCGTTGACCCGATATTCCTCCGGGCTGTGCGGGTTGGATAGCAGCTGGGCGCGTAGCGCGCCTTCGCGCGCCTTGCCCTGCCAGCTCTGCGCATAGGCGAGGAAGAAGCGCTGGTCGCCGGTATAGCCGTCGATCACCGCCGGCTCGCCGTGCCGCGCGACATAGCGGCGATAGGCCGCGTACGCCGCCTCAAGCCCGCCCAGATCGCCCAGATTCTCGCCGAGCGTGAGCTGGCCCTTGATATGGACGCCGGGGATCGGCTCGTAGCTGTCGAACTGCTTGACCAGTGCCTGGGCGTGCGCGGTGTAGCGATCGGCCGACTCTTTGGTCCACCAGTCGCGCAGCTTGCCGCTCGCGTCATACTGCCGGCCCTCGTCGTCGAAACCGTGGCCCATCTCATGGCCGATCGTCGCGCCGGTCTCGCCATAGTTGACCGCCGGGTCCGCCGCCGGATCGAAGAAGGGCGGCTGGAGCTGCGCGGCCGGGAAGGTGACCTGGTTGAGGACCGGGTCGTAATAGGCGTTCACGGTCTGCGGGGTCATGTCCCATAGCGTGCGGTCGACCGGCTTGCCGAGGCGCGACAGCTGGAGGTTCCAGTCGAACCGCTCCGAAGCGAGATTGTTGGCCAGCGGATCGGTGCGGCTGACCTGCATCGCCGAATAGTCGATATATTTCACCGGCCCGCCCAGCCGCGGATCGAAGGCGGCGAGCTTGGCGAGCGCTTCCTTGCGGGTCGGCGCGTCCATCCATTTGGCGGCGTTGATCTTGTCGGCATAGGCGGCGCGCAGATCCTCGACCAGCTCATTGGCCTGGGCGGCGGCTTCCTTGCTCCAGTGGCGCTCGGCGTAGATCTTGCCGATCGCCTCGCCGAGGCTGCCGTCGAGCAGCCGCACGCCGCGCTTCCAGCGTGGCGACTGGCTCTTCACGTCGTTGAGCGTGGTGCTGTAGAAATCGAACCGGGCGTCGTCGAACGCCTTGGGCAGATACTGGGCGTGATCGCTGACGAAGCGATAGGCGAGCCAGTCCTTCCAGGTGGCGAGCGGCACATCGGCCATGCGCTTGCCGGCGGCGGTGACGGCAGTGGTCTCGCGCACCACCACGGTCGGCATCTTCGCCAGGCCCATATGGGCGAGCGTCGCATCCCAGTCGAACTCCGGGGCGAGCTTCGCCAGCTGGGCGCGGGTCATCGGATTATAAGTCTTTTGCGGGTCGCGGCGCGCCTCGGGCGTCCACTGGTCCTGCGCCAGCCGGGTCTCGAGCGCCAGGATCGCGTCTGCCTTGGCCTCGGCATCCGGGATGCCGGCGAGCTGCTGGATCTTCACGACATAGGCGCGATAGGCCTTGCGGATCGTGTCGTACTTCTCGCCCTGGAGCAGGTAATAGTCGCGGGTCGGCAGGCCCAGCCGCGCCTGGCCGGCCATCACGGTGTACTGGGTCGGGTTCTTCTCGTCGGCCGAGATGCCGATGCCGATCGGCGCGGCATAGCCGGGCTCGGCCATCAGCAGGTTGAGCGCCTTGCGATCCTGCACCGCGGCGATCCGCCCGAGATAGGGCTTGAGCGGCGCGGTGCCGCGCGCCTCGATCCCGGCCTCGTCCATCCAGGCGGCATAGAAGTCGGCGACCTGGCGCATCACCGGATCGGTGGGGTTCGCGCCGGCGCCCTCGACCAGGGTGCGGACCTCGACCTCGGTCTCGTCGGGCAGGTCGTAATTATAGCCGGCGCGCGACTTGTCCGGCGCGATCGACGCGTCGCGCAGCCAGCTGCCCTCGGCGAAGCGGAAGAAGTCATCGCCCGGCTTCACGCTCTTGTCCATCGTCGCATAGTCGACGCCCCAGCTGCCATATTTCGGCTTGGCAGGGGCGGTCTGGGCAAGGGCAGGCGCGGCGAGCGCGGACGTGCCGAGCAGCAGCGCGGCGGCGGCGAGACGGGATAGACGCATGCGGGGAAACCTCCGGGTGATGCAGCGAGCTATCACACCGGAACCGGCCCGATCAATCGCTCCCGGCGTACCGGACGGTACGGCAAATGTTTCCGAAAAATGTCCCTGAACGAAGCTTCGTCCCGGATCGGTTCTATAAAGTCAAAATTACAAGAATTGCGCATTTAATGGGGAAGGGGCCGAAGTGAAATTCCGATATCTGTTGCTTGCCTTTACGGCGAGCTGTGTCGCTACGCCTGCACTGGCGCAGACCGAGACCGCGCCGAAGGAAGCGGACGCAGCGAAGCCTGCCAAGCCCGCGACGCAGGACGTGTTCTCGACTGGCGTCGCCAAGGGGCGTGACCGGCTCGACAGCGCCACCTCGACCAGCGCGCTGAAGGCAAGCGAGATCGAGAAGCTCGGGCCGCGACCGCTGGCCGATATCCTGCGCACCATGCCCGGCCTGCGCGTCGAATCCGCGATCGGCGAGGGCAATGCCAACTACACGGTGCGCGGCCTGCCGCTCGCGGCCGGCGGCTCCAAGTACATGCAGCTGCAGGAAGACGGCCTGCCGGCACTCGAGTTCGGCGACTTCTTCAACTTCGGCGGCGACGTGTTCCTGCGCGCGGACTTCAACCTGGCGGCGGTGGAATCGATCCGCGGCGGCTCGGCTTCGACCTTCGCCTCGGACTCGCCGGGCGGCCTGATCAACCTGATCTCGAAGACCGGCGACCAGCCGGGCGGCGCAGTGCAGGTCACCCGCGGGCTCGACTATGGCGAGAACCGCATCGATGCGGACTATGGCGCCAAGCTCAGCGAGAACCTGCGCTTCCATGTCGGCGGCTTCTATCGCTGGGGCGAAGGCCCGCGCGAGATCGGCTTCACCGGCTATCGCGGCGGCCAGATCAAGTTCAACGTCACCCGCCAGTTCAGCAACGGCTATATCCGGCTGAACGCGAAATATCTCGACGATCGCTCGCCGACCTTCGCGCCTTATTATTTCAAGCTGACCGGCACCGATGCCAATCCGGTGATCGCCAACCTGCAGAATTTCGACATCCGCAGCGACGCGGTGCTCTCGCCCTATATCAGCCCGGTGACGACGCTGGACGGCAAGAACCAGCTGCACCGCTTCCCGGTGAAGGACGGCATGCATCCCAAGTCCAAGTCGATCGGGCTCGAGGCGCAGTTCGACTTCGGCGGCTGGACGATCAGCGAGAAGGCGCGGTTCTCGAAGAACTCGGGCGACTTCCTGCGCGTCTTCGCCAACAGCGCGGACACGGTGGCGAACTTCGCCGCGTCGCAGGGCGGCGCCGGCGCCACCGCGCGCTATGCCACCGGCCCCAAGGCCGGCCAGCTGGTTCCGGCCAACGTCAATGGCAACGGCCTGCTCGCGGTCTACTACATGGCCGAGACCCGCGCCCGCTCGCTCGACAACTTCACCAACGACCTGCGCGCCACCCGCGTCTGGGGCGTCGGCAACGGCAAGCTGACGATGACCGCCGGCATCTACAAGGCGATCCAGACGCTCAATTCCGAGTGGCTCCACTCGGCGATCGACGTCGATGTCGCCGGCAATGGCGAGACCGCGATGGTCAACATCTTCAACGCCGCCGGCGTGGCGCAGACCCAGGACGGCTTCTACGCCTATGGCCGTGGCCGCAGCAGCAAGTTCCGCCGCATCTTCGACGTGAAGTACGACGTCACCGCGCCCTATGGCTCGGTGAACTATCATGTCGGCAAGGTCGCGATCGGCGGCAGCCTGCGCTACGATATCGGCAAGGTGCGCGGGTCGCTCTACGGCGCTGATCTGGGCGGTCGGGGCACCGGGCTGATCTCGTACGACGTCAATGGCGACGGCTCGCTGAGCGTGCCCGAGCGCAGCGTCGCCTGGCTGCCGCTGAGCCAGCCCGCGCCGGTCAACTATGACTATGGCTATCTGAGCTATTCGGCCGGCATCAACTACCGCGTTGCCGAGCCCTTCTCGCTGTTCGCCCGCTACAGCAAGGGCGGCCGCGCCAATGCCGACAAGATCCTGTTCACCCCGGTGGTGAGCACGACCGACGGCAGCGTGGCGAACGACAGCGACAAATATGACGCGGTTCGCCAGCTGGAAGGCGGCTTCAAGTTCCGCAAGGGCGGCGCCAGTTTCAACGCTACCGCCTTCCTCGCGCATGCCGACGATCACAATGTGCTCAACGGCTCGGCCAACCAGACCATCCGCAGCTACCGGGCCTATGGCCTGGAGATGGAAGGCGGCTTCCGCAGCGGCGCGTTCAGCATCACCGCGGGCGCGACCTATACCAAGGCGAAGATCACCGAGGACAAGCTCGACTCGACGCTGACCGGCAAGGAACCGCGCCACCAGCCGGCCTGGACCTTCGAGGCGACGCCGCAGTTCGAGACGAAGCACTTCACCGTGGGTGCGAACGTGGTGGGGCTGACCAGCAGCTATGCGCAGGACAGCAACCTGCTGCGCATGCCGGGCTTCACCGTGGTCAACGCCTTCCTGCAGGTGCGCCCGCTGCCGCGCGTGCAGCTGATGCTTAACGCGAACAACCTGTTCGACAAGATCGGCTTCTTCGAGATCTCGCAGAGCACGGTGCCCGCCAACGGCATCGGCTCGGGCCGCGCGATCAACGGGCGGACAATCTCGGGTTCGCTGCGCTACGACTTCTGAGGCGCGGCACGTGGGGGAAGGGGCGCTCGGGGGAACCCGGGCGCCCTTTTGCATGTCCGCGGGGTCAGGCGGCGCCGAGCTTGCGCGCCGCTTCGAGCAGTTCGGTGGGGAACATCGCGACGATCGTCGAATTATGCTCGACGCCGATCTCGGTAAGCGTCTGCAGCCGGCGCAGCTCGAGCGCGCCCGGGCTCGCGGCGATGACGTTCGCCGCATCGGCGAGCGTGCGCGCGGCTTCCTGCTCGCCCTCCGCCTTGATGATGCGGGCGCGCTTCTCGCGGATCGCCTCGGCTTCCTTGGCGATCGCGCGCTGCATCTGGGACGGGATGTCGAGGTCCTTGATCTCGACCGCGTCGATCGCGACGCCCCAGCGCTCGCAGGTCTGGGCGAGCAGTTCGAGCAGGCGCTGGTTGATCGCGGTGCGGTCCTTGAGCATCCGGTCGAGGTCGCTCTGGCCGATCGCGTCGCGCATCGCGGTCTCGGCGGCCTGGATCACGGCGCTGCGCCAGTCGGCGACGGTGGTGACGACGCGCTCGGCCTGGGCGGCGCGGAACCAGAGCACGGCGTTGACGCGCACCGCGACGCCGTCGCGGGTGACGGTCTCCTGCGTGTCTAGCGCCCAGGTGAGCGTGCGCAGGTCGACCTTCACGATGCGGTCGGCCAGCGGGATGCGCCAGAACCAGCCCGGTCCCTTGGTCTGGTGGAGCCGGCCGAGGCGGAAGACGACGCCGCGCTCATATTCCTGGTTGATGCCGAAAGAATTCAACGCGAACGCAAGCACGATCACCCCGATCGGGGCGAGAATAACCAGCGATGTCGGGAGCATTTCGAATGCCTTCGATGCCGCTTGCACGCGGCGAGGTGCGGCGGGTGCCGCGAGTGGACTATTTACGCTCGTTGCGGAGGCGAACCAAGCAGCGTCGCGGGGATTTGCGGTTGCAGGAAATGCACCTTGCCGTGCCGCGGGATCAGAGGTTGATCGGCGGTGTCTCCGGCAGGCGATCGGCGGGGAAGCCGGCGCCGGTCAGGATCGCGCGAACGCCGCCCCAGAGCGCGCCGGCGATCGCGTTCCACGCCTGCTCGATGGTCAGCGCCGAGAGCATGACGACCGACTTCGCGGCGTTCTCGGCATTCTGCTGGAGCCCCTGGAGGAAGAACGCGAAGAGCTCGTCGTCGTTCTTGAGCGATCCGGTCGCGCGTGAAGTCGCGATGTTCTCCGCCTGCCGGGCGAGCAGATTGCCCTGGTTCTGCACGAAGGTACTGATCGTCGAATAACCCTGGCCGAGCTCGCCCTTCAGCGCGGCGACCATGTTGCCCAGAATGTCCTGACTATCCATGGTTCCTCTCCCCCTAGCGCTTCAACGCGTTTTCGACGGTGAGCGCCTGGGCGATCGCCGGATCATAGCCGCCGCGGAACAGCGTGACGATGTCCGGCTGGAGGCCGGCGCTCCGGTGCGTGTCGCGCATCCGCCGCAGGTTGCTGAGGACCTGCGCCAGGCTTGCCGGCGAGGTGTTCACGCAGGCGGTGGGATCGGTTTCGCTCTTGCAGATCCTCTCGACGATCTTGAGGCTGGAAAGCCGCTTCGCGAGCGGCGGGATCTGGCGGGCCATCGCCTGCTGGCGCAGCGAATCGAACTGGCCGATCAGCGCGGCATAGCGCGGGGCATAGTTGGGGAATTCCGAGGCCGGCGAGCCGGTCTCCAGCTCGGCGAAGAGCGTCAGCGCCTGGGTGTTGGTCTGGTCCAGCCCCTGGACCAGCGCGGGATCATAGGCGGGCGCGAGCTGGACCGTGCACGCCGCGAGCACCAGGGCCCAGAGCAGCATGCCGCGCTTCAAGATTGCCGGAACCATCGCGTTCCTCCCCCAAGGATGGCCAGACTCATCACAAGCGCGGGGCGGGGGAAAGCGGTTATTTGGCCGATTCCGTGCAATCACCGGCACGCGGATACGAAAACGCCCGGACCTTCCGGCCCGGGCGCTTCGCTTCTGGTCTGTCCGGAAGGATCAGGCCGAATAGTACATGTCGTACTCGACCGGCGACGGGGTCATCTCCCAGCGGGCGACTTCGCCGCGCTTGATGTCGATATACGCCGCGATCTGGTCCTTGGTGAACACGTCGCCCTTGAGCAGGAAGTCCTGATCGGCTTCCAGGCTGTCGAGCGCCTCGCGGAGCGAACCGCAGACGGTCGGGACCTGCTCGAGCTCTGCCGGCGGCAGGTCGTACAGGTTCTTGTCCATCGGGTCGCCCGGGTGGATCTTGTTCTGGATGCCGTCGAGGCCGGCCATCAGCAGCGCTGCGTAGCAGAGATACGGATTGGCCAGCGCGTCCGGGAAGCGGAACTCGACGCGCTTCGCCTTGGTGCCCGCGCCGTACGGAATGCGGCACGAAGCAGAGCGGTTGCGCGACGAATAGGCGAGCAGCACCGGGGCTTCATAGCCCGGGACCAGGCGCTTGTAGCTGTTGGTCGACGGGTTGGTGAAGGCGTTGAGCGCCTTGGCATGCTTGATCACGCCGCCGATGAAATAGAGGCAGGCGTCCGACAGGCCGGCATAGCCATTGCCGGCGAAGGTGTTGGCGCCCTTTTCCCAGATCGAGATGTGGGTGTGCATGCCCGAGCCGTTATCTTCCTTGATCGGCTTCGGCATGAAGGTCGCGGTCTTGCCATAGGCGTTGGCGACCTGGTGCACGACGTACTTGTAGATCTGCATGCGATCCGCGGTCTGGACGAGCGTGCCATAGGTCAGGCCGAGCTCGTGCTGCGCCGCGGCAACTTCGTGGTGATGCTTGTCGCAGGGCAGGCCCATCTCGAGCATGGTGGCGACCATCTCGCCGCGGATGTCGACGGCCGAGTCGACCGGCGCGACGGGGAAATAGCCGCCCTTGGCGCGCGGACGGTGGCCGAGGTTGCCGGCCTCATATTCCTTGCCCGAATTGCCCGGCAGCTCGATGTCGTCGATCGCATAGTAGCTGGTCGAGTAGCTGTTCTCGAAGCGGACATCGTCGAACATGAAGAATTCGGCTTCGGGGCCGACATAGACGGTGTCGCCGATGCCGAGCGACTTGAGATAGGCTTCCGAGCGCTTCGCGGTCGAGCGCGGGTCACGGGCATAGAGCTCGCCGGTCGAGGGCTCGACGATGTCGCAGACCAGGATCAGCATCGGGGTGGCCGAGAACGGATCGATCCAGACGGCGTCCAGATCCGGCTTCAGGATCATGTCCGACTCGTTGATCGCCTTCCAGCCCTCGATCGACGAACCGTCGAACATCAGGCCGTCGGTCAGCTCGTCCTCGCCGATCACCTTGGCGACCATGGTGAGGTGCTGCCACTTGCCCTTGGGATCGGTGAAACGCAGATCGATCCACTCGATCTCATTTTCCTTCACCATCTTCAGAACGTCGCTGGCCGAATTCGCCATTGGTAAACCCTTTCGCTCTCTTTCGTTGACCCGACGAATCGGGAAAGAATCTTGCCCCGGAAGGGGGCTACATCACTGTTATGTTGCGCCGCGTCAAATGGCGCGTTGGGAAGCACGCGAAATCACTCGAAATCCGGTATCGACAGGCCAAGATCGTCCTCGCCGAGCCATTGCGCCGGCGGCCGCAGCGCCGGCGTTCCATTTCCGACATGGCGGACGCGGTGCCCTGCGCTGCTGAAGGCGAGGAGCAATGCCTGGACCGAATCGACGCCGACGGAATAGCCGCGCTTCGTTTCTCCGTCGGGAAAGACGATCGTGTAAAAACAGCGCCATGGCGGATTGGCGGGATCGGCGTCGTAGCGCGGGTCCGGATAGGGGCTGGGCTTGTGGACGCGCAGCTCCACCGGGCCATCCGCCCGATCGAAAGTTCGGGTCGCGATGATGTCGCCGACCGCATCTGCGTCAGATCGCATTCTCGTTGCGCTCGCCGGTGCGGATGCGCAGCGCGGTCTCGACCGGGATCACGAAGATCTTGCCGTCACCGATCCGGCCGGTCTGCGCCGCGGCGGCGACCGCCTCGACCACGCGATCGGCAAGCGAATCCTCGACGACGACCTCGAGCTTCACCTTGGGAAGGAAGTCCACGACATATTCTGCGCCGCGATAGAGCTCGGTATGGCCCTTCTGACGGCCGAAGCCCTTGGCTTCGGTGACGGTGATGCCGGAGACGCCCACTTCGTGCAGCGCTTCCTTCACTTCGTCGAGCTTGAACGGCTTGATGATCGCTTCGATCTTTTTCACGGTTTCCCCCGAGGCACATGAGGCTTGCCTGTCCGCGCGTCTGGCAAGGTTCGTGCCAGTGCGGGACTCGGCTTGTCCTCTCGGATGCACGCCGGGCAAGGCTTTAACAAGTGCCTATCAATTGGGCAGCGGGGCCCGTGGTGCCGGATTTGGGGGCAGCGGCGCCCGGCGGGGCGGAAACGGGTCGACCGGCGCGTCTGTTTGGGAACCGGCGGCGCCGCCCGGGAGTTTTACGCTGCTTGAGCGTACCGGGGTGTGACCCAATGCAGACCATGCCGATGAACCTGCCCGCCGAGTTGCATCGGCGGGGAAGCGATGTGCCGGGCGGCGACGTCATCGTCGCCAGGGGACCGCTGCTCATCATGGCGCAGGGCCTGCTCGCGCTCGATCCCGAGGCGCGCAAATCCTGCTGGATCCATAGCGAGGCGGGCGATCTCGATGCCGCCGGCGCCGAAGAGCAGCTGGAGGGCTGGGGCCGCCTGCCGCATTGATCTGACGCTATTAACCATTGACAAGTTGCGCGGGTTTTGAAGTTCTTCCGTAGATAACTGGGGGGGAATATCATGCTTCTATATGCGCTTTCGCTCGCGCTTGCGGCGCCGACGCCGCAAACCGCTGAGACCTTGACCAATGACACGGTGATCCAGCTCACTCAGGTCGGCTTGGGCGACCAAGCAATTGTCGCGAAGATCAAGGGATCAACGACGAGCTTCAAGACGTCGGTTTCTGATTTGATGGACCTGAAGAACCGCGGCGTATCAGGCCCTGTGATCGCCGCGATGATCGATGCCGGCAAGCCGCCAGTCGAGGTGTCAGTCGAATCACCGGATCCGATGGTGCCGCATGTGCCTGGCGTTTATCTGCTCGAAAATGGCGGCGCGAAGCTGCGCCGTATTGAAGCGACGGTGACTTCACAGGCCAAGACCGGCGGCATGTTCGGCGCGATCATCACCGGGGGCTTGGCCACGATGAGCATCAAGGCATCGATCGCGGGCGAAACCGCGGCGGTGACCAGCCAAGGCGAGAAGCTGACTTTCTATTTCTTCTTTGGCGACAGTAGTGGCGCCAACATGCTGGGCAATACCGGCGGGATCGGTACGTCGCCGGCAGAATTCACGCTGGTTTCGCTAAACAAGAAGAAGGGGCGGCGCGAGACCCGGGTGGGCAGTCGCAACATCGCTGGCGCCAAGATGGGTGTGATGGACAAGGATCGGCTCGACTTCAGCTACGATCTAATTCGTCCCGGCGTGTACAAGATCACACCCCAAGCGCTGAAGCCCGGCGAATATGGCTTCATCGTTTCGTTCGCCGGCGGTGCTGCCGACGGCGCACTGAGCGCGCGGGTATTCGATTTCGGGGTGCGCTGAACCCTGGTGAGCAAGGCGGGCGGGGTCGTCAGGCTAATCGCCCGCTGCATCCATGGCCTCATGGTTACTTCGCAGTTGCGAAAGAAAAGCGGACGCAAGGACTGGTCCGCTTCGGTTCAAAACGGTATCGGTCATCCGACCCCAAAGGGGCGGTCGCTTTCCTTGAAACAGGGCAGGAAAACCCGATCATGAACCTCCGCATGATGTTCGGTGCGGCCGTTACGGCCGGACTTCTCTTCTCCGCGATGCCGGCACAGGCGCAGTTCGGCAGCATCGGCAAGCTGGTGAAGAAGGCCGGCATAAGCATGCCGAGCCTGCAGAAGGAGCCGATCACGACGAGCCTGCGGGACGCCCAATGGGGCGATCCGAGCCAGGACGGCTTCGTGCCGCGCGAACCCAAGAAGCCGCTTTCGCAGTTGCAGCGCACGGCGGCCGGCGGTTTCGTGCTGCAGCCGGGCTATTACAGCTTCCACGACCAGAGCTATTGCCTGAAGGCCGGCACCCACGGCCCGGGCGGCGGCGACGGCTATCTCTATGCACCGCCCAAGGGGCCGGCCGAGGACGCGGTGGTTTCGATCGTGCGCAACTCGGTGAGCCATCCCGAGATCGACCAGCACGTCATCCAGACCTTGCTCTGGGCGATCATCGCCCGGGCGAAGTTCGAGGACCTGTCGACCGAGCACAAGGCGGTGGCGGCGCAGCTGCTCACTCCGCGCCAGATCGCCTCGCTCAACCGCAGCGCGCTGGACCTGCTCAACCAGGGGCCGATCGCCGACAACCTGCCGAGCGGCGTGCGCCAGGCGCTGCGCGCGGAGGCGGACCTGCGCCGCATGCTGACCTCGGGCGGCAGCAGCTATGCCGATCTCGAGCGGGTGGCGGTGCTCGCCGGCGCGGCGGGCGTGGGCGAAGGCAGCGAGGAGGTGCCGACCGGCCGCTGGAGCAAGCATCCCGACGGCTATTTCATCCGCTACCTGCCGCAGAGCTATACCAACACGATCGTCGAGATCTGGGTGCCGCAGGGCAGCCCGGCGGCGGGCAGGGAATATGACCCGGCGACGCATATCGCGGTGCCGGGCAACACCAACCGCCAGCGCCTGATCCAGTCGGGCCGGCCTTATAGCTCGTGAGTTGAGGGGAGGGGCGGCGTGGACCGCCCCTCGTTCCATCCGCCTCAATAAGGCGGGTGGTCGAGGCCCTTGGGGCTCTTGGTGAAGATCTCGCAGCCGGTCTCGGTGATGCCGATCGAATGCTCGAACTGGGCCGAGAGCGAGCGGTCGCGGGTGACCGCCGTCCAGCCATCGTCGAGCAGCTTCACGTCGGCGCGGCCGATGTTGATCATCGGCTCGACGGTGAAGAACATGCCCGGGCGCAGCTCGGGGCCGGTGCCGGGACGGCCGACATGGACCACCTCGGGCGCGTCGTGGAAGACCTGGCCGAGGCCGTGCCCGCAGAAATCGCGGACGACGCCGTAGCGATGCTTCTCGGCATGGCGCTGGATCGCATGCGCGACATCGCCCAGGTGGTTGCCGGGCTTGGCCTGTTCGAGGCCGAGCATCAGGCACTCATAGGTGACGTCGACCAGCCGGCGTGCCTTGATCCCGACATCGCCGACCAGGAACATGCGGCTGGTGTCGCCGTGCCAGCCGTCGAGCATCGGGGTGACGTCGATATTGACGATGTCGCCGTCCTTCAGCGCCTTCTCGCTCGGGATGCCGTGGCAGACGACATGGTTGCTCGAGATGCAGCAGCTGTGCGTGTAGCCGCGATAGCCCAGCGTGGCGGGCACGCCGCCGGCGGCGATCGTCATCTGGCGGACGATGTCGTCCAGCTCGGCGGTGGTGACGCCGGGCACGACATGCGGGACGAGCGCATCGAGGATCTCGGCGCCGAGGCGGCCGGCGCGGCGCATACCCTCGAAGCCCGCCGGGCCATGGAGCTTGATCGCGCCATCGCGGGCCTGCGGCATGTCGGCAGTAACGGTCACATATTCGGTCATCGGGGCGATATAGGCCGATCGGCCGGGTTTTTCGAGAGGCAGAAACGCTAGGCGCGGGCACCGCATGCGGCTATGCCGCTGCCATGGGCGAACGCATCTGGACGGCTGGGCTGGCGGTGATCGGCGACGAGATTCTCTCGGGCCGCACGCAGGACAAGAATATCGCCCAGATCGCGACCTGGCTGAATGTGCAGGGCATCCGCCTGGCCGAGGTGCGGGTGGTGCCGGACGTGCAGGCGCGCATCGTCGAGGCGGTCAACGAACTGCGCACCCGCTACGACTATTGCTTCACCACCGGCGGCATCGGGCCGACGCATGACGACATCACGGTCGATGCGATTGCCGTGGCGCTGGGCGTCGGCGTGGTGATCCATCCCGAGGCGCGCGCGATCCTGGAGCGCTATTACGAAACCCGCGGCGGGATCACCGATGCGCGGCTGCGGATGGCGCGGGTGCCCGAGGGCGCCGAGCTGATCCCCAATCGCATGTCCGGCGCGCCGGGCATCCGCGTGGGCAATCTCTTCATCCTGGCCGGGGTGCCGCACATCACCGCTGGCATGCTCGACGCGCTGACCGGCACGCTGGAGGGCGGCCGCCCGGTGCTGTCGCGCACGATCGGATCCTGGGCGGCGGAGAGCGAGATCGCCGACATGCTGGCCGCCACCGAGCGCGCGCATGAGGGCGTGGCGATCGGCAGCTATCCCTTTTTCCGCGACGGCAGGATCGGCGCGAACTTCGTGGTGCGGGCGACCGACCCGGCGGTACTCGATGCCTGTGCGGAGGATTTGATCGCGGGGCTGGCCGCCAAGGGGCTGGAGGCGGTCGACGGCGGTATCTGAGGGGGACGGGGATATGGGCGAAGGCAAAAGGCCATTCGGCTTCTGGACGGCGGCGGCGCTCGTCGTCGGCGGGATGATCGGATCGGGGATCTTCGTGCTGCCCGCCCAGCTCGCGCCGTTCGGCTGGACCGGGGTTGCCGCCTGGGTCTGCGCGATCGCCGCCGCCGCCCTGCTCGCCACGGTGCTGGCCGCCCTGGCCAAGGAGATGCCCGAGGAGACCGGCGCGGTGGCGATCTGCGCGCGGGCGCTGGGGCCGCTGCCGGGGGTGCTGGTCGGCTGGGCCTATTGGGTGGGCGTGTGGTGCGCCAACGCCGTGATCGCGCTGACCGCGGTGCGCTATCTCGGGGTGTTCTGGCCGGCGATGACCGCGACCGCATTGTCGGGCGCGCTCTGGGCAGTGGCGCTGATCTGGCTGCTCACCGCGCTCAACCTTCAGGGCGCGCGGGCGGCGGGGAACTTCCAGCTGGTGACCACCGCGCTCAAGCTGCTGCCGCTGATCGCGGTGGTGGCGATCCTGGCCGGGCTGGCGCTGTCGGGCGGCAAGCAGTTCGGCGCGGAAGCGCATGCGCCCTTCGCGGCGGCGCAGCTCACCCCCGCCATCACCCTGGCCTTCTTCGCGCTGGTCGGCTTCGAAGGCGCGAGCGTTGCGGCCGAGCGGGTGCGCGATCCGGCGCGCAACGTGGTGCGCGCGACGCTGGCCGGGCTGGGGCTGACCGCCTTGCTCTACCTGATTATCTGCTCGGGGATCGTCTTCGCGATGCCGCCCGCGGTGGTCGCTGCCGCGCAGGCACCGATCGCGCTGTTCGTCGCGCATTATGGCGGAGCGGCGGCGGGCTATGCGGTGGCCGGATTCGCGGCGGTGGCGGCGATCGGCTGCCTCAATGGCTGGGTGCTGCTGCAGGGCGAAGTGCCGCTGGGAATGAGCAAGGCAGGGTTGTTGCCGCGCTGGGTGGCGGTGACCAACAAGCGCGACGTGCCGGTGGGCGTGCTGATCGCGGCGAGCACGCTGGCTTCGCTGCTGGTGCTGAGCAACGCCACGCGCTCCGCCGGCGGGTTGCTCGACTTCATGCTGCGGCTGACCACCGCCGCCACGCTGTGGCTCTATGTCGGGGGCTGCCTGGCGGCGATCCGGCTGGACGTGGCGCGGCCGGTGGCGGTGCTGGGGCTGGGGTTCGCCTTGTGGGTGCTGTGGGGATCGGGGCTGGAGGCGGTGCTGCTCAGCATCGGGCTGATGCTGACCGCGGTGCCGTTGTATTTCCTGGCGGTGCGGCGGGGCGCGGTGGAGCGGGTGGCAAGCTGAGCGGGGGAGCTAGAGGTCACAACCCCATCGTCATCCCCGCGAAGGCGGGGATCCAGAGCCAAGGGCCGTGCGCTTGGGGCTCGCCTTGCCCTATCCGGCAACCATGCGCCCGATTTCTTCGCCTCTACCGTATTACCCTGGATCCCCGCCTTCGCGGGGATGACGAGGAAGAAGCGGGGGCGGAACCTACCCTCGTCCTACCCGAACAGCCGCCCCAGCAGGCTGCGATCGCGCAATATCTCGTGCGCGGCATTGTGGCCCGGTGCGCCGGTGACGCCGCCGCCGGGATGGGTGCCGGCGCCGCACATGTAGAGGCCGTGGACCGGCCCGCGATAATCGCCGTGCCCCAGCACCGGCCGGGCGGCCCAGAGCTGATCGAGCGACATATGGCCGTGCATGATGTCGCCGCCGATCAGGCCGAACTTGCGTTCGAGATCGAGCGGGGAATGGATCTGGCGGGCAATCACCGATGCCTTGAAGTTCGGCGCGTGTTTGGTGACCGTGTCGATGATCCGGTCGGCGGCTTCCTCCCGGCGCGCGTCCCAGTCGAGGCCGGGAGCGAATTGCTGGCAGAACAGCGCGGCGACATGGCAGCCCGGCGGGGCGAGGCTGTCGTCCACGGTGGAGGGGATGGTCATCTCGACGATCGGTTCGTCGGACATGCCGTGTGCCCGCGCGCTGGTATAGGCGCGGTCCATATAGTCGAGCGTCGGGCAGATCATGATGCCGGCGGTGTGATGCTCGCCAGTGCCCGGCAGCACGGTGAAGTCGGGCAGCTCGGAGAGCGCGACGTTCATCCGGAAGGTGCCCGATCCGGCCTTGTAGTGATCCATGCGACGAGCGAAGTCGGCGGGCATGTCGCTGCGATCGACGAGCTGGCGATAGAGCAAAGCGGGGCCGACATTGGCGGCGACCACGCCTGCCGCGATCTCCTCGCCGCTTTCGAGGCGGACGCCGGCGACCTTGCCATTGTCGACCAGCAGTTTCGCGACGGGGGCTTCGAGGCTGATTTCGACCCCGGCCTCCAGGCAGGCCTCGGCCATCAGCTGCGTGATCGCGCCCATGCCGCCGATCGAATGGCCCCAGGCGCCCTTCTTGCCGTTCACTTCGCCGAAGACGTGGTGGAGCAGCACATAGGCGCTGCCGGGCGTATCGGGGCTGGCATAGTTGCCGACCACCGCGTCGAAGCCGAAGGCGGCCTTGATATAGTCGTTTTCGAACCAGCTATCGAGGAAGTCGCGGGCCGACTTGACGAACAGGTCCATCGTGTCGCGCTGCGCCTCGATTCCCATGCCGGCGAGCTTGCGGCCCTGCGCGGCGGCGGCGAGCAGCGCGCGGATGCCCCCGCCGGCATTGGGCGGCGTCTTGAGCGCCATGTCGCGCAGCACTTCGGCGACGCGCTCCAGCGCTTCCTCGTAGCGCGGAAAGGCTTCGGCATCCTTCGCGGAAAAGCGGGCGAACTCGGCGCGGGTGCGTTCGTGGCCGCCGCCGAGCTTCAGATAGCCGCCGTCATGCGGCAGGAAGTTGGAGATCTGCCGTTCGACCACGCGCCAGCCCCGGGCATGCAGCTTCATGTCCGCGATCACCTTGGGCCGGAGCAGGCTGACCGTGTAGCTGGCGGTGGAATTGCGGAAACCGGGGTGGAATTCCTCGGTCACCGCCGCGCCGCCGACGATGTGGCGGCGTTCGAGCACGCGGACCTTGAGGCCCGCGCGGGCGAGGTAGAAGGCGCAGACCAGCCCGTTATGGCCGCCGCCGATGATGAGCGCGTCGTATCTGCTGGTCATGCCGGCCTCCCCGTTCGATCCGCACTAGACGGCGAAAGCGGGCACGCCGCAAGCGCGCTATCCTCGCTTTCTCCTTGGCTTCTGCACAACCGCGCAGGCGATCCGTGCCATGATGCCGGCAGGACGGATTGCGGAAGGCAGGCAGATGACGGGATCGCGGGAAGTGGCCGGGGTCGGCCCCGGGAATGGCTGGCGGATCGCGCGCTGGAGCGTGGCGGTGGCGCTGCTGCTGACGCCGCTGGTGATGATGCAGATCAGCGACGAATGGCATTGGGAAGCCGGCAGCTTCGTGATGGCGGGCATCCTGATCGGCGGCGTGGGGCTGCTCTACGAGCTGGCCGAGCGGGCGAGCGCGAGCCGGGCGTACCGGGCGGGCGCCGCCGTCGCGCTGATCGCGTCGTTCCTGAGCGTGTGGGCGGTGTTCGTCCGCGATGACGGGACGGGGATCGGCTATTTCCTGGTGGTGATGGCCGCGGGCGTGGGCGCATTCGCCGCCTGGTTCCGGGCCGCCGGCATGGCGCGGGCGATGCTCGGCACGGCGGCGATGCAGGGACTGCTGGGGCTGGCGATCTCGACCGCGCCCGACACCGCGCGCGTGGCGGACGGGCCGTTCAAGGCGATGGTGTTCGGCGGGGTGTTCGCGGGGCTGTGGCTGGTGTCGGCGCTGTTCTTCCATGCGGCGGCCGGGGGCGCGAGCCGGTCCGCGGGATAAATGCGCGCGGAAACCCGGCCGGACGATCGGATCGTCTATATTTCAAAGTTTGCACGCCACCCATTTTGGCGAAACCCCGGGCAATTGGTTACCCAAAATTAGCCCTTCGGCCCCTAGCCGAATTGCCAATGGTGCAATCTCTTTCTTCCGATCAGAGCCGCGCGGTGGCCGCCTGGGCGGCGATCTCGCGCTCGCAGGCGATCATCGAATTCGACCTGCGGGGCAACATCCTGTGGGCGAACGACCGGTTCCTCGCGACGCTCGGCTATACGCTGCCGGAGATCGCCGGGCGGCACCACCGGATCTTCTGCGCGCCCGATATCGTGGCATCGCAGGCCTATGCCGATTTCTGGGCCAAGCTCGGCAACGGCCATTATGATTCCGGCGTCTATCCGCGGCTTGCCAAGGACGGCAGCGCGGTGTGGCTGCAGGCGACCTACAACCCCATTCTCGACGCGCGCGGATGGCCCGAGCGGATCGTGAAGTTCGCGATGGACATCACCGACCAGGTGGCGCTGCGCGACGCGCTGGGCGAGCAGAAGCAGGCGCTCGAGGAGACGATGGGGCAGCTGGCCGAGATCGTCGGATCGATCAGCGACATCGCCTCGCAGACCAACATGCTGGCGCTGAACGCGACGATCGAGGCGGCGCGCGCCGGCGATGCCGGGCGCGGCTTCGCGGTGGTGGCGGGCGAAGTGAAGAAGCTGGCGGGGGATACCAGGCTGGCGACCGAGCGGGCGACGCGGATGATGGCGGCGCGGGCGCTGGCGGCTTAGGGGCACTTTTTCCCTCTCCCGCTTTTGCGGGAGAGGGAGGGAGCCGACGCAGTCGGCGGAAGGGTGAGGGGCTGTTCTGGCGGCGAGCGTTGCGCTTGCCTCTCTCACTGACCCTCACCCTGGCTCCCCCGGCCTTCGCCGGGTGAGCCGTCCCTCTCCCGCAAATGCGGTAGAGGGATTAGGTCGCCCTTGGCCTTCTGCTCCACCCCGGTGCCGGCGGGCGATGGAGCCTAGCTTCCGGGATCAACCCGCGGATCTTCCGCGCGAAGCTGCGCAGGCAGACTTCGCTGTCGCCGATCGGGCCGACCGTGTAGCTTTTCGAGGCCATGCCCGTCTGGACGTTGGTGATGAGCCAGGTGTCCTCGGCATTGACCATGCGGTTGATCCGCCAGTTGGCGTAGCGGACCAGCTTCATCTCGCGGCGGTCGTCGGGCAGGGCGAAGGCCATTTCGCGCAGCACGCAGCTGGTGGGACCGGTGGGCAGCCACTGCATGAAGTCGATCTGGTCGGCATAGAGGTCGAACGCCTGGTTGGGCCAGAGCTTGTAATAGAGCCAGAGCCGCTGGTGGCCGTCGGGCAGATGCGGCGCACGGGGCAGGTGCCGCTGGTAGAAGCCTTCCCAGAAGTTCGAACGCGGACTGTCCGCCAGATAGCCGGACATGCGATCGACCCAGGGCATCGCCTCGATCCGGTAGCTCTTGCCGAACAGCCGGGTGAGGCCCGGATGGGCGACGGGGATGTGGAGCCCGTCCGAATAATTGTCGCCGACATTCTTCCAGTTGACCGCGCGGTCGCGCAGGCGGACCGGGCTGATCGTGCGCATATCCTCGAAGCGATAGGGCGCGATCTCGGCATCATAGGGCGCCATCATCTCGGCGACCGAGGGCCCGCCGCGATCCTCGAGCCGGACGAAGACGAAGCCGCGCCAGATCTCGAGGTCCACCGGGGCAAGGCCGTGCTGCGACGGATCGAGCGTGGAATAGTCGGCGCGGGAGGGGACGCCGCTCAGCCGGCCATCGGTCTCATAGGTCCAGGCGTGATAGGGGCAGACCAGCTTCCGGGCGCAGCCACTCGGCCCCGCGACCAGCCGCATCGCGCGGTGGCGGCAGACATTGGCGAAGGCGCGGACCTGCCCGTCCTGCCCGCGGATCGCGATGACGCTCTCGCCGAGATAATCGAGCGTGTGGAAGTCGCCCGGGCCGGCGATATCGCTTTCATGGCAGACGATCTGCCAGGACGGGCGGAGCACCGCGTCGAGCTCGACGGCATGATATTCCGGATCGGTGTAGAGCCAGCCGGGCAGGCTCAGATGATCGTCCGGATCGGCTCCCACCTGCGCGAAGCTGTGCGCCACCTTCGGTCTCCCGTCACTTCGTAAGGCCCTTGAGCAGGAACTTGTAGTACACGATCGAGGGCGCGATTTCACTGAGCGGGGTGCGCTCGTTGAGGCCGTGGGCGAAGCTGTCCGACCCCTTCATGAAGATCGGGCTGACGCCGTAGCTCGGCACGCCCTTGGCGCGGAACCACATCGAGTCGCTGGCGCCGGCCGACATGGCAGGGACGATCGGCACGCCGGGGAAGCGGGCATGGATGCCCTCCGACACCAGCTTCATTAGGTCGGGGCGCAGCGGCGAGGCCGGGCTGGCGATGCTGCCGCTGTCGAGCGTCTTCAGCTTGAGCTCGGGATCGCCGACGACCTTGGTGAGCGTCGCGGCGACCGCCTCGACCGAGGTGCCGGGGAAGATCCGGCAATTGATGTTCGCAGTGGCGCGCTGGGGCAGGGCATTGGTGGCGTGGCCGGCATTGACCATGGTCGCGACACAGGTGGTGCCGGTCTGGCCGATCAGGCCGGGCTCCGAACGCAGCGTTGCCAGCGCTTTGGGATCCTGCTGGTTGGCGAGGAAGGCGCGCATCGCGCGGGCCATCTCCGCATCGGCGGTCTTTGCGCCCTGGACGAAGCCAGCGCGGGTGATCTCGTTGATCTCGCCGGGGAACTGGTATGCCTCGATCTTCGCCAGTGCATGGGCGAGCGAATAGATCGCGTTGCTGGCACCGGGCGCGCTCGAATGGCCGCCGGGATTGGTGAAGGTCAGCTCGTAATCGGCATAGGTCTTCTCGGCGCCCTGCAGGCCGAAGATCTCGGGTTTGCCATTCTCGTCGAGCCCGCCGCCACCGCCATCGACGTTCAGCAGCAGCTCGGCGTCGTGATATTGCTCGGCCATGGCGGCGGTGGTCTTCATGCTCGTTTCCTCGTCGCCCGAGGCGAGGAGGAGGATATCGCGGCTGGGCTTATAGCCTTCGCGCTTGAGCTGGATCAGCGTGGCGACGACCGTGGACAGGTCGTATTTCATGTCGGTGGCGCCGCGGCCGAAGATATAGCCGTTCTCGACCACCGGCTTGAACGGGTCGCGGGTCCAGTCCTCGGGCTTGGCCTCGACCACGTCCATATGGCCGGAGATGTAGATCGGCTTGGCGGCCTTGTTCGTGCCCGGATAGCGGGCGGCGAGCCAGGCGGTGTCGCCCAGCTTCTCGATGCGGATATCGGCCGGATCGAAGCCGCCGGCAACGAGCTGTTCCTTGAGATAGGCGGCATAGTCGGGCGTCTGGTTGCCCGGGCCGGCGACGGTACGGAAGGCGATGCCGCGCTTGAGCAGCTCGAGCGCCTGCGCTTCCGCCTGGGGGTTCTGCTGGGCGTGCGCATGCCCCGTGAACGCCATCGCCGCCAGCGCCGCACCTGCCAGAACCCGCTTCATTCGTATCTCCTTGCTGTGCGGCAAGGCTAGCGGGCGGGGGTGGCAGGTCAATTGCCTGCGCGGCGATGACCGCGGGATCTTGTGGATCGGCATCGCGGATCGGTGCGGGCCGATCTTGAAGCGAAACGAAAATGCGCGTATTGGCCCGCCGCAGCCGGGGGACATTTTCCGCCCGGCGACGTGGAGACATGACGTGTTGGTCAAGAACGCCCCTTACGGCCTTCTGCCCTGCGTCGCTTCGTTCCTGTAGTGCGCCCCTGAGCGCCGCGGGAGCCAGGCGGCGCCCGCAGCAAACCGTATCGACAGACTGAACAGAGATACGTTCCGGCCGATGCCGCGGCGCGCCTGTGCGCGTGCCGTTCGCTGCGCCCGGGCGACTATGGGAATTTATGCACGAACATCAGATCGTCCGGCGGATGCTCCGCCGGATCGGCCGGCACCTGCCGGCCACGGCGCCGCTCGCCAGGGCGGTGCACGAATGGGCATTGCCGCATATCGACTGGCTCACCGGCTCGTCCGTGGGGAGCGAGGAGATCGCATGGGAAGGGCTGCTGGCCGGCACGCTGCGCTGGCGGCCGCTGGGCGAGATGCGCCCGCAGGTGCTCCAGATCGCCGACGAACTGGCGGCAATGCTCGGCTTCGGGCCGCTCGACCACGCGCTGCTCGAATTGCTCGTCGCCAGCCAGCGGGTGCCGCGCGTCGCCGGGCTCGTCGAGGTGTTGCGCCTTGCGGCGGTCGACCTGCCGGGCCTGCTCGGCGAGCTGGCCGGTGCCGAACCGCTGGATGCCGGGCGGATCGCGCGCCGCTCGGCGCCGGTGATGCTCGGCCTGGTCAGCTTCGGCCATGACTGGCAGGGCCGGGTCGAGATCGACTTGAGCTGGTCGCTGCAGCAGTTGCTCGACCGTGCGCCGCGGCCGGGCCGCCCGCTGATCGAGGCGCTGGCCGGGCCGTGCCAGACGGCGCGGCTGGGGCTGGACGACTTCGCGGTGGCGGAGGCGGACTATCTGGTCCGTCTGCTCAAGGGCGCGCTGGCCGAGCAGGCGGCGGGGATCAACATCCTGATCCACGGCCCTCCGGGCACCGGCAAGACCGAGTTCGCACGGACGCTGGCGGCGGCCGCGGGCGCGCGGCTGCACGCGGTGGCCGAAGCGGACGAGGACGGCGAGGAGCCCAAGCGCTGGGAACGCATCGCCGCGATGCAGCTTTCGCAGCGCGTGCTCGCCGGGCGGCGGGGCGCGCTGCTGCTGTTCGACGAGATGGAGGATCTGATCGGCGATGCGGCCCCGAGCGACGGCGACTGGTTCCGGACGCGGACGGGCAGCAAGGTGTTCGTCAACCGGATGCTGGAGACCAACAAGGTGCCGGTGATCTGGACGACCAACGCGATCGGCAATGTCGACGGCGCGATCCTGCGGCGGATGAGCCATGTGCTCAAGCTAGGCCTGCCCACGCGCGGGGCGGGGCAGCGGATGCTCGAACGGGTGGCGGCGGACGAGGGCGTGGCGCCGGGCGAAGGCTTTGGCCGGCTGCTCGACGTGGCGCCCGAGGCGGCGACGGTGCTGCGGGTGGCGACCCGGGCCGGGCGGCTGGCGGGCGAGGCCGATGGCGGGGTGCGCTCTGCCGAGGCGCTGGTCACCGCGCTGCGCGGCGGCGAGCTGCCGCTCGACGGGCCGGGCGCGCTCGACGTGATGCTCTACGAAAGCGATCCGCCGGTGGCGGAGGTGATCGAGGGCATCGCCCGGGCGGGCGCCAGCGATGTCTCGCTGCTGCTCACCGGGCCGCCGGGCACGGGCAAGACCGCGCTCGCCTGGCACCTGGCGCAGCGGCTCGACCGGCCGCTGATCGTCAAGCGCGCCTCGGACCTGCTCTCCAAATGGGTGGGCGAGACCGAGGGCAACATCGCCGATGCCTTTGCCGAGGCGCGGCGGCGGGGCGGGGTGTTGCTGTTCGACGAGGCGGACTCGCTCCTCTTCGACCGGACGAGCGCGAAGGCGAGCTGGGAAGTGGGGCAGGTCAACGAGCTGCTTACCTGGCTCGACCGGCACCCGCTGCCGGTTGTGGCGGCGACCAACCATCCCGGGAAGCTCGATCCGGCGACGCTGCGCCGCTTCGTGTTCAAGCTGGCGCTGCGCCCGCTGGAACGCGAGCGGGCTGGTCGGGCGTTCGAGCGGTTCTTCGGGATGGCGCCGCCGGTGGCGGGGCTCGACGGGCTGACGCCCGGCGACTTCGCGGTGGTGGCAAGGCAGCTGCGCCACCGGCCCAG
>JAEXLC010000040.1 GCA_023445495.1 Pseudomonadota bacterium | reverse complement strand
CCTTCGGCGGCGGTCCCCCTCCCCCAGACAAGCTGGGGGAGGATTTGATTGGTTGGCGACTCGACCCTTAGCCCCTATCTCCCGCCGCATGCGCTATCTCCACACGATGATCCGCGTGACGGATCCCGACGCCACCATCGCCTTTTTCGAGCTGCTGGGCCTCAAGCAGGTCCGGCGGATGGACAGCGAGGCGGGGCGGTTCTCGCTGATCTTCCTTGCCGCCGACGAGGACAGCAAGGGCGAGGGCAAGCGCGCCGATGCCGAGGTCGAGCTGACCTATAACTGGCCGGCCGAGGACGGCAGCCCGGCCGAAATCTATACCGGCGGGCGCAATTTCGGGCACCTCGCCTACCGTGTCGACAATATCTACGAGACCTGCCAGCGGCTGCTGGACGGCGGCGTGACGATCAACCGCCCGCCGCGCGACGGCAACATGGCGTTTGTCCGCACTCCCGACAACATCTCGATCGAGCTGCTCCAGGCGGGCGATCCGCTGCCGCCGGCCGAGCCCTGGGCGTCGATGCCGAACACGGGGCAGTGGTAGGCTTTCTCGAGACGGTCGGGGCCCGCGCCCCGATAATTCAGGCGCCGATGGCCGGTGCGGGCGGGCCCGCGCTGGCGATCGCGGCGATGCGGGGCGGGGCGGTCGGATCGCTGCCCTGCGCGCTGCTGACGCCCGAGCAACTGGCGGCCCAGGTCGCCGAGGTGCGGACCGGGGCCGACGGGCCGCTCAACCTGAACTTCTTCTGCCATCACCTGCCCGAGCCGGCGCCGGGCGAGCGCACCTGGCGCGCGTTGCTCTCGCCCTATTATGCCGAGGAGGGCGTGGCACCCGGCACGCCGCCGCCGCTGCGCCGGCCGTTCGACGATGCGCTGTGCGCGGCGGTCGAGGCGGCGCGGCCGGAGATCGTCAGTTTCCATTTCGGACTGCCCGGCGAAGCGCTGCTTGCCCGGGTGCGGGCCGCCGGCGCGCTGGTGCTCGGCAACGCGACGACGCCCGCGGAGATGCGCTGGCTGGCGGACCGCGGCGTCGATGCCGTGATCGCGCAGGGCGGCGAGGCGGGCGGGCATGCCGGCTGGTTCCTGGGCGATGCGCACGCGCCGGTGCCGCTTGCCGAATTGCTGGCCGAGAGGATCGATGTGCCGGTGATCGCCGCGGGCGGGATCACCGACGGCGCGGATATCGCCCGGGCGCTGGCGGCAGGCGCGAGCGCGGTGCAGTTGGGCACGGCGTTCCTCGCGGCGGCGGAGAGCAGCATCTCGGCGCCGTTCCGGGCATTGCTCGGCACCGGGGTGGCAACCGAATTCACCAACCTGTTCTCGGGCCGTGAAGCCCAGGGTATCCGCAACCGGCTGATGCGCGAGCTCGGGCCGGTCCGCGGCGAAGTGCCGGCCTTCCCCTATGGCTCGAACGCGCTGGCGCCGTTGCGCGCGCATGCCGAGGCCGATGGGCGGGGCGATTACTCGCCGCTCTGGGCGGGGACGAGCGTGGCGCGGGTGCGGGCGATGGGCGCGGAGGCGCTGGTGCGGCTTCTGGCCGAGGAACTGCGCGCCGCGCGAGGCTGAACCTGCAGAAATTTGAAAGCAAATCGCGCCGGATTGGTGCAAAGCCTGGTTAAGGGCCTAAAAAGGTAAGCGGAAGGGTATCATGGCACTCGAAATCGTCCGCATTCCCGCGCTTAGCGACAATTACATCTGGCTGGTTCACGACAAGCGTGCGGACAAGACTGCCGTGGTCGATCCGGGCGTTGCCGCGCCGGTGCTCGAGGAGCTCAAGCTGCGCGGGTGGAAGCTCAACGCGATCCTCAACACCCATTGGCATCCCGATCACACCGGCGGCAATGCGCAGCTGAAGGCCGAGACCGGCGCGGTGATCATCGCCCCTTCGGGCGAGGGCACCCGCATCCCGGGGGCCGACTGGCTGGCGGGGTCGAACAACAAGATCAAGGTTGGCCAGCATGTCGCGCAGGTGGTCGACGTGCCGGGGCATACCGCCGGGCACATCGCCTTCCACTTCGCGTCCGAGGGCATCATCTTCGTCGGCGACACGCTGTTCGCGATGGGCTGCGGCCGGCTGTTCGAAGGGACCGCGGAGCAGATGTTCCGCAACATGCAGTATTTCGCGACGCTGCCGCCCGAGACCCAGGTCTATTGCGCGCACGAATATACCCAGGCGAATGGCCGTTTCGCGCTGAGCGTGGAGCCGGACAACGCGGCGCTGCAGGCGCGCATGGCCGAGGTCAACGCGCTGCGCGAAGCGGGCGAGCCGACCGTGCCGACGACGATCGGCGCCGAGCTGGCGACCAACCCGTTCCTGCGCGCGGAAAGCGTCGAGCAGCTCGCCGAGCGGCGCGCCGCGAAGGATGTTTTTTGATCGACGCAGGCGTATAGTCCGGCCAGTGTCGGGGGCGACGGGAGACAGATGATGATCCGCTTCGCCACACCGCTTCTGATCCTTGCCGCCTGCGCGGCCAACACCGCGCTGCCCCAGAAGGGCGCGAACAGCGACGACGCGCAGATCGCCAAGCGCCTTGCCGGGCTCACGCCCGGTGCGCCGGTCGATTGCCTGCCGCCGCAGCGGACGAACGAAGTGCAGGGCTTTGCGAAGACGATCCTCTATATCGGCGGGCGCAACAGGGTCTGGCGCAGCGACCTGATCGGATCGTGCCCGGGGCTGTCGCGCGGCGACCTGCCGGTGATCACCAGCGTCGGCGGCCAGGTGTGCCGGGGCGACACGGTGCAGACCCGGGCGCGGATCGGCGGCATGTGGACCGGATCCTGCGCGCTGGGCCGCTTCGTGCCCTACAGCAAGTGAGGGGCGCGGCGATGCGGGCTACGCTGCTGATCGCGGGAATCGCGCTGGCGGGGTGTACGCCGACGAGCGAGATGATGGCCTCGCAACAGGCCGAGGCGCAGAAGGACCTGGCTTCGGCGCTCGGAGACCGGGTGGCGGGGGCGCCCCGTGACTGCATCTCGGTGACCGACAGCGACGCGCCGCAGATCATCGACGACCGCACCATTCTCTACAAGCCGGTGGGGCGGACGCTTTGGCGCAACGACCTGGGCAGTTCGTGCCCCGGGCTGCAGCCCTACACCACGCTGATCGTCGAGGTGCATGGATCGCAGATCTGCCGGAACGACCGGTTCCGGGTGCTCGATCCGGGATCGAGCATCCCGAGCGCCTATTGCATGTTCGGGAAATTCACGCCGTACGAGAAGGCGAAGTAGTAGAATAAAATCCTCCCCCAGCTTGCTGGGGGAGGGGGACCGCGACGCGAAGCGTCGTGGTGGAGGGGCGCGGCGGTTACCGCCGCGTTGCGGCGGCACCTCCACCATTCGCTGCGCGAATGGTCCCCCTCCCCGAGACAAGCTCGGGGAGGATTTGAAGAATTACAGCACGTAGCGGCTGAGATCGGTGTTGCGGGCCACGGCGGCGAGCTGCTGGTCGACATAGGCGCCGTCGATCACCAGCGTCTCGCCCTTGCGATCCTCGGCACCGAAGCTGATGTCCTCGAGCAGCTTCTCCATCACCGTCTGCAGGCGGCGGGCGCCGATATTCTCGACCTCGGCATTCACTTCGGCTGCGATGCGCGCGACTGCGCGGATGCCGTCCTGGGTGAAGTCGATGCTGACGCCCTCGGTGCCGAGCAGCGCGGCATATTGCTGCACCAGGCTCGCCTTGGTGTCCGACAGGATCGCGACGAAATCCTCCTCGGTCAGGCCCTTCAGCTCGACGCGGATCGGCAGGCGGCCCTGCAACTCGGGGAGCAGGTCGCTCGGCTTGGCGACATGGAACGCCCCACTTGCGATGAAGAGGATGTGATCGGTCTTCATCGGGCCGTACTTCGTGGCGACGGTAGTGCCTTCGATCAGCGGCAGCAGGTCGCGCTGCACGCCTTCGCGGCTGACTGAACCACCACGCACATCGCTCACCGCGATCTTGTCGATCTCGTCGAGGAAGACGATGCCGTTCGCCTCGGCGTCGGCCAGCGCGACGCGGCTGACTTCGTCCTGGTCGAGCCGCTTGTCGGCCTCTTCCTCGACCAGCTTGGTCCAGGCAGCGCGGACGCTCATCTTGCGGCGCTTGAGCGGGGTGCCGGCAAGACCCTTCATCATCTCGCCGAGGTTGATCATCTGGGGCGCGCCGCCCGGGATGTCGAAGGGCATGGCCTGGGCCTGCTCGACTTCGATCTCGATCTCGGCATTGTCGAGCGTGCCCTCGGCGAAGCGCTGCTTGAAGGCTTCGCGGGTGGCGGTGGAGCTGTCCTTGCCGGTCAGCGCGTCGAGCAACCGGCCCATCGCTGCTTCCTCGGCCTTGTCCTTCACCGCGGCGCGGCGGCGCTCCTTCTCGAGCCGGATCGCTTCCTCGACCAGGTCGCGGGCGATCTGCTCAACGTCGCGGCCGACATAGCCGACTTCGGTGAACTTGGTCGCTTCGACCTTCACGAACGGCGCGTCGGCGAGCTTGGCGAGGCGGCGGCTGATCTCGGTCTTGCCGCAGCCGGTCGGCCCGATCATCAGGATGTTCTTCGGCGTGACCTCGTCGCGCAGATCGGCCGAGAGCTGCTGGCGGCGCCAGCGGTTGCGCAGCGCCACCGACACGGCGCGCTTGGCATCCTTCTGGCCGATGATGTGCGCATCAAGAGCGGCGACGATCGCCTTGGGCGTGAGATTATCGTTCATTGGGGGATTGGATACTCTGGCTTCGTTACGGACCCCGATGTTGGGGTCCGGGTGCCCGGCTTCAAGCGGTGCAGCGAAAGCCCGAGAAGAAGTCGCGATGGCGCGCAAGGATCTTCGCGATCCGATCGGGCTGGGGCGTGGGATCCCATTCGCCATGCTCGAAGCTGCCGCCGCAGACGATGCCGTCGGCACGCGGGAACATATAGCCCATGCGGCCGGCAAAGGCATATTGCACCTCGCTCTGGGGCAGCAGCACCGCGAGCTGGCCGCGGACCGGCTCGATGCCGGTGTCGCCGAACAACTTGCCGGCGCCGAGGCCGGTGCAGTTGAAGACAAGCGTTTCGGGCAGGGCGGCGATGTCTGCCGGGGTGGCGAAGTCGCGGATGACGAACTTGCCGCCGGCGATCTGGATGTCGCGCATCAGCTGGCGGAGCAGATGGCCGCTCTCGGCATACATCGTGCTGAAGCGGCGGACGCGCTTGACCGGGAAGGGATGCTCGCCGGGGCCGAGGATCACCCGGTCGGCCTCATAGGCGTCGGCGAGATCGGGCTCGGTCGAATCCTCGGCGGGATCGTCGCGCATCTGGAGATAGGTCGGCACCCAGCGGATGCCGTACTCCTCGCCGACCATGATCTGGAAGCGCCGCCAGCTATAGTCCATCGCGAGCTTGAACTGGGCGATCCATTCGGGGGTGACCTGGGCGGGATCGTAGAGGCTGGCCGGGTGCCACTGGCCGCCGGCGATGTTCGAGGTGGTGTGGGGCGGCAGCTGGGCGGCGTAGAGCGTGACCTGGCGGCCGGCTTCCTGGAGCAGCCGCGCGGTGGTGAGCCCGACAATGCCGCAGCCGAGCACCGCGACCGGGCCGGTGTGGCCGGGCAGGCCGAGATCGACTGCGAGGCGCGAGGTGCCCCAGCTCAGGGTGATGCCGGCGCCGCCATGGCCGTAATTATGGACGAGCTTCTTGTCGCCGAGCGCTTCGGCGCGGACGACGAAGCCTTGCGACCGATAGGGGCGCAGGCCCGCGACCGTGCGGATGACGCGACTGGGGGCGACATTGACGATCGGCAGGCATTTCGGGCCGCGGGTGGTGCTGGCGCTTGCTGGTTGTGGGCGTGGGGTTGTCGTCGTGCAGGCGGGGAGGGCGAGCGCGGCGGAGGCGATCAGCGGGCGGCGGGCGATCTGCATGGCCGCAGGGTAGGGCGCACGGGGCCGGGCTCAACCTGGTTTTGGTTGGGAGAGGCATGAGCTGGGCTCATGGGTGGGCAAAGCCCCTCCCCTTCAGGGGAGGGGTTGGGGGTGGGGCAGGTGTCTCACCGAGACCGGGACTCGCGGATAGGCCCCACCCCAACCCCTCCCCCGAGGGGGAGGGGCTTGGAAGGGACGGTTCAACGCGTGCGGCATCCAAACGGTTGAGGAGCGGTCAGGCTTAATTTCTATCGTCCAGCCAATCGGCGATGATCTCGCCCCTGTGCCCTTCCGGCGCCAGTGCGGCGCGGAGGGCTTCCAGCAGCGGCGGCAGCGCCTGGGTGAAGGCATAGGGCGGGTTGACGATGAAAAGCCCCGCGCCGTTATAGATGCCGGGCTGGTCGGCATCATACAGCCAATGCTCGACAACCAGGAATTTCGGGATGCCGAGCCTGCGCAGATCGCCCTTCCACCGCTGATGCGTGGCGCGGTCTTTCAGCGGATACCAGATCACCGTCACGCCATGCGCCCATTTGCGGTGCGCCGCGGCGAGGGTGGCGGTGATGCGGGCGCGTTCGTCCGTCTGCTCGTACGGCGGATCGACCACCACCACCCCGCGCGGCGTTCGGGTCGGGAGCATTGCCAGCCACAGCTCATAGGCATCGCGCTCGTGCACGGCGGCAGGCGTGCCGCGCATCGCGCCGCGCAGGGCATGCGCGTCCTCGGGATGCTTTTCATTGAGGATCAGCACGTCCTGCGGGCGCAGGAGCTGCGCCAGGAACTGCGGCGAGCCGGGGTAGAGCTGCGGCTCGGTCCCGGCATTCACCGCCCGTACGGCGGCGCGATAGTCGTCCAGCAAGGGGTTCGCGTCGGCAAAGGCCCGCAGCACGCCTTGTGCGGCTTCGCCGGTGCGCTGGGCCTGCTCGCCGCCAAGGTCGTAGAGCCCGCAGCCGGCATGGGTGTCGATAAGGGTCAGCGCACCCTGTTTTTGCTGCAAGGCCCGGACAAGCGCGATCAGCAGGCTGTGCTTCACGACATCGGCGCTGTTGCCGGCATGGAAGGAATGGCGATAATTCATTGGAATCCAAAACCCTGCGGGTCCACGTTTTCCCGCCAAACTGCGTCATCGGTCCTACGTGCCGCCGGTAGCTTCGTCTAGGTTCGAGAGCGCCTCGAACGGGCCGGGTCGGCACGTGCGGGCCTCGCCTGTAGCCTGGGCATGAACCCGCCCCTGTGCTTCGGCGCAGTTGCTATGCTAGTGGCGACCCCATGTCGAACTCCCGAGGCAATGTCGGCACCGTAAGTGTCGATGGCGTATCCTATGACTGGCACCTTCAGCGCGAACCGCATCTGTCGGATGACGAGGGCTGGAAGGGCATGACGATTTCCATCCTCCAGCAGGATGCCAAGCGCGAAGCATTGGTGGAATTTCCGCCCCCCAAGCGGCTGTTGAAGGGGTTGCCGCGCGGTCGTCTCCAACTCGATGACGCCACGATCTCGCGGTGCGTGCGCGCCGCGCTGTCGGCGGGTTGGGAGCCGATGTCGCGCGGCAGGCCGGTGGTGTTCATGGTCGACGCCGACGGCAACTGAGACGCGCGCGGCAAATGCCGCCTGCGTCCACCGCCCGGTTGAAGAGAGGGGCTAGCGCGCTTCCGCGAGCCAGGCTTCGGCTTCCTCGACCGTCATGAAGATCCGCATCCGGGGATGCGTCTGGGTGCGTTCGGCCTGGAGCTTGTTGAGGTGGCTGCCGACCACCGAGGCGGCGCGGCCCGAAGTGAGGGTGAGGCCGGCCTCGGCGATGCTGGGCAGCAGATCGGCGACGTCATTGGCCTGGACCGGGAAGTCGCGCGAATCGATCAGCACGTCGTAATCGTTGCGGATCGCGAGGACTTCCTGGGCCTTGGCGCCTGCCGCCGTCGCGAATTCGCGGACGGTCTCGATCGTCCAGAAATCGCGGATCTCGACCAGGATGCGGTTGCGGGCGGCGTCATAATCCATGCGGAACTTCATGCCGCCGCCGATGCGTTGGTTAATTCGCGCTGTCCAGCGTTTCGACCGTGAGGCGATCGTTGGTGTAGACGCAGAGCTCGCCGGCGATCTTCATTGCCTGGCGCGCGATCTTCTCGGGATCGCTCTCGTAGTCGACCAGCGCGCGGGCCGCCGCGAGGGCGAAATTGCCGCCCGAGCCGATCGCGGCGACGCCGCCCTCGGGCTCCAGCACATCGCCATTGCCGGTGACGACCAGGGTCACCTCGGCGTCGGCGACGATCAGCATCGCCTCAAGGTTGCGGAGATATTTGTCGGTCCGCCAGTCCTTGGCGAGCTCGACTGCGGCGCGCAGCAGCTGGCCGTTGTGGCGCTCCAGCTTGGCCTCGAGCCGCTCGAACAGGGTGAAGGCGTCGGCGGTGGCGCCGGCAAAGCCCGCGATCACCTTGCCATCGCCCAGCGGCCGCACCTTGCGGGCGTTGGGCTTCATCACGGTGTTGCCGGCGGAGACCTGCCCGTCGCCTGCAATCACCACTTTACCGGATTTGCGCACGGAAAGGATCGTCGTGCCGTGCCACGCGTTTGTTTCGCTCATGGCGCAGATATGGGGAACACCCCGCACGCGCCGCAAGAGGGTCCCCCGATGACCGGTCGATCGCGCCAGCCAGGGACGAGTGTTGCATGCGGGACACATCGCACCGCAGCAAAATGCGCTTCCGACAACGCTGACGCAAACATGGGATTGACAGTTTCATGTAACCGGTTCCAGGGGGCGTTTCTGTCCGCGCACAAAAACAAGAACAATGCGGAACCGAGTTTGTAACCGATTACAGCCTTGGGCTGGGGAGGATTAGAGTGGCGATTTTCAATTCGAAGCGTCGTGTCCTGACGCGCGGCATCTCGGCGACGGCAATGGCCGCCGCGACCCTGCTTGCGGGCGGCGCAGTGATGCTGCCGACCCTGGCTTCGGCACAGGTGAGCACCGCCAGCCTGAGCGGCCAGGTGACCGGCGCCGACGGCAATGCCGCGGCGGGTGCCCAGATCACCGCGCGCAGCATCGCGACCAACCAGACCTTCCGCGCGGTGAGCGACGCCAATGGCGGCTATGCGCTGAACGGCCTGCGCCCCGGCGAATATGAAGTGACCGCGACCGCCGGCACCGAGACGGTGAGCCAGAATATCGTCGTCGGCGTCGGCGAGGCGGCCAGCCTCGACCTGGCGGTGGGCGGCGCCGCGGCGACCGCACCGACCGAAGGCAGCCAGATCGTGGTGACCGGCACCCGCCTGCGCGAGACGCGCACCAGCGAAGTTGCCACCAATGTCAGCACCACCCAGATCGAGCGCCTGCCGCAGACCGATCGCAACTTCCTGGCCTTTGCAGCACTCGCCCCGGGCGTGCGCTACAATGATAGCGAGACCGACAAGGGCATCACCTCGGGCGCGTCGACCGCGAGCCAGGTCAATGTGTTCATCGACGGCGTCAGCCTGAAGAACCAGCTGCGCGAGGGCGGCATCGCCGGCCAGCAGAACAGCCGCGGCAACCCGTTCGGCCAGCTCGCCGTGCAGGAATTCCGCGTCCTGACGCAGAACTACAAGGCCGAGTATGAGCAGGCCGGCGCCGCGATCGTCACCGCGATCACCAAGTCGGGCACCAACGAGTTCCACGGCGAGATCTTCGGCCAGTACACCGACAAGAGCCTGAGCGAGAAGGCGTATCTCGACAAGCGCAACAACCGCGCCGAGCCGGCCTTCGAGCGCAAGCAGTATGGCGCGGCGCTGGGCGGCCCGATCATCAAGGACAAGCTGTTCTTCTTCGGCGCCTATGAAGGCAACGACCAGGACCGCGCGTTCAACGTCGTCGCCGGCGGCACGCCCGCGCTGCGCGCCGCGGCCTCGGCGTCGCTCGGCCGCGACATCAGCACGCTCGAGGGCGCGTTCGTCAGCCCGTTCCGCAGCGATTTCTACTTCGGCAAGCTGACGCTGACCCCGGACGATCGCCAGACCTTCGACCTGTCGTTCAGCCGCCGCGACGAGACCGACATCCAGGGCTTCGGCAACCAGACCTCGTACGAGGCCGCGGAGAACAAGCGCAACCGGGTCGACACCTACCAGTTCAAATGGGCGTATAACGGCAGCGACTTCGTCAACGAGTTCAACGCCAGCTACCTGAACTACACGTTCAACCCGACCTCGCTCCACCCCGAGCTGCCGCAATATGAATATGCCGGCGTGATCATCGCGGGCGGCAAGGACTCGACCCGCAAGGAAACGCAGAACAGCTACACGTTCCGCAACGACTTCACCTATTCGGGCATTGCCGGCCATGTGTTCAAGGCGGGCGTGCGCGTCCAGGTGACCGACATCACCTTCGACAACCAGGCCTATGTCCAGCCGCACTACACCTTCGTCAGCGATCCCGGGAACAACCTCAGCTTCGCCTTCCCGAGCGAAGCGCGCCTTGGCCTCGGCAACTCGCTGATCCAGGCGTCGAACACCCAGGTCGGCGTCTATGTGCAGGACGACTGGAACCTCACCCCGCGCCTGCAGCTCAACCTGGGCGTGCGCTGGGATTACGAGACCAACGGCTTCAACAACGAATATGTGACGCCGGCCAGTGCCGCCGCCGCGCTGCGCTCGCTGCCGAAGACCTATTATTTCGATCCCGAGAACTACATCACCGACGGCCATGACCGTAAGCCCTTCACCGGGGCGTTCGCGCCGCGCGTCGGCTTCTCGTACGACCTGAACGGCGATCGCTCGACGGTGATCTTCGGCGGCTGGGGCCGCTATTACGACCGCAACAACTTCAACAACACGGTCGACGAGCTGTCGCGCGTGCTCAACCCGATCGGCGTGTTCCGCTTCTCGACCAATGGCGCGCCGCGTTCGGGCCTGCCGACCGTCGCGTGGAACCCGTCCTACCTGACCCGCGAGGGCCTGCTCGCCCTGCGCGCCAGCGCCCAGGGCTCCGGCCTGCCCGAGCTGTTCGCGGTGAAGAACGATGCCAAGCCGCCGGTCAACGACCAGTTCAGCCTCGGTGTGCGCCAGCGTATCGGCGTGTTCCAGGCCTCGGTCACCGGCTCGTACCAGCGCGGCCGCAACGGCTATACCAACCTGTTCGCGACCCGCCAGAACAACGGCCTGGGCAATTGCTGCAACACCTCGACGGTGGTGCCGTATGGCTATGCCAACGTCCTGATCGGCTATGACGGCCTCGACACGCGCTACAAGGCGCTCTTCGTCACGCTCGACAAGAACTACACCAAGTCGTCGGGCTGGGGCCTCAACATCGCCTATACGCTGTCCAAGGCCGAGCAGAACGGCAACGACCTGTTCAGCCTCGATGGCATCACGCCGGACGCCTATGGCTGGCGTGCCCGTCCGGGCGACGAGCGTCACCGGGTGGTGATCTCGGGCATGGTCGACCTGCCGCTCGGCTTCTCCTTCTCGACAGTCACCCAGCTGGGCAGCGGCCAGGCCTATCAGGTCACCGACGCCACCCAGGGCTTCGACACCGGCAAGCTGCGCATCACCTCGGCCTATCCGGAGAAGAACTGCATCGAGGGGCTGTTCGCCTTCTGCGAAGTCAATCTGACGCTGGCCAACCGCTTCAAGATCAACGGCATCGGCCAGGTCGAAGCGGCGGTCGATATCCTGAACGCGTTCAACAACAAGAACTTCAAGGACTTCGACGGCTTCTTCAGCGCGACCGATCCGCTGGATCCGGGCCGCATCGGCAACAACACGATCACGCTGCCGCGGCGCATCCAGTTCCGCCTGGGCTACAAGTTCTAAGCCCGGTTCGAACGGACAATTTCGGGGGAGGCGAGCCTATGGGCTTTCCTCCCCCTTTTCATTTTGGGGACGTGAAGATGCGTATCGGATTCGTGCTGGCCGGGCTGGGGATGGCGGGGAGCGCGCAGGCGCAGGCGGTGCGCCAGACCTATGCCAATCCGATCGACATCGATTATCGCTACAATTTCGAGCAGGTGAACCAGGGCGTCTCCTACCGCACCGGCGCCGACCCGGCGATCGTCACCCACAAGGGGAAGTATTATCTCTTCCAGACGCTCGCGGACGGATACTGGTCGTCGAGCGACTTGGTCCATTGGACCTTCATCAAGCCGAGCCGCTGGCCGTTCAACTCGATCGTCGCGCCCGCGGTGTGGAGCGACGGCGAGCGTATCCTGATCCAGCCCTCGATGACGCGGCCGGAATCGATCCTGTCGACCACCGACCCGGACAGCGGCCAGCTCGACTTCTTCGTGCGGCGCATGCCCGACCTGACCGATGCGGTGGGCGAGGGGCATGTGCCCGCGCCCGGCGAGGACAAGGTTCCGCCCGGCCCCTGGGATCCCGCGCTGTTCAAGGACGACGACGGCAAATGGTACATGTATTGGGGCTCGTCCAACGTCTTCCCGCTCTACGGCATCGAGATCGCGTTCGAGGACGGCAAGCTGGTCTACAAGGGCAAGCCCAAGCCGATGCTGGCGCTGCAGCCTGACAAGCATGGCTGGGAGCGGTTCGGGCAGGATCATTCGGGCACCTTGCCCAACGGCACGCCGATCCAGCCCTTCATGGAAGGCGCCTGGATGACCAAGGTGAACGGCCGCTACTTCCTCCAGTACGGCGCGCCGGGCACCGAATATAACGCCTATTCGAACGGCACCTATGTCTCGGACAAGCCGCTGGGGCCGTTCGAATATGCGCCGTGGAACCCCGTCGCCTACAAGCCGGGCGGCTTCGTGCAGGGCGCGGGGCATGGCTCGACCTTCGAGGATGTGAACGGCAATTGGTGGAACACCGGCACGCCGTGGATCGGCTATAACTGGACCTTCGAGCGGCGGATCGGGATGTGGCCGGCCCGGTTCTGGGCGGATGGGCAGATGGCGGTGTCGACCCGCTTCGGTGATTTCCCCCACTACGCGCCGACGGGCAAGGTCGCGGATCCGGAGAGCCTGTTCACCGGCTGGATGCTGCTTTCGTATCGCAAGAAGGCGGCGGCTTCCTCGACGCAGGGTGAATTCGCCGCAGACCGGGTGACCGACGAGGATCCGCGGACCTTCTGGGTCGCCGGGGAGAACAAGGCCGGCGAGTCGATCACCGTCGATCTCGACGCGGTGAAGACGCTGCGCGCGGTGCAGGTGAACTTCGCCGACTATAAGGCTGGCCGCTTCGGCGACGCACCGGACATCTATACCGAGTTCCTGCTCGAATATTCGGTGGACGGCCATGCCTGGCATCCGCTGGCCAGGACCGAGGGACCGCGGCGCGACCGGCCAAACGCCTATTTCCAGCTGCCCGCCCCGGTGCAGGCGCGCTACGTGCGCTATGTCCATGGGCACGTTGGCGCGAAGAACCTGGCGGTCAGCGACATCCGCGTGTTCGGCTCGGCCGGGGGCAAGGCGCCTGCGACGCCGGGCGGCGTGGCGGCGAAGCGCGACAGCGACGCGCGCAACGCGCATGTGACGTGGAAGCCGGTGCCCGGGGCGGTCGGCTACAATGTGCTGTGGGGGGTGCGGCCGGACCGGCTGACGCTGACCTATCAGCGTTGGGCCGATCAGGGCGCGGCACTGGACATCCGCGCGCTCAATGTCGGCGTGGACTATTGGGTGGCGGTCGAGGCGTTCGACGAGAATGGGGTTTCGAAGCGGACGCGGGTGGTGAAGGTTAGGTGATCCCTGAAAGCCCTCTCCCTTTGGGAGAGGGTTGGGTGAGGGTAGCCTGTCCGCGAGCAAA
>JAEXLC010000156.1 GCA_023445495.1 Pseudomonadota bacterium | reverse complement strand
CCGGCGAGCGCCTGGGCGCTTGGCGTGGTGGGCGTGGGGGCGGACGCGCTGGCGGCGGCGCCCGACCGGATCCGCGCCGGCGTGGTCGTGCCGGGCTTCGTGCGCGAGACCGGGCCGTGGCTCGATGCCGCGCAGCTCTGGGGGCGTGCCCTGCGCCTGACCGTCGACGGCTTGACCGCCGCCCGCGCCGGCCAGCCGGGGGCGGCGCGCTACTTCGCCGAGGCGGCCGAGCTGACCAAGAAGGCGGCGGCGATTCGCTCGATCCCCGGTGCCACCCGCTTCGAAGGACCGGTAAAGGTCTCGGACGGCGTGCTCGACAGCTTCATCGCCGATGCGCCGGGCCTGATCTACCTCGCTCCGGCGCCTTCGTCGAAGGACTGATCGCGCCGGAACCGGCGTCGTCCACAGCTGTTACCGTTGTCACGAGCGGGCGCATGGCAAATAGGCCGTGCGCCCGCTTGTCCCTTTGGGCGCGCTCCTCTAGGGTCCGCGCCGCTCCCCGTATCCGGCGTAACCAAAAGGCTTTCATGACTGCTCCTCGATTCAAGCGCATCCTCCTCAAACTGTCGGGCGAGGTCCTGATGGGTCAGGGGCAGTTCGGCATCGATCCGGAGACCTGCGAGCGCGTCGCGCTCGAAGTGAAGGCTGCCAAGGAGAGCGGGCTCGAGATCTGCATGGTCGTCGGCGGCGGCAACATCTTCCGTGGCCTGGCCGGCGCGGCGCAGGGCTTCGATCGCGCCTCGGCCGATTACATGGGCATGCTCGCGACCGTGATGAACGCGCTGGCGATGCAGAACGCGCTGGAGAAGGTGGGTGTCGATACCCGCGTCCAGTCGGCGATCCCGATGGCATCGGTGTGCGAGCCCTATATCCGCCGCCGTGCCGAGCGCCACATGGAGAAGGGCCGCGTGGTCCTGTTCGCGGCGGGCACCGGCCTGCCGTTCTTCACCACCGACACCACCGCGGCGCTGCGCGCGGCCGAGATGCAGTGCGACGCGCTGTTCAAGGGCACCAGCGTCGACGGCGTCTATGATGCCGACCCCAAGAAGGTGCCGACGGCAACGCGCTACGATACGCTGAGCTTCAACCGCGTCCTCGCGGACAATCTGAAGGTGATGGACGCGTCCGCAGTGGCGCTGTGCCGCGACAACAATATCCCGATCGTCGTGTTCAACATCCGCGATGCCGGCAACCTGACCAAGGTTCTGGTGGGCGAGGGCACCTCGACCATCGTCCAGAACGAAACCCAATCCGCATAAGAAGGAGCCGATAATGGCCGCTTACGACAAGGCCGACCTCGAGCGCCGCATGAACGGCGCGGTGGAGTCGCTGAAGCATGACCTGCAGGGCCTGCGCACGGGCCGCGCGAGCACCACGCTGCTCGAGCCGGTGACCGTCGAGGTCTATGGCGCGCACATGCCGCTCGCCCAGGTGGCGACGGTCGCGGCGCCGGAGCCGCGCCTGCTCTCGGTCACCGTCTGGGACAAGTCGAACGTCGGGCCGGTCGAGAAGGCGATCCGCTCGGCCGGTCTCGGCCTCAACCCGATCACCGACGGCCAGACGCTGCGCCTGCCGATCCCCGACCTGACCGAGGAGCGCCGCAAGGAACTCGCCAAGCTCGCCAGCAAATATGCCGAGGCGGCCCGCATCGCCGTGCGCAACGTGCGTCGCGACGGCAATGACAGCCTGAAGACCGATGAGAAGAAGGGCGTGTTTTCGGAAGACGAGCGCAAGCGCCACGAGACCGAGGTGCAGAAGCTCACCGACAGCACGATCGCCGACATCGATGCCGCGGCCTCTGCCAAGGAAAAGGAAATCCTGGGCAAGTGACCTCGGCGCGCGCCCTGCCTGTTTCCTGCCGGAATGACGTCAAGGGCGCGTTCGATGGCCGCTAAGCCCGTTCCTGAGAGCGAGGGCGCCGCGCCCCCGCGCCATGTCGCCATCATCATGGACGGCAATGGCCGCTGGGCGAAGAAGCGGTTCCTGCCGCGCATCGCCGGGCACAAGCAGGGCGTCGAGGCCGTGCGGCGGATCAGCCGCGCGGCGCGCACGCTCGGCATCGAAGTGCTGACGCTCTACGCCTTCTCCTCGGAGAACTGGCGGCGGCCGGAGGAAGAGGTCCGCGACCTGATGGGCCTGCTCCGCCACTTCCTGGCGAGCGAGCTCGACGAGCTGGTCTCCGAGGGCGTGAAGCTCCGGGTGATCGGCGCGTGGCGCAAGCTTTCGCCCGATCTGGTCGCGATGATCGAGGGCGCGATGGCGCGCACCGCGGACAATCCCGGGCCGACGCTGGTAATCGCGCTCAACTATGGCGCCCAGGCCGAACTGGCCGACGCCGCGCGTGCGCTGGCCGAGAAGGCGCGGGCAGGGGAGATCGATCCCGCCTCGATCGACGAAGCGATGTTCGAGGCGGCGCTCGACACCGGCGACCTGCCGCCGCTCGACCTGCTGATCCGCACCTCGGGCGAGCAGCGCCTGTCGAACTTCCTGCTGTGGCAGGCGGCCTATGCCGAATTCCTGTTCGTCGACACGCTGTGGCCCGATTTCGACGAGAAGGCGCTTGCCGCCGCGCTCGACCAATATGGCCGCCGCCAGCGTCGTTTCGGGGGCCTGTGAGCAAGACCGGTTCCGAGCTCGCCACCCGGCTGGGTGTCGCCTTCATCCTGATCGGCCTGGCCTTTGCCGCGCTCTATTCGGGTGGCATCGGCTTCTGGATCGTGGTGAGCGTGGCCGGCGTGCTGATGATGGGTGAATGGGCCCTGCTCGCCGGCGCCAGCGACAAGGGAAAGCGCCTCGCGCAATATGCGATCTCGGTGCCGTTGGCGGCGATGGCGCCTGGGCTGGCGGCCGGGCCGGGCTTCCTGGCGCTCGGGCTCATCATCGGCGCCTTCTTCTTCCTGATGATCGTCACGCGCGGCCTGCAGCTGGCGCTCGGCGCCTTCTACGTCGGCCTGCCGATCCTGGCGCTGGTGCTGATCCGCGAGCAGCCGGTGCAGGGGCTGTTGCTCACTTTCTGGGCGATGGCGCTGGTCTGGGCGTGCGACAGCGCCGCCTATTTCGCCGGCCGTGCGATCGGCGGGCCCAAGCTCGCCCCGTCGATCAGCCCGAACAAGACCTGGGCGGGGTTCCTCGGCGGGGTCGGCGGCGCGACGCTGTTCGCCTTTGCGCTGGTCTGGCTGTTCCACCTGCCGGTGGCGCTCGCCTGGGCGACGCCGGTGCTCGGCGTGCTGTCGCAGCTGGGTGACCTGTTCGAGAGCCATCTCAAGCGCTGCGCCGGGGTGAAGGACTCCGGAAATCTGCTTCCTGGCCATGGCGGCGTGCTCGATCGGCTCGACGGGCTGGTCACGGTCGCGCCGGTGGCGGCGCTGCTGGTGCTCTGGCTGGTCCGATGAAGCGCAGCGTCACGATCCTGGGCGCCACCGGATCGGTGGGCGGCTCGACGCTCGACCTGATCGAGCGCGAACCCGATCGCTTCGAAGTGATCGCGCTTACCGCCAATAGCGATGTCGGGAAGCTTGCCGCCGCGGCGATCCGCACCGGTGCGCGCCACGCGGTGGTGGCGGACGAGCGCTGCCTGCCGGCGCTCCGCGAGCAGCTGGCCGGCACCGCGATCACCAGCGCGGGCGGTGCCGAGGCCGTTTGCGAAGCGGCGCGGATGGGCGCGGACTGGACGATGGCGGCGATCGTCGGCCTGGCCGGGCTCGGCTCGGCAATCGCGGCGATCGAGCAGGGCGGCACGGTGGTGCTCGCCAACAAGGAGCCGCTCGTCTCGGCCGGCGATCTGGTCACCGCGGCGGCACGACGCCACGACGCCACGATTCTTCCCGCCGATTCGGAGCATAATGCGATCTTCCAGTGCTTCGATTTCGAACGCCCGGAACGCGTGCGGCGGATTATCCTGACCGCAAGTGGCGGTCCGTTCCGCGATTGGGACCTGGAAGCGATGCGCGGCGTCACGCCGTCCCAGGCCTGCGCGCATCCGAACTGGTCGATGGGCGCCAAGATCTCGGTCGATTCGGCGACGATGATGAACAAGGGCCTCGAGCTGATCGAAGCCGCCCGGCTGTTCCCCGTCGCGAACGATGCGCTGGAAATTCTCGTGCATCGCCAGTCGGTTATCCACTCGATGGTCGAATATGTCGACGGCTCGGTGCTGGCCCAGATGGGTCCGTCGGACATGCGCGTGCCGATCGCGCACACGCTGGCCTGGCCCGATCGGATGGCGACGCCGATGCCCCCGCTCGACTTTGTGGCAATGGCAAGGCTGGACTTCGAGGCGCCCGACGCGGTGCGCTTCCCCGCATTGCGGCTGGCGCGCGAGGCGCTGGAGGCCGGCGGCGCTCGGCCGGCGATCCTCAATGCGGCCAATGAAGTGGCTGTCGCGGCCTTCCTGGCGGGCCGTCTCAACTTTCTTGAAATTGCCGCAATCTCTGCCGATACGCTTGACCGCTATGACCCGGTCGCTCCGGAAAGCCTCGAAGCCGTTTGGGCAATCGACGCCGAGGCTAGGCGGATCGCGGGCGAGCGTGTGAAGGACGGCGTCGCTTGATTCAAAATCCTGGCATCCTGATCACCATCCTGGCGTTCGCGCTGGTGCTCGGGCCGCTCGTGTTCCTGCACGAGCTGGGGCATTACCTTGCCGGGCGCTGGTTCGGCGTGAAGGCCGAAGAGTTCTCGATCGGCTTCGGTCGCGAGATTGCCGGCTTCACCGACAAGCGCGGCACCCGCTGGAAGTTCGGCTGGCTGCCGCTTGGCGGCTATGTCCGCTTCGCCGGCGACATGAACCCGGCCAGCCAGCCGTCGCCGGAATGGCTCTCGCTGCCGCCCAAGGAGCGGGCGCAGACCTTCCAGGCCAAGCCGCTGTGGCAGCGCGCGATCATCGTCGCCGCGGGCCCGATCATGAATTTCCTGGTCGCGATCGCGATCCTGGGCGCCTTCGCGGTCGCCTATGGCAAGATGGTGACCCCACCGGTGATCGGCAGCATCGCGCCCAAGAGCGCGGCCGAGAGCGCTGGGCTCAAGGCGGGCGACCGCATCCTGTCGCTCAACGGGCGCCAGGTAGAGGATTTCCTGGATATCGGCGTCTTCGCGATGATCCGCTCCGGCGAGACGGTGAACATCGAATATCAGCGCGGCGGCCAGATCGCGCAGACCAGCGCGACGATCGGCTCGCTGACCGAGAAGGATCGGTTCGGCAACATCACGCATCGCGGCGTGCTCGGCATCGGCCGCGTCGCGTCGGAAATCCGGCCCGTCGCGCTCTGGGAAGCGCCGGGCGAGGGGATCAAGCAGACGATCGGCATCGTGAAGACCACGATCGAGGGGCTCCAGCGGATCATTCTGGGACGTATCCCGGTGACCGAGCTGGGCGGCCCGCTCAAGATCGCCAAGATCTCGGGCGAGTTTCTTGCGATGGGTCCGGTAGAACTGGTCTATCTGATCGCGCTGATCTCCATTAATCTGGGATTCATCAACCTGTTGCCAGTCCCCGTGCTCGATGGCGGCCATCTCCTGTTCTACGCAGTGGAAGCCGTTCGTCGCCGCCCGGTGGAGCCGCAGGTTATGGAATGGGCTTATCGTGGCGGTTTGGTCGCAATTCTGGCGCTCATGCTGTTCGTTACGTTCAACGACCTCGGCACGTTCGGCGTGTGGAGAAATCTGGCCGGGTTGATCGGCTGATGTGGTTCGTGCAGGGCGGTGCAAGCCGCGTGGCTGACGGCCGGGTATTTTGATTCCGACTGGGGTGGGATGGTGACTGCGATCAAGGCAACGAAAATCGGCGCGCGCGCCACGGCGACCCTCCTCGCGGGCACGGTGCTCTCGGGAGCCGCGCTGGCACAGACCGCGCCCCAGGCGACCCCTGCGCCCGCTCCCGCGGCGGCCCAGGCCACGCCGGTCCCGGGCCTGCCGGCTCCGGTGACGCGCACGATCAAGTCGATCCGTGTGCAGGGCTCGCAGCGCATCGAGCCGGAAACGGTGATGAGCTACACCCGCCTGCGCGTGGGTGACGCCTATACCAACGAGACGCTCGACCAGGCGATCAAGGACCTGCTCGCGTCCGAGCTGCTGGCCGACGTGTCGATCGAAGGCGCCGAGACCGGCGAGCTGGTGATCCGCATCCGTGAGAACCCGGTGATCAACCGGGTGATCTACGAGGGCAACAAGCGGCTCAAGGAAGACAAGATCAAGAAGGAAGTGAAGCTGGCGCCGCGCCAGATCTTCACCCGCACCGCGGTGCGCGCCGACGTCGCGCGCATCATTGAGCTCTATCGCCGCCAGGGCCGCTTCGCTGCCGTGGTCGAGCCGAAGATGGTCAGCCTCGACCAGAACCGCGTCGACGTGATCTTCGAGGTGCATGAGGGCCCGAAGTCGAAGGTCCGCCAGATCAACATCATCGGCAACGAGGTGTTCTCGGACGGCAAGCTGCGTGGGGAGATGGCGACCAAGGTGGCGAGCATCTCGCACCTGATGAGCTCGAACACCTCGTACGACCAGGACCGCCTGGCCTATGACCAGCAGAAGCTGCGCCAGTTCTACCTGACCAACGGCTATGCCGATTTCCGCGTGATCTCGGCCGTGGCCGAGCTGACCCCGGACAAGAAGGACTTCATCATCACCTATGTGGTGGAGGAAGGTCCCCGCTATAAGTTCGGTCCGGTCACCGTCGACAGCGCGATCCGCGACTTTGACGACAAGAAGCTCGCCAGCGCGCTGAGCATCAAGGAAGGCGACTGGTACAATGCGAAGGCCGTGGAAGACACGGTCGAGCAGCTGAGCGAGACCGCCGGTATCGCCGGCTACGCGTTCGCCGACGTCCGCCCGGACTTCCAGCGCGACAAGGAATCGCTGACGATGGGGATGAATTTCCACATCGCCGAAGCGAATCGGACGTATATCGAGCGCATCGACATCACCGGCAACCGCCAGACCCAGGACAAGGTGATCCGCCGCGAGTTCCGCGTGGCCGAGGGCGACGCCTTCAACACCTTCCTGGTCAAGCGCTCGCAGGACCGCATCAACTCGCTGGGCTATTTCCAGGACAAGTTCGAGATCGAGCGCGTCGAGGGCTCGGCGCCGGACCGCATCGTGCTCAAGGCGAATGTCGAAGAGCGCGCGAACGGCGAACTGACCCTGTCGGCCGGTTTCTCGAGCCTCGAGCAGTTCATCCTCCAGGCGTCGATCCGCCAGCGCAACTTCCGCGGCATGGGCCAGACCGTGTCGGCCTCGGTCGATTATTCGAGCTATTCGAAGTCGGTCGAACTGGGCTTCACCGAGCCCTATCTGTTCGACAAGAACATCGCGCTCGGTGGCACGATCTTCCGCCGCGACTATAACGCGTTCAACTATATCGGCTCGGATCGCTCGACCACCTACAGCCAGGTCTCGACCGGCTTCCAGGTCGTCGCCGGCGTGCCGCTGACCGAATATTGGACGTTGTCGGGCCGCTATTACCTGGCCCAGGACGACGTGACGCTCGACAAGTCGAGCTTCTACACCGACGGCCAGTGCGATCCGCTCAAGGCCGGCCGCTATTATTGCGAGGCGGTGGGCAACCGCATCACCTCGCTGGTTGGCCTCACCCTGACCTATGACAGCCTGAACAGCCGCCTGCGTCCGTCGCGCGGCCAGCGGCTGTCGCTGAGCGGCGACTTCGCCGGCGTGGGCGGCGACGTGCGTTACCTGCGCGCCCGCTTCGATGCCGACAAATACTGGAATGTCGGCGGCGGCTTCATCGCCTCGGTCTCGGCCGAGGGCGGCTATATCCACAGCCTCGAAAGCAGCCGCGGCGCGGGCATCGATCCGGTGCGCATCACCGATCGCTTCTACCTGGGCGAACCGCAGTTCCGCGGCTTCGACATTCGCGGCGTCGGCCCGCGCGTGCAGCGCATCAGCTACACCGGCTCGGTGGCGACCGGCGACCAGCTGCTGGTCACCGACCGCAACCAGATCGTTGACGACGCGATCGGCGGCAAGGCCTATTACCTGACCAAGGCCGAGCTCGAGATCCCGCTGGGTGCCGGCGCCGCCGAAATGGGCCTGCGTCCGTCGATCTTCGTGATGGCGGGCAGCCTGTTCAACATCACCCGCCCGGGCAAGACGATCGAGTTCGAGCAGGCGAAGGATGCCAGCGGCAAGCTGCTGTTCAACTCCGATGGTTCGCCGTCGCTGCTCCCGAAGGACAATTTCCTGAAGGATTCGGCGGGCAACCAGCTCTACATCGTGAGCGCGTCGGACCCGACCTATTCGGGCTATTACACCACCTGTAAGGTCGGTTACTCGGCAAGCGCGACCACGGCCTGCTCGGGTACCTCGATCAACGCCATCGCCAATTCTCCGATCACGCCCTTCTACGAGCGCTATGTGGGCGACAGCGCCTCGCCGCGCCTGTCGGTCGGCTTCGGTGTGAACTGGAATTCGCCCTTCGGCCCGCTGCGTATCGACGTGGCCAAGACGTTGCTCCACGCCAAGGGCGACGACACCAAGCTTGTAACCTTCAACGTAGGGACTCAATTCTGATGATTACCAAGAAGCGCATTCTCGCCGCGCTGCTCGCGGCGCCTGCCGCGCTCGCCGTCGTCGCTCCGGCGCACGCGCAGGTGAGCGGCAGCATTGCCACCGCGAGCCCGGTTCGCGTCGTCGATTCGTCCAAGGCGTTCACGGCTGCCCAGCAGCAGATCCAGACGACCTACAAGTCGGCTTTCGAGCAGATCAACGCACGCCGCCAGGCTGCGCAGAAGGAAGCCGAGCCGCTTCTCGCCCAGCTCGACACCAACAAGGACAAGAAGGTCGACGACAACGAGCTCAAGGCTGCTCAGGCTGCCAAGAACCCGGTTCTCGACAAGATCGCCGCGCTGCAGAACACGGCCAATGCCGACGTTCAGAAGCTGAGCAACCCGGCCGCCCGCGCCGAGCTGTTCGCGATCGAATCGATCCTGCGCCAGTATGACGCCGCCCAGCTGCGCGTCGTCACCGCCCGCAAGATCGGCGTGATCCTGTCGCCGGAAGTGTTCATGTACGCGCCGGATTCGGCCGACATCAGCGACGCGATCACCGCCGAGCTCGACAAGACCACTGCGACCGTCAGCATCCAGCCGCCGGCCGATTGGCAGCCTGCCCGCGAGACGCTGGCGATGCAGCAGCAGCTGGCCCAGCTCGAGCAGATCCGCGCCTATCAGGCCGCTGCCCAGCAGCAGCGCGCTGCCCAGGGTGCCGCTCCGGCCCCGGCGGCGGCTCCGGCCGCTGGCAAGCCCGCTGCCGGCAACAAGCCCGCCGAGCCGCGGTGAGCGAGGAAACAACGGCAGCCGTCGACATCGGCCCGCTTGATATCAAGCGGGTGATGGCGGCGCTGCCGCATCGCTACCCGATGCTGCTTGTCGATCGCGTCGAGGAGCTGGTCCCGGACCAGCGAATCGCCGCGATCAAGGCAGTCTCGATGAACGAGGAATTCTTCCAGGGGCATTTCCCCGGAAGGCCGATCATGCCCGGCGTCCTCCAGGTGGAGGCGCTGGCGCAGGCGGCGGGCGTGCTCGCGGTCGAGAGCCTTGGCCTCGCCGGCTCGGGCAAGCTCGTCTATTTCATGTCGATCGACGGGGTGAAGTTCCGCAAGCCGGTCGAACCCGGCGTGCTGCTCCGCCTCGAGGTTGAGTTCGTCCAGAAGCGCAGCCGCGTCTGCAAGTTCGCGGGGCGCGCGCTGCTCAACGGCGAAGTCGCCACCGAGTGCGAGTTCACCGCGATGATCGCGGACCCGCCTTCGGATTGATCGGCACCATATCCACGCTTTCCGGCGCCGCGCAGCCCCAGGTTGCGCGGCGCTCGCGTCTCTGCTAGGCGCGCGCCTTCCGCTGCCGGTCGGAAACCGGCGGCTTTCCAAGGAATTCGATGTGAAGAACGATACGCATCCCGATTACCACATGATCAAGGTCCAGATGACCGACGGTACCGTCTTCGAGACTCGCTCCACCTGGGGCAAGGAAGGCGATCTGATGACGCTCGACATCGACCCGCTGGCGCACCCGGCCTGGACCGGTGGCCAGGGCCGTCTGCTTGACCAGGGCGGCCAGGTCGCGCGCTTCAACAAGCGCTTCGGCGGCCTCAACCTCGGCAAGAAGTAATCTTGTGGGCTTTCGGCGCGTTACGTTGTTAACGCGCCGTTAGCCAGCAAGGTCTAGCTTGCCTGGCATGGCAAGCGCAGCACGAGCATTCGCAGCGGAATTCGAACCGGCCGAGGAACTGGGCCGGCGCAGATCCATGCGCGCTCCGGTCTCGCTCGATGCGAAGATCGGGCGGGGCGGCCTTGACCGCGCGCTCTGCAAGGTGGTGGACGTTTCGCTCCACGGCGCCCGCATCCACACCTATTCGCTGGTAAAGGCCAATTCGATGATCTGGCTGGCCTTGCCCGGGATCGGGCATGTCGCCGCACGCGTCGTCTGGTCGAACGATTTCGAGGCGGGCCTCGAGTTCCAGACCTCGCTCACGCCCGAAGCGTTCGAGACACTTACGGCATAATGATGGCCCTGTGCGCCGAAAGGATGCACGGGGCGATTGCGCATGGGCGCAAACTAAGACATCCTCCACGAACTTCACCTGCTGGGGAAACTGGTGATGCTCAAGGGTCTGCTGCTTTGCGCGGTGGCATGTGCCGCGCCCACGACGGTACTGGCAGGCGATAAGGACCTGCCGATCGTTCCGAACCTGAAGGCGATGCTCGCCGCCGATGGCGCTGCGCGTAGTGCGCCGGGCCGCACGGTTGCGGTGGCACGGCCTGCCAGCTTCGTGCCGATCGCCTATCGCGGCCTCGAACGGGTCGATCTTTCCGCCACGACCGTGTCGCAGCCGCCGGTGCGGGTGCAGTCCGCCACGTCCGTCGCCGAGCTCAAGGCAGCGCGGGACTGGCATCTCTCGGTGGTGGAAAACAGCCAGAACACCACCAGCGCCCGTGGCGGCAGCTGGGCGGTGTACGACACGCTCTCCGATCATCGCAAACCGCGTTTCCGCCGCTCGGCGCTAAGCACGATGCTGGTGCTAAAGATCGACGGGAAGACGGATACCTCGCCGGTCAGCGTGGGCGGCGGCGGCGTCGCCTCGGCACTGTGGAAGGCGATGCCCGGGGATTGATCTTCCCGGGTACCTGTTGTCAGCCCAGCCAGTCGATCCAGTTGCCATAGGCGTGGCAGGTCGCGAGCCTGCGTGTTTCGCCGTTCGGCCAGCAGGTCAGCGTCAGGTGCACCTCGCTGCGCGTCGGCGTCCATTCGAAGCCGATCCAGGCGAGCGGGCGATCGGCCGTGGCACGGGCGCCGGCGCCGTGGATCGCGTTGAGCACCGTCGCGCGGTCCTCCCCGGTGAAATATTGCAGCACCATCGAGTGGAAGACGACCCGGCAAAGCCCGGCCTGCTGCGGCTCGGCAAGTCGCGCGACCAGCCAGGAGGCGGCGTCCTGCCGGTCGATCCGTGGTGGATGGCGCAGCGCCAGATCGAGCGCACGCTCCAGCCGGCGGGCACGGCCGGGCTGGTCGGCCCAGACATAGGAGAGCAGCCGCTCGCGCGTCTCCGCATCGCCCGCATCGAGCGGGTTGAGATCGACCCCGCGCGCCGAGGCGACCTCGATCGGGGCGGGCAGGGGCTCCGGCCCGGTCCATAGCGGAACCACCTGCACCGGCGAATCCATTGTCCCGGCAGGAATTCCACCAAGATCATAGCCATAGCGGGCAAGGTTGAGATTGAGTCCGCAGCTCGATCCCAGCTCGAGCAGCTCGAAGGGCAGGCCGAACTTGCTCCGGGCGACCATCAGCGCCGCAGCGATTGCGGCGGCGCGGCCGACTTCGTTGGTCTGCGGCGTATCCTGCATCCAGCGCGCGATAAAGCCATCGGACGCGGCAAGCGCGGCGCCGATCGCGCCGTCATAATCGTCATGCTCGCGGCGATAGAGCGCGCGCAGCGCCTCGGGCTCGCCGCGCCGGGCCAGCGCATGGAGCGCCGCATTGAAGCGCATCGCCAGGGCCGAGGCGGAAGGATCGCGCGGCCAGCCGGCGATCAGCTCGGCGGTCCGCGGCGCGAGATAGAGCTGGCGATGCCCTGCCTCGAGCACCGCCGCGACGAAGGGCGAGCCGAGCTTGCGCGCGACCCGGGACTGGCGGTGGAGCTCGCCCGCGCTGGGCACCATCATGTTCATTCGGTTTTCCTTGCCGCCCCGAAGCGCGGCGACATGCGGGTTCCCGGGGGCCGGCCCGGCGGCATGGCGCCACCGGGCCGGTTGCCCTCAGAAGGACTGCCAGTCGTCGATCGTGGCGCCGTTGGCCGGGCGGGTCAGCGCGGAAACCGCGGCCGCCGGCAGCGGCTTGGCCGAGATGTCGAACCCACCCCGCGCAGCCGCACGCGGCGTTGCCCGGCCGGTCTCGCCGACCTTGAAGCGGCGCGCCTGCTCGGAGAGCGTGGTCACTTCGCTTGCCAGGTGACGCGCGGCTGCCGAGGTTTCCTCGACCATCGCGGCATTCTGCTGGGTCGACTGGTCCATCGCGCCGATCGCGGTGCTGACTTCGCTGATCGCGGTCGCCTGCGCCTGGTTGTCGGTCGCCATCTCGCCGAGCAGCGAGTGGACTTCGCCCACGCCGGTCGAGATATTCGCCAGCGCGCCATCGACCTTCTGCACCGCGTCCACGGCCGAGACGATGTCGGTCTGCGTCGCGGTGAGTTGGTCGCGGGCCCGGCCCGCTTCCTCTTCCGCGCGCATTGCCAGTGCCGAGACCAGGTCGGCGACGACCGCGAAGCCGCGGCCCGCCTCGCCGGCGCGACCGGCTTCCACCGCCGCGGTCATCGCGAGCACCCGGGTGTGGTAGGGGATCTTGTCGAGGCCTTCGATGACCGAGTCGATGCCCTTGGCGCTTTCGGAGACGCGGGTCATCGCCTGCATCGCCTCGTCGGCGGTCTCGCGCCCGTCGGTGACGGTGGCGATCGTCTCGTCGGCGCGGGCAACCGTGCGGTTGGCCGCATCGGCGGTCGCGCGCAGGCGGCCGTTCATCTGCGTCACCGCCGCAGCCGTCTCCTCCAGGCTGGCGGCATTGGCTTCGGTGCGGCGCGCCAGGTCCTCGGAGGCCTGGGCGATCTCGTTCGAGCCGGTGTTGATCGCCGCGGTCGATTCCATCACCGACGCGATCAGCGTGCGCAGCTCGGTCACCGCGGCGTTGAAGTTGGTCTTCACCGCTTCATATTCGCCCGGGAAGGCCTGGGTGATCTCGGCGGTCAGGTTGCCGCCGGCCAGCTCGGAGAGATGCGTCGAGACGGTCTCGACGACCATCTTCTGCGCGGCCTCGGCCTTGGCGTTGGCGGCATCGGCTGCCTGCTTGGCCACGGCGGCGTCGCGGAAAACCAGCACGGCACGGGCCATGTCGCCCAGCTCGTCGCGGCGGTCGGCGTCGGGCACGGCGATGTCGTTCCGCCCCGCGGCGAGGTCCGCCATGGTGCGGGTGAGGCCCGAGATCGGGCTGGCGATCAGGCGGGTGAGCACCACGGCGAGCGTGATCGCAATGCCGATCAGCGCGATCGCGCCGATCACCAGCACGAACAGGGCAGTGCCGATCGCCGATTCCTGGCGGGCGCCGTTCTGCTCGATCGCGGCGGTCTGCGCGTCCTTGATCTCGCGCAGCGGCAGTACTGCGGCGCTGGTCAGCACGGCCTTGCCGGCGGCGCGCACCTCGGCCTCGGCTGCGTCACGCTGGCCGGCCTTGACCTTGGCGATCAGGCGATCGCTCCAGTCCTTGCGCCACTTGAGCGTTTCCTCGCGCGACTTGACGAGCGCGTCCTTCAGCTTGGGATCCTTCAGCAGGGTCTCCAACTCGGCCGAGGTCTTGTCATAGTCGTCCCGCCCCTCGTTGTACGACTTGAGATAGGTCTCGTCGGCGGTCACCAGGAAGCCGCGCATCTGGCTGTTCTGGCGCAGCAGCGCGGTCTCCAGCGCCTGCGCCCTGGCGTAGATCGACTGGCTGAGATTGTTGGCGTCGGTCGAGCCGCGAATCGACGAGATGCTGGAGTAGAACACCAGCATCACGATCGCCGCCGTCGCGCAGATCGTCAGGAACGACAGGCCCAGCTTCCTGGGGATCTTCATGGCCTTGAACATATTTCCTAGCCTTGATCGGGATGGTGGCGCCTGCGGCCGCAGGGCGCCGCCACCTCAGGGGTGCTTCCGATGCGGAGCGGGGCCCGGACCATGCCCCCCGGCATGGCCCGGACCCTGCGCCGGATCAGAAGTCGAAGCGGACCGCCGCCGAGATGGTGCGGCCGTTGAGCACATGCGCACGCGCCACGCCCACCGCCGGGATCACGGCGTCGTCGATCGCGGTGATCGCGATGACGTCGAACAGGTTCGCGGCGTTGACCGACAGCGTCACGCGGTCGAGCGGACGGAACTGCACGAACGCGTTGGTCGTCGTGTAGCCCGGCACCTTCAGCGTGTTCGCGGCCGTGGCCCAACTGCCGGTGGTGCCGATGACGACGGCGCCGACGCTGAACTTCTCGGTCGTGATCTGCGGGGTCACCTGGTAGATCAGCTTCGCCTGGTGCTGCGGCGTGTTGCCGTTGTTCGCCGGGGTGAACACGTCGTTCGTGATCTCCGCGTCGGTGTAGGTCGCGCCCGCGGTCAGGCTGAAGATGCCCATGCGGTAGCTGCCCTCGAACTCGGCGCCGATCGCCTTGTAGTCGCGCAACAGCGGCAGGCCGGTGGTCGAGTCGAGGTTGCTGTCCTCGGCCTTGGCCCAGAAGCCGGTCAGGTTGAGCGTCAGCTTGTCGTTGCGGTACTTCACGCCCGCCTCGGCCTGGTGGACGACGTCGACGGCGTTGTCCTTGTTGACCATCTTGCCGGTGGTCGGGTTGACCAGCGGGCTGAACTGGATGCGGTCGGCATTGGCGCGGCCGCCGCGGCTGTAGCGCGCGAACACCGCGAGCGGCTCGGCGATGCGCCAGTTGATGCCGGCCGAATAGCTCAGATAGCCATAGGTGTAGTCGACCACGCCCGGGGTGGCAGGGGTGATCGCCACGGCCATTTCCGGCACCGAGATGACGCCGTCGCCATTGACGTCGCGCGGGGCGACGCCGACGCGGCCACCGCCCAGGTCGGCGCCGAACACCGTGCCTTCGGCCTTGCCGAAGTCATAGCGCAGCGAGCCGCCGATCGAGACGCCGCCAACCTTGAGGTTGACCGAGGCGAACGGAGCGTTGGTGGTGTAGCCGAGCTTGTAGCCGCGGCGGAACTGGCCCGGGGTCGGCGCGCCATAGCGCAGCGTGCCGTCCTGGGTGACCTTCACGCCGCCGGCGGTGGCGATGTCGAGCAGCTGGGCATCGCCATTGTCCGAGATGCCGCTGAGCACGGTCGCCCAGTTCCAGTCCGAATCGATGTTCTGGTGCGAGCTGTAGAGGCCGACCGTGGTGGTCAGGTCGTTGCCGCCGACCTTCCACACCTTGCTGGCGCGGATGTCGTTGGTGACGTTGCTCAGGTCGTTCAGGTCGGTATCCGCGAGCATCATCAGCGCGCCGAGGCCATTGCCGTTGAGCGTGGTCGGGCTGGTGATGATGCTGCCCGTGTTCGGGCCGCTGGCGTAGCGCAGCGTGCCGCCCGGGGCGCCGAACGCCGCCGGCATCGCCGCGGCGGGCACGAACTGGGTGTAGTAGATGCCCATATAGTGGTTGGTCATGTTCGAGTAGCGGAACTTCTCGGTCACATCCCAGCCGGCGATGTCGAACTTCGCCTCGAGGCCCACGGACTTCTGGATCGGGTGCTGGCCGGCGGTCACGTCGTCGCGCACCGGCTGGTTGTTGCCGTCCAGGGTCAGCTGGGTCTGGTAGAACTTCGAGAACAGCGAGTCGTGACGCACGTCATAGCCCGCGATGTTCTTGTACTTCGGATCGGTGTTGGTGCCGCTCACCGCGATCGGGGTGATGTCGTACGCGGGCGTACGGTCATCCAGATACTTGGCGTAGAAGCGGATATAGCCGCCGTCGAATTCCTTGGTGACGTTCAGCTTGATCTGGCCGCCGCGGGTCGAGGTGAAGCCGGTCGCGCGCGGGCCTTCGCCGTCGCGGTAGAAGCCGCCGACATGGAAGCGCAGCGTCGGGGTGATCTTCGCGCCATAGTCGAAGTCGATGCGGCGCATGCCATAGTCGAGGCCGGCCGAGAGCTGGACCGAGCCGCCTTCAGTGTCGCCGGTCTTGGAGATGAAGTTGACGATGCCGCCCGGCGAGTTCGACGCGAAGGTCGAGGCCGAGCCGCCGCGGATCGCTTCCACCGCTGCCAGGTTCAGGTCGGCGCGCAGGAAGGTGTCGGCGGTCGCGAAGGCGATGTCGCCGAATTCGAGCACGGGCAGGCCATCTTCCTGCAGCTGCAGGAACTTGGCGCCGGTCGAGGCGATCGGCAGGCCGCGGATGGTGATGTTGGCGCTGCCTTCACCGGTCGATGCTTCCGAACGGATGCCCGGGATGTCGCGCAGGATCTCGGAGATTGAGCGGGCGCCGATCTTGTCGATCTCGGCGGCGCGCAGCGCGCTGGTCGACGTGGCGCTGTCGAGACGGTCGCGGCCCTTGGCGACGCCGGTCGAGAAGACTTCCTCGGTCTTCTTGGCGGCCGGGGCCTTCTGGGCCTCGCCCTCGGGCTTCGGTGCGGTGTTGCTGGTCGCCGGAGCGGCCGGCGCGGTTTCCGACGCCATGGCCGGAGCAACGAGCGCGAACGGCGCGGCAGTGATCAACAGGAAATGCTTCTTCATGATTAGACGATCCACCTTTGAAAATTTTGCGACCCTCGACGGGGTCATTTCTTCCCTGGAAACCGGCACTGCCGGTGCTGCCTCGGCGATGGCGGGCCCCCGTTGCGCGGGACCGGGCCAGACATGCGGACGAAGCGGAATTTCTGCGGTTTGGATGGTTCCGGCCTTGGGGCTGCGCCCGAGGGCATCGACCGGCGATGGCTTGCGAACGTCCGGCGCGCACAGGCTCGCGGCCCGGCGCGACAGGATCGCGCAGCCGGTGGCGAGATGATTGCGGATGATGCGTTCGCGGAGCCGCTCCCCTCCCGGAGCTTTCCGCATCGATGCGCCGAACGGCAGAAACGCTGCCGTGGTCGCCAGAACTTCCTGGCCTCTTGCGAGGCTCTTGTACCGCTGCGCTCCTTTCCCCCTCAGCGGGCCGGTGGGCCCATCGGTTAATATAGTCGGGTCGGGAGAAGCGCGGTCAGACTACGCAAAATTTATATTATCGGACAAATCAGAGCATGGCTCTGAGAAGCAAGGTTTTCTTCCGATACCGGGTGCGGGCGGTGCACAGTTCTTCGGCGGGTGTTGCGCCGGAACAACAGTAAAGGAAGCGCGCCTTAGTTTGGCTTGGCCTGGCGCTGCGCGATCAACTTGGTCACCAGTTCGGCATATTCGTTATTTGCGTCGAGCGCCCTGGCCTGGTTCGCGGCGCTGGTCGCGCCGGCCATGTCGTTCTGCGCGACCAGGGCGATGCCCTTGGCCGCGATCAGGTTGGCGCGCTCGGCGCCGCCCAGGTCCTTGTCGCTGGCCAGGAACCGGTCGACAAACGGCGGCATCTCGCCATAGGCGGACAGGCTCAGCAGCGTCGCGACATATTCCTTGGTCAGGTCGTGCTGGTTGGGGGAGATGGCCAGCCCCTTGGCATAGCTTGCCTTGGCACCGGCGAAGTCCTGCATCTCATACTGGATCCAGCCGACCGCATAAGCGAGTTCGGCATAGTGCAGGTTGGTCAGTACGAAGTTCGAGCCGGCCGGGAAGCCGTCGATCGCCTTGCCGGCCTTCTTCGCGGCGTCATAGGCGAGATACTGGTGCTCGTCATAGACGCGCACCTCGGTGCCGCAGCGCTCGGCAGCCGGCATCGTGGCGGGGAGGGTGGCATAGTGCTTCTGCAGCGCGGGAAGCAGGGCGGTGAAGCCCGGCTTGTCCTGCGCCTTCATCAGCGTGAAGGCCTTGTCGAGCTCCGGCTGGACCCGGGTCGCGAAGGCAGCCTTGTCCTCGCAGGATCCGGCCAGGGCAGGGGCAGGCGAAAGCAGCGCGATGGCGGCGACAGTTGCGAAGAAATATTCGGGCATCTTTATAACCTACGAATAAATATCAAGAATTGTCGAAAGCCGGGCTGGGCGTTGTCGTTGCCGGAGCTACTTCTCGACGCTTTCCGCGATCTCGCTCAGGCAATCGTCAAAAGCCGTTTTCAAAGCATCGTTCAATCGGGTGCGCATGTCTACGCTGTCGCCAGTCATCACGCCGCCCTTGGAGCAGAACACCATTGAGCCATATATGCGCGCGGGACCACCGATGTCGCCATATTGGTAGCGACTGATCTCGAGGCGATAGCTTACCACGCACAGCCCCCGCGACAGGATCAGCGGCGTCGCGAGCGTGTAGATGATGGGAGTTCCAAGTTCCTGGGTTTCCGCGACCCGATTGTACCGCATGGCGGACCGCACCGACGATTCCATGCTCGGCTTGGAAAGACCGCACTGCACGGCAGCCGGAAACTTGCCCACATCTTCCGTCACGAGGCGAAGTTGTTGCGGCGCGGACTGGGCCGACGCATCGGCAATCGTCCCCACGATCGCCAAAGTGCACAGAACCGCTTTCAGCATATGCCCCCGTCAAACCGTCTGCCGCCAGCGTCCCGTCCGGATGCCCCCACCCGGCCGAGACGGTAGTATATGGCGGAAAGGGTGGGATTCGAACCCACGGTACGCTTCCGCGCACGGCGGTTTTCAAGACCGCTGCCTTAAACCACTCGGCCACCTTTCCGCGTTGCGACTCGCGCTATCCGGATTGGCGACGATCCGCCACAATTTGTTGACGAAAATCGCCGCTGGGGGGTTCAGGATCGGGGCACCCTGTGGCACAAAAGGCGCATGCGGGGATCGAGTGGCGTAATGCGTGGCCTGTTGGCGCTGGGTGTCGTCGTGATAGCGGCGGCGCCTGTGGCTGCGCCCGCGATCGCGCAGGATGAGAATGGCTTCCAGACCTATCTGGGCGATCTGTCGCGCCAGGCGGCGGCGCAGGGCGTGAGCCGGCGGACGATCGATATGGTGATCCCGACGCTCACCTATAACGCGCGGGTGGTGCAGCTCGACCGGCAGCAGCCCGAGACCGCGCCCAACGCGCCGATCTCGAACTTCGAGCCCTATCGCCGCAGCCATGTCGATGCCGCGCGGATCGGGCAGGGTCGGGCCGCCTATCAGCGCCAGCGCCCGCGCCTGCAGCGGATCGAGGCCGAGACGGGGGTGCCCGAATCGATCATGGTCGCGATCTGGGGGCATGAGACCAATTACGGGCGGGTGATGGGCAATTTCGATCTGCCCCGCGCACTTGCCAGCCTCGCCTATGAGGGGCGTCGGCGCGACCTGTTCGCCAGCGAGTTCATCGCCACGCTCAAGATGATCGACCGCGGGGTGCCGCGCGAGAAGCTGGTCGGCAGCTGGGCAGGGGCGTTCGGCGGGCCGCAGTTCCTGCCCTCGGTCTATTTGCGCCTCGCCCGCGACGGCGACGGCGACGGCATGGCCGATATCTGGACGAGCGAGGCGGACACGCTCACCTCGATCGCCAATTATTTCGTCAACGCCGGCTGGCGCAAGGGTCAGCCCTGGGGTTTCGCGGTGAGCGTGCCCGCCAGTCTCGACCGCGCCGCGATCGCCAACAAGACCATCGCGCCGCGCTGCCCGCGCGTGTTCGACCGGCACAGCCGCTGGAAGACGATGGCGGAGTGGCGCGCGCTCGGCGTGGTGCCGCAGACCCGCGCCTGGCCGGCCGACAATGTCCAGGCGACGCTGCTCGAGCCCGATGGCCCGGGCAAGACCGGCTATCTGCTCACCGGCAATTATCGCGTGATCCTCGACTATAATTGCTCGAATTTTTACGCTTTGTCGGTAGGCCTGCTCGCCGATGAGGTCGAACGCTAGCATCTTCGCGCTCACGCTCACGGTTGTCGCCGTAGCCCCGAGCCATGCCCATGCCCCGCAGCAGCGGGGTTCCGTCGCGGCGCAAGCCTATGGCGGCGCGCAGGAGTCGAGCGAGAC
>JAEXLC010000018.1 GCA_023445495.1 Pseudomonadota bacterium | reverse complement strand
GGGTGACGATTATATGTCCAGCCCCAAGCTAGCCCTGCGCCGCGAGCCGGTACCCCGCCCCGCGCACGGTATGGAGGATCGGCGGCTCGCTTTCCTCGAGCTTGCGGCGCAGGCGGCCGATATGGACGTCGACCACGTTCGAGCCGGGATCGAAGCGGCAGTTCCACACATGCTCGAGCATCATCGTGCGGGTGACGACTTCGCCGGCATGGCGGGCGAGATATTCGAGCAGATGGAATTCGCGGGCGACGAGCGGCACCGGGCGCCCGCCGCGCACCACGGTGCGGCTGAGCAGGTCGATGTCGAGATCGCCGACGACGATCCGCGTCGCCTTGGCATCCGCTTCCGCGCGATCGGCACGGCGCAGCAGCGCGGCGATCCGCGCGCGCAGCTCGGCGAAGGAGAAGGGCTTGGCGAGATAGTCATCGGCACCGGCGGCAAGGCCGCCGACCTTGTCGTCCACCGTGCCGAGCGCGGAAAGCATGATCGCGGGCGTGCGCAGGCCCTGGCCGCGCAGCGCATCGAGCATCGCCAGCCCGTCGATCCCGGGCAGCATGCGATCGAAGATCCACAGATCGAAGCGCCCCTGCTCGGCACGGGCGAGCCCGGCACGGCCGTCGGGGCAGATCTCGATCTGGAAGCCGGCCTCGCCAAGGCCCTTGGCGATCAGCTCGGCGGCTGCTGCGTCATCCTCGACGATCAGGATCCGGTGGGTCACTTCCATCCTCCGCACCCCCGCAAAGGGCTGGCGGCAAGAGGGTGGCCGGCGAACAAGGGGGTGTCCGCCGGCCGAGACGTCGATGCCAGGGCAGCATCGGCGACTTCAATACGCAGCGCGCCTCTCGAAAGCTCTTCCCGGCAGGGCCCGCAACGACAGGGGCAACGCCGCAAGCGGGGCCATGGGGGACCACCGGAGTGGATCCGCCGAGCCGGGAAGAGCAACCGGGGAGACCGCGTGCGGTTACCTCTGATGCGTGGTCGGCGGGGGCTGCCGGCCATGGGCTGGTGATAGCCGCCAGCCCTGCCCCGGGCGGTGACCGGGGCATGACAAAACCGTAATGTTGGTGGGGTCTGCTGAATTCCTCCCCCAGCTTGCTGGGGGAGGGGGACCGCCGCCGAAGGCGGTGGTGGAGGGGCGGCGCGGCACGCGCCGTGACCGGCGCGCCCCTCCACCATTCGCTATGCGAATGGTCCCCCTCCCCGAGACAAGCTCGGGGAGGATTTGAAGGGTCAGCGCTCCGCCGCGGCCTTCAATCCGGCGACCTGCGCGGCGAGGACGCCGTCGACCGGTGCGGCGATCTGGCCCAGCCCGGGCGCGCCGGCCACGGCATATTCGAACGTCACCGCGGTCGACTTGCCGTCCGCCGCCGGCGTCAGCGTGACCGTCATCACCGCGCTGGCCGGCATCGCCTGGAGCGGGCCCAGCCCGCCGGTAAGGCGCAGCATCTCGCCGGGCGCGGCATAGACCACGCGCATATGCTCGACCCCGCCGCCCCTGGGCAGCTTCTCGCACCAGCAGCCGCCGGGACGCGGATCGAGCGACAGGTTGGCGGCACTGCCCGACCAGGTGTGATCCTTGTTCCACCAGAGCGCGGGCGCCACCAGCGTCGCCCAGACCTTCGCGGCGGACGCCGCGACCGTGACCTTCTCGGTGACGGTGAAGCTGGTTTCGGTGGACGCCGTGACTTCGGCGGCGGCGGGCGACGCGATGACGAGCGCCAGGGCGGCAAGCGTATTGGCCTTCATGTTCCCCTCCCACGATGTGGCGGGGCGATCATAGCGCGCAGAGCAGCATTCCAGAAGCGGCGGCGACACGGCGCGGCACCGCGACCTCGGCCCGCTCGACCAGCTCCCGTGCCCGGGAGAGATAGTGGAGCGTGCCGTCGAGATAGGCCTGGAAGGCGCTCGCGGAGACATGCTGCCCGTCGACGAAGCGGCGCAGCGCATAGGGGCTGGCGCCGGGCGGGTTGAGCTCCTCGGTCACCAGAGTCGCGGAACGCACCCCGCTTGCAGCGAGCAGGGCCGGCGCGGACGGGTGGAAGGTGCCGCTGGGGTAGCAGAAATGGTCCGCCGCCGCGCCGCCGGTGGCCGCCGCCAGCGCGGCGCGGTTCGCCTCGATCTCGGGCACCAGCTGGCCGATGCGCCCGGCGACGTCGATATGGCGATGCGTGTGCAGCTGGATGTCGAGGCCGCGGGCATGCGCGTCTGCCAGCGCGTCCCGGCCCATCAGATGGAACTGGCGGCAGCCAAGCCATGCCTCCCCTACCCCCAGCGCCCGGCCAAAGCCACGCAGCGCCTCCAGCCGATCAGCCTCCGGCAATGCTTCGATGCGGCGGATCGTCGCGACGCGGTTCTGGTCCCGGCGCCCGGAGGCGGCGATCAGATAGTCGACTGCGACATTGACCACCGGCAGGTCGCGCCCGGCATACCAGGTGGTGGCATAGAGCGTCGCCGGCAGGCGGTGCGCCTCCAGCACCGGCAGCATGTGGCTGTGGGTGGAGGCCCAGCCATCGTCGATGGTGATGACGACCGCGGCGGGCGGCAGCCGGTTCTCAGCGAGAAGCTCGACCGCTTCGCCAAGTGGTAGGACGGGGCGGCCCGAGCGGGCGAGCCGCGCCATGCGATCGGCGAACATCTCCGGCGTCATGAACAGGCAATTGCCATGCGGCGCGCCCGGGGCGAGCCACAGGCCATGATAGCAGAGGATGCGCAACTGGGACGCCGTCGCCCGGCGGGCGAGCGCGGACAGCCCGGTCAGGCTGGCGAGCTTCAATGCGGCGCGCTTGGGCAGCATGAACGAAAATCCCCCGCCCGGCCGGGTCGCCGGAGCAAGGGGATCGTCACACCCCGGCCTTAAGCGGGGGTTAGGGCAACAATATATTACAGAAGCCGCGCCCTGGCCCCGCTTTTGTCACCCCGGCCTTGAGCCGGGGTCCCGCTAGTTTGCAGCGGAAGCAGAAGCGGGATCCCGGCGCAAGGCCGGGATGACGATGAAAGACCTAGGCCTTGCCGTCGAGGATCGCGTCGATCTGCGCGCCGACTTCGGCGATGTCGGCCATGCCGTCGACCTTCTTCACCAGGCCCTTGGCCTCGTAGAAGGGCAGGATCGGCGCGGTCTTGGCGCGATACTCGGCCATGCGGGTGCGCACGGTCTCGGCATTGTCGTCCGGGCGGCGCTTGAACTCGTGATGACCGCACACGTCGCAAGTGCCCTCGACCTTGGGCAGCTTGAACTTGTCGTGATAGCCCTCACCGCAATTGGCGCAGGTGAAGCGGCCCTCGACACGCTCGACCAGCGCATCCTCGTTCACTTCGAGCTCGATCACGAAATCGAGCTTGCGGTCGCGCTCGCTGAGCAGCGCATCGAGCGATTCCGCCTGGGCGGCGGTGCGCGGATAGCCATCGAAGATCGCGCCGTTGAGCGTGTCTTCCATGTCGAGGCGCTCGCCGATGATCCCCGATACGATCGCGTCCGACACCAGCTCGCCGGCATCCATCACGGCCTTGGCCTGGAGGCCGACGGGCGAGCCCGCCTTGACCGCGGCGCGCAGCATGTCCCCAGTGGAAAGCTGCACCATGCCGCGCTCTTGCTCGAGCCGCTTCGCCTGGGTGCCCTTGCCGGCTCCCGGCGGGCCCAACAGGATGATATTCACTAAGCCTATCCCCTCAGTATCGGCCAGTATGGGTCGCGCTTAACGCGCGCGACCCTTGAGCTTCGCCTTCTTGATCAGATCGCCATACTGGTGCGCCAGCAGGTGCGACTGGATCTGCGTCACCGTGTCCATCGTCACGTTGACTACGATGAGCAGGCTGGTGCCGCCCATAAGGAACGGAATGCTCATCGACGAGAACACCGCTTCGGGAACGAGGCAGATGATCGTCAGATAGGCAGCGCCGATCACGGTGATGCGGGTGAGCACGTAATCAAAATACAGTTCGGTGTTCTTGCCCGGACGGATGCCCGGGATGAACCCGCCATAGCGCTTGAGGTTCTCGGCGGTCTCCTCCGGATTGAACACCACGGCGGTGTAGAAGAAGGAGAAGAACACGATGCCGAGGCCGTACAGCGTCATGTACAGCGGCGAGCCGTGGCGCAGCCAGGTGTTCAGGTTGATCACCAGGTCGCCCCACCAGTTCTCGCCGGCGGTCATGTTGCCGGCGAACTGGGTGACGGTCAGCGGCAGCAGCAGCAGCGACGACGCGAAGATCGGCGGAATCACGCCGGCGGTGTTGAGCTTGAGCGGCAGGTGGCTGCGCTCGGCCTGGACGCCACGCGCGGTCTGGCGCTTCGGATACTGGATCAGGATGCGGCGCTGGGCACGCTCCATGAAGCAGATGAAGAGGACCAGGGCAGCGACGCCGACGATGATCGTGATCAGGCGCAGCGGATCGATCGAGCCGGTGCGGCCGCTCTCGAACAGCTGGACGAGCGTGGTGGGCAGGCGGGCGACGATGCCGGCCATGATGATCAGCGAGATGCCGTTGCCGATGCCGCGATTGGTGATCTGCTCACCGATCCACATCAGGAACATGGTGCCGCCGATCAGCGAAACCACCGCGCCGATGCGGAAGATGAAGCCGGGCTCGACCACGGGCTGCAGGCCCTGGGCGGCGCCGAAGCTCTCGAGCCCGACGGCGATGAAATAGCCCTGCACCGCGGTCAGCGCCACCGTGCCGTAGCGGGTGTACTGGTTGAGGCGCTTGCGGCCGCTCTCGCCTTCCTTCTTGATCGCGTTGAGCTGCGGCGACAGCGAGGTCGCGAGCTGCACCACGATCGAGGCGGTGATGTAAGGCATCACGCCGAGCGCGACGATCGACATGCGGTTGAGCGCGCCGCCGGTGAAGTTGTTGAAGAAGTCGAGCACGCCGCCCTGGGTCTGCTGCGCGAGCAGGTTGAGCTGGGTGGGGTCGACGCCCGGCAGGGGCACGTAGCTCAGCATGCGGAAGACGATCAGCGCGCCGAGGGTAAACCACAGACGCTTCTTGAGATCGGTCGCCTTGGCGAACTTCGCCAGGTTGATGCTGGAAGCAAGTTGATCGGAGGCGGAGGCCATAATGTATTAGGTCCCGGAAACAGAAACGGCGGATGAGCGTTTCCGCCCTCCGCCGCTCATATAGGGTGTCCAACCCTTTGGGCAATCTGTCCCCGGCCACAGGCTGGGGACAAGTTGCGGAACGGCGCTGACTGGGTCCCCGGCGCGGGGCCGGGGAGCAGCAGCATTACGCCTTGGCGGCAGCCTTCTTGGCTTCCTTGTCCGCGGCGCGGGCCTTCTGCACGGTGCGGTGCTTGGCCTTGGCCTTCTCGGCGGCCGGAACGATCTCGGGGATCGTCACGGTGCCGCCGGCCTTCTGAACCGCTTCGATCGCGCTCTTCGACGCGCCGGCAACGGTGAAGTTCAGCTTGGCCTTGAGCTCGCCCTTGGCGAGGAGGCGGACGCCGTCCTTGCCGCCACGGGTCAGGCCCGCCGCGTTCAGCTCGGCCTGGGTCAGGTCGGTCGCGGTCAGCTTGCCCGAATCGATCGCCTTCTGGATCGCGCCCAGGTTCACCTCGGCATAGTCCTTGGCGAAGATGTTGTTGAAGCCGCGCTTCGGGATGCGCATGTGGAGCGGCATCTGACCGCCCTCGAACCCGTTGATCGAGACACCTTCGCGGCTCTTCTGACCCTTGACGCCGCGGCCGCCGGTCTTGCCCTTGCCCGAGCCGATGCCGCGACCGACGCGGATCTTGCGGTGACGGGCGCCCTGGTTGTCGTTGAGTTCGTTAAGCTTCATGATCGTGCACTCGCTTTCGCTTTTGTCGCGCGTTGAAAGGAAGCGGGCCCCATAGCGACGCCAGCCCGGCTTGTCACCCCTGTTTTCACCGGACTAGCCAGCGCCCTGGCCGCACCGTACGGAATTGGGCTTGCCGCCCTTCCGGCCGGCAGACCACGGTGCAGGCGATGAAGAGTTTCTGGGCCATCTTGCGTCAGCCCGCTGCACGAATCGTGGTGGCGGCAGCCCTGTCCTTCGTCATCATCTCGTGGATCGCGGTGATCTGGCAGATTCGCGAGGACACGGCGACCGCCATCCAGTCCGCCTCGCGCGAGAATCGCAGCCGCGTCGTCGCGTTCGAACAATATGTGCGGCGCACGCTCGAGCTGGCCGACCTCGCCACCGAATATCTCGGCGAACGCTATGGCGGCCGGATCGACCAGGGCAACAGCACCAGGCCCAACCTCATCACCCTGCCCAGCTATTTCCGCCCGATGATCACCGGTGCCGAAATCGCCGACCGCGACGGCAATATCCGCTTCACCACCAAGCAGCGCGGCCCGATCAACGTGCGGGACAAGCGGGTATTCCGCGAGCTGCTTGCCGCCCCCGGCATCGCCCGCGCGATCTCCAATCCCAGCGAATCGCTCGATTCCAGGGGCGCCGTGCTGCTGATCGCCCGCTCCTGGCGCGATGCGAAGGGCGCGTTCGCCGGCGCCGTCGCCGTCGATATCCCGACCGACCGGTTCGTCGATTTCAACGCCGGCCTGCGCTACCGCCCCGACGACCTGATCTCGATCATCTCGCTGCGCGGCATGACGCTGGCGCGCCGCGAAGGCGATGTGGTGAGCTGGGGGCAGGACCTGACCGGCAAGCCGGTGATGCAGGAGCAGATGGCGCATCCCGACGGCGAATATTGGGGCCCCAGCGCGATCGACGGCAAGCGCCGGCTGTTCAGCCACCAGCGGCTGGCCAGCTACCCGATCTTCGTCACTTCCGGCATCGGCGAGCAGGACATTCTGGGACCCGCCCAACAGCGCGCGCGCTGGTTCCTGGTGCTGGTCAGCGCGCTGACGCTGGTGGTCGGCGCGCTGCTCGCGCTCTATTTCCGCCATGTCCACAAGCAGCAGCAGGCGCGGCGCCGCTTCGACGTGATCCGCGACGAGTTCGCCCATAGCGCCCGGGTCTCGTCGCTGAGCGAGATGGCGGGCGGACTGGCGCACGAGCTCAACCAGCCTTTGGCCGCGGCATCGAACTTCCTCTCGGTCGGCGAGCTGATGCTGAAGGGCGAAGGCAGCCGCGAGGCGGCGCTGCTGCAGATCCGCCAGGCGCGCGGCCAGATCACCCGCGCCGGCGACATCATCCGCCGCATCCGCGACTATCTGGCCAAGGGCAGCGCCGACATGCGCATCGAATCGATCGACGACGTCATCAACGACGCGATCGAGCTGGCGCGCGGGGCGAAGGTCGCCCCCTCGGCCCGGATCACCTATTCCAGCGCCCAGCCCGCCGCCCGGGCGCTGATCGACCGGGTCCAGATCCAGCAGGTGCTGGTCAACCTGATCCGCAATGCCGAGGAAGCGATGGCCACCCTCGCCCCCGAGCAGCGCGCGATCCGGATCAGCTGCGCGGTCGCCTCGGACGAATTCCTGCGCATCTGCGTGGAGGATACCGGCCCGGGCATCCCCGAGGCGGTGTTCGGCAAGTTCAACATGCCCTTCATCTCGACCAAGGCCGACAAGGGCCTGGGCATCGGCCTGTCGATCTGCCGCAGCATCGTCGAGGTGCATGGCGGCGAGTTCAGGGCGGAGAACCTGACGCGCGGCGCGATGATCTGCTTCACCGTGCCGAGGGACCCGACGCTGCTCGCAGCGGCTTGAATTGCCCGCTGCCACGCCGGTCCACGAGGTCCACGAGGTCCACCACTTGGCTAAACCAATGGGATTCCTCGGGATACCGTTGCCCGCTTGCGCATTGACCGCGCCATGTGCTGCTGGGATATTCCGACACTACGCGTAGCAGCTAAAGTAAATCGGGAATTCTATCGTAGTCTATAAGGGATCCCAGCTCGGAGAGAACGTTCCGTGACCAAGAATCAACGCGAGCTTTCAAATTCGAATTTCGACGTTTGCCTCTCCTTTGCCGGAGAGGATCGACAGTACGTTGAAAAGGTAGCCCACCTCCTACAAAATGCTGGCGTCCGAACCTTTTACGACAATTTTGAAAAAACTAATCTCTGGGGGAAAGATCTATATTCCCACTTAGACGATATATATCGGAATAAAGCTACATACTGCGTAATATTCATATCTAAACACTACGCCGAGAAGGCATGGACCAAGCATGAGCGCCGAAGCGCGCAAGCCAGATCATTTAATAGTGGCGCCGAATACATTCTTCCAGCGCGTTCTGATGATACCGAAATCCCCGGAATACAAGACACTATAGGATATCTTGACCTTCGAGAAATCACCCCGAAAGAACTTTCAGAAACTATTATTGCGAAAATCGGACCCCGCCCGAGAGAAAATTATCTTCCTCCGGTTCCAGACCGGCTATTCAAACACTTCAGAGTGAGAAGCAAACGAGATCAAGAATTTCTTACGGTCGTCACGCACAGTTTCTTTCGATCTCTCACCATGATGAATGCTGAAGAGCGCAAATTAATATACGATATATTCACAAACTGCTGCCCAGCCGAACTACCGGAAAATGTACATATTGATCTAGATCTTCTTCGCCGAATTACAGGAATACCGCCGGCCAAAATCAAGCGAATCACTTCTGGCATTCAATCTCTAGGATTCAATCACTTCGTACGAGCAAGTCACAATCCCGACGATCCAACAGATCGTAGCGGCCCCGTACTAGTTCTAGAATGGCAAAACATGATCCTACCGAATGGCGGAAACCATACCTATCTGGCAAACGAGATAATCCAATGCGTCACTGATAACTATTGCTCAGAGCACGCGGAATTGATGTTCAAGCGCCTCGACTTTGGCCAGCTAGCGACATCAACGACGATCGCGGATGAGCATTAATTGCGACCATTACGCTCCAGGAGACGCAAACGAAAAGGGGCGACAGTTGCCTGCCGCCCCTTCCCTATTGTCGCTGGTAGCGATCGAAGGCCTTAGCCCTCGAGCACCTTCACCATGTGCGGCAGCTTGCGGATCATGCCACGGACTTCCGGGCTGTCCTCGAGCTCGCTGACCTTGTGCATCTTGTTGAGGCCCAGGCCGATCAGCGTTGCGCGCTGATCCTTGGTGCGGCGGATCGGCGAGCCGATCTGCTGGATCTTGATCTTCGCCATGATCGATTACTCCGCGATAGCCGCAGCGTCCGCCTCGGCGGTCTGCGAACCGCCGCGGCCGAGCAGGTCGGCGATCTTCTTGCCGCGGCGCTGCGCAACGCTCTTCGGCGAGGTCTGCTCGCCGAGCGCTTCGAAGGTGGCGCGGATCATGTTGTAGGGGTTCGAGGTGCCGACCGACTTGGTCACCACGTCGGCAACGCCCAGCGATTCGAACACGGCGCGCATCGGACCGCCGGCGATGATGCCGGTACCCTGCGGAGCCGAGCGCACATAGACGCGGCCGGCACCGAAGTGGCCAGCACCGTCATGGTGCAGCGTGCGGCCTTCCTTGAGCGGAACGCGCAGCATCTTCTTCTTCGCCGAAGCGGTCGCCTTCGAGATGGCTTCCGGCACTTCGCGTGCCTTGCCATGACCGAAGCCGACACGGCCCTTGCCGTCGCCCACGACGACCAGCGCAGCGAAGCCGAAGCGCTTACCGCCCTTAACGGTCTTCGAGACGCGGTTGATGTGGACCAGCTTCTCGATCAGCTCTTCGCCACCGTCCTCGGCGTTCTGGCCACGACGATCGTCACGACGACCGCGGTTGCCGTCACGGCCGCCACGGCCACGATCGCCACCACCGCCCGGGCCACCACGGCCACGGCCGCGGCCACGGCCCTGCTGCTCCTGGGGAGCACCGGCGGCGTCCTGGGCTTCGAAGCCCGCGCCCTCTGCGGGCGCCTGGTTGTTTTCGTCAGCCATTCTCAGAACTCCAGCCCGCTCTCACGAGCGGCATCGGCCAGCGCCTTGACGCGACCATGATAGAGGAAGCCACCACGGTCGAAGACGACCTGGGTGATGCCGGCTGCCTTGGCAGCCTCGGCAACACGCTTGCCGACGTCCTGTGCGGCCTCGATGGTCGCGCCGGTCTTGCCGCGCACGTCCTTGTCGAGGGTGGAGGCAGCCGCGACGGTCTTGCCAGCGGCATCGTCGATCACCTGGGCATAGATATGCTTGCCCGAGCGATGGATCGAAAGACGCGGACGACCACCGGCACGCGCACGAAGCGCGGTACGGTTGCGGCGACGACGCTTCGCGAAAAGCGAGAGACCCTTGGTGCTGATCACTTCTTCTTCCCTTCCTTACGGAAGATGAACTCGCCGTCGTACTTGATGCCCTTGCCCTTGTACGGCTCAGGCTTCCGCCAGCGGCGAATCTCGGCCGCAATCTGGCCGACCTTCTGCTTGTCGATGCCCGAGATCTCGACCGTGGTCTGGTCCGGGGTCTTGATCTCGATGCCTTCCGGCACGTCGATGTTCACGTCGTGCGAATAGCCGAGCTGGAGCTTGAGCACCTTGCCCTGCGCAGCCGCACGGTAACCGACGCCGGTGATCAGCAGCTTCTTCGAGAAGCCGGTGGTCACGCCGGTAACCAGGTTCTGCACCAGGGTACGCTGCATGCCCCAGAAGGCACGAGCGCGCTTGGTGTCGTTCGCCGGCTGCACCGAGATGCCGCCTTCGACGAGCTCATAGCTGATCAGATCAGCCTTCGGGATCGACAGAGTGCCCTTGGGGCCCTTCACCGAGACCTGGTCGCCGTCCAGCGTGGCGGTGACGCCAGCGGGGATCGTGACCGGCTTCTTACCGATGCGGCTCATTAGAACACCTCCGCCAGCACTTCGCCGCCGACATTCTGCTCACGCGCTTCCGCGTCGGAGAGAACGCCGCGGGGCGTCGAGACGATCGTGATGCCCAGGCCGTTGCGAACGCGGGGAAGCTCCTGGCTGCCCGAGTAGACGCGGCGGCCCGGCTTCGAGATGCGCGCGACGTGCTTGATCGCCGGCTGGCCCTCGAAATACTTCAGCTCGATGCGGATGCCCGCTGCGGGGCCCATCTGCTCTTCGCTGTAGCCACGGATGTAGCCTTCGCGCTGGAGCACATCGAGAACGCGCGCACGCAGCTTGCTCGCCGGCGTAAGGACGGAGTCCTTGCGGGCGCGCTGGCCGTTGCGGATGCGGGTGAGCATATCACCCAGGGGATCGGTCACTGCCATCTTCGTGATCCTTACCAGCTCGACTTGGTAACGCCGGGGATGAGGCCCTTGTTGGCCAGATCACGCAGCATCACACGAGCGAGACGGAACTTGCGGTAGTAACCGCGGGGGCGACCGGTGAGCTCGCACCGGTTGCGAATGCGGGTCGGGTTGCCGTTGCGCGGCAGCTCGGCCATCTTGAGACGCGCGATGAGACGCTCGGTCTCATCGAGGCTCTCGTCATTCGCGATCGCCTTCAGCTTCGCATACTTGCCGGCGTACTTCTTCACCAGCAGCTTGCGACGCTCATTCTTGTTCACGGAACTCAGTTTCGCCATGACTTAAGTTCTCTTTCCTTTACGCGGCCTTGGCTTCGCCGTCCGCATCCTGCGGGAACGGGAAACCGAAGAGACGGAGAAGCTCGCGAGCTTCCTCGTCGGTCTTCGCGGTGGTGGTCACGATCACGTCCATGCCGCGGATCTTGTCGACCTTATCGTAGCTGATTTCCGGGAAGATCAGCTGCTCCTTGAGACCGCAGGCATAGTTGCCACGGCCGTCGAACGACTTCGGGTTGAGGCCACGGAAGTCGCGAACGCGCGGCAGCGCGATCGTGATGAAGCGGTCGAGGAACTCGTACATGCGCTCGCGACGAAGGGTGACCTTCGCGCCGATCGGCATGCCCTCGCGCAGCTTGAACTGCGCGATCGACTTCTTCGCCTTGGTGATCACCGGCTTCTGGCCCGCGATCAGCTCCATTTCAGAAGCGGCCTGCTCGACCTTCTTCTTGTCCTGGGTTGCTTCGCCGACGCCCATGTTGAGCACGATCTTGTCGATCTTCGGCACTTCCATGACGTTCTTGTAACCGAACTTCTCGGTCATCGCCTTGGCGATGGTCTCGTCATAGAGCTTGCGCATGCGCGGCGTGTAGGAATCAGCCATTGATGACCTCCCCGGTCTTGACGGCGACGCGAACCTTCTTGCCGTCACGCTCCTCGAAGCGGACGCGCGTGGCCTTGCCGTCCTTGGTCACGTGCGCGACCTTCGACACCGCCATCGGCGCTTCCGAACGCTCCAGGCCACCCTGCGGGTTGGTCTGGCTCGGCTTGCGGTGACGCACGGCGACGTTCACGCCCGACACGACAACCTTGCCCTCCTTGGGGAGAGCCTTGACGACTTCACCGGTACGGCCCTTGTCCTTGCCGGACAGGACGATGACCTGGTCGCCCTTCTTGATCTTGGCAGCAGCCATCACAGCACCTCGGGGGCGAGCGAAATGATCTTCATGAAGCCCTTCGAGCGCAGCTCGCGGACCACCGGGCCAAAGATACGGGTGCCGATCGGCTCCTCGTTCTTGTTGACCAGGACGGCAGCATTGCCGTCGAAGCGAATGACCGAGCCATCGGCGCGGCGGACGTCCTTGGCGGTGCGGACGATGACGGCGCGGTGCACGTCACCCTTCTTCACCTTACCGCGGGGAGCAGCTTCCTTGATGCTGACGACGATGACGTCGCCCACGGAGGCGAAGCGACGCTTCGATCCGCCCAGCACCTTGATGCACTGCACCCGCTTCGCGCCGCTGTTGTCAGCGACGTCGAGATTGGACTGCATCTGGATCATCGATCCGGTTCCTTCTCGTTTGGCCTTCCGGGACCTGCCCGGGGGTTCCAGTTAAAAAGATTAGGCGGCGGCGTCCGACTTGGTCGGGGTCGCGTGGGTGTTGACCCGCTCGATCACCTTCCAGGTCTTCAGCTTGGAGATCGGCGCAGTCTCTTCGATGCGCACGGTCTCGCCGGCCTTGTACTCGTTGCCCTCGTCATGGGCATGATACTTCTTCGAGCGACGGATGATCTTGCCGTAGAGCGGGTGCTTCACCTTACGCTCCACGAGCACGACGACCGTCTTGTCGCCCTTGTCGGAAACCACGTTCCCGGTCAGCACGCGCTTCGGCATGGTCTCGTTCCTTACTTCGCAGCCGAGCGCGAACGCTCGTTCTGCAGCGTCTTGATGCGGGCGATGTCACGACGGACCTCGCGAACGCGGCTCGGCTTCTCGAGCTGGCTGGTCGCGGCCTGGAAGCGGAGGTTGAACGCCTCGCGCTTCAGGTTGCCGAGCTCTTCGCTCAGCTGGTCTTCGGTCTTCGCACGAAGATCGGTAGCCTTGGTCATTCTATCAACCCTCCAGGTGCGTGGTGTCGCCGAGGCGAGCCACGACCTTGACCTTGATCGGCAGCTTCATCGCCGCGCGCTCGAAAGCTTCGGCAGCGAGCGGGCCCGGAACGCCGTCGAGCTCGAACAGGATACGGCCCGGCTTGACGCGGGCGACCCAGAACTCCGGCGAACCCTTACCCGAGCCCATGCGGACTTCGGCGGGCTTGGACGACACGGGGACGTCCGGGAAGATGCGGATCCAGAGACGGCCCTGGCGCTTGATGTGACGGGTGATCGCACGGCGAGCCGCTTCGATCTGACGGGCGGTGATCCGCTCCGGCTCCATCGCCTTCAGGCCATACGACCCGAAGTTCAGCGCAGTACCACCCTTGGCGTCGCCATGGATGCGGCCCTTGAAGGCCTTGCGGAACTTGGTGCGCTTCGGTTGCAGCATTGTTCTGTCCTACCCTTAGCGACGGTGGTCGTCGCGCGCCGGGCGAACGCCCGTCGTCTGCGACTCCAGGTTGAGGCGATCGGTCGCCATCGGATCGTGGCCGAGGATCTCGCCCTTGAAGATCCACACCTTCACGCCGCAGACGCCATAGGCGGTGTGCGCTTCGGCAGTGGCGTGATCGATGTTCGCGCGCAGCGTGTGCAGCGGAACGCGACCTTCGCGATACCATTCCGACCGGGCGATCTCGGCGCCGCCGAGACGGCCACCGCAGTTGATCCGGATGCCTTCGGCACCGAGGCGCATGGCCGACTGCACCGCACGCTTCATGGCGCGGCGGAAGGCGATACGACGCTCGAGCTGGTCAGCGATGCCCTGGGCGACGAGCTTGGCGTCGACTTCCGGCTTGCGGATCTCGACGATGTTCAGGCTCACGTCGCTCGAGGTCATCGAGGACAGCGTCTTGCGCAGCTTCTCGATGTCCGAGCCCTTCTTGCCGATGATGACACCGGGACGGGCAGCGTAGATCGAGACGCGGCACAGCTTGGCCGGACGCTCGATCACCACCTTCGAGATCGCGGCCTGGGGCAGCGTCTCGAGGATGTACTTGCGGATCTTGAGGTCCTCCATGAGAAGGCGGCCGTAATCGGCGCCTTCGGCGAACCAGCGGCTGTCCCAGGTACGGTTGACCTGGAGGCGGAGGCCGATCGGGTTGCTCTTGTGACCCATTATGCTTCTTCCTGCTCGCGGACGACGATGCGAAGACGGCTGAACGGCTTCAGGATGCGGGTGGACTTGCCACGGCCGCGGGTCGCGAAGCGCTTCATCGTGATCGACTTGCCGACCGAAGCCTCGGCGACGACGAGCGCGTCGACGTCGAGGTTATGGTTGTTTTCCGCGTTGGCGATCGCCGAGGCGAGAACCTTGCGGGCATCGACGGCCATCGCCTTGGTCGAGAACTGAAGGATGTTCAGCGCGTCCTCGGCCTTCTTGCCGCGGATAAGACCGGCGACGAGGTTCAGCTTCTGGGCCGAACCGCGGATCTGCGTGGCGACGGCAAGGGCTTCCTTGTCACCGACCTTGCGGGGAGCCTGGGGCTTCGACATTAGCGCTTACCCTTCTTGTCGGCAGCGTGGCCCGGGAAGAACCGGGTCGGCGCGAACTCGCCGAGCTTCATGCCAACCATGTCCTCGTTGACCGAGACCGGCACGAACTTGCGGCCATTGTAGACGTTGAACGTCAGGCCGACGAAGTCCGGCAGGATCGTCGAGCGGCGCGACCAGGTCTTGATCGGACCGGCGCGGGTGCCCTGCTCCTGCGCGGTCTGCGCCTTCTTGAGCAGGTGGAGGTCCACGAACGGACCCTTCCAAACGGAGCGAGCCATGGTTTAGCCCTTCTTCTTCGCGTGACGGCTGCGGATGATCATCTTGTCCGTCGCCTTGTTGTGGCGGGTGCGCGCACCCTTGGTCGGCTTGCCCCACGGGGTGACCGGGTGACGGCCGCCCGAGGTCCGGCCTTCACCACCGCCGTGCGGGTGGTCGACCGGGTTCTTCGCAACACCGCGGGTCAGCGGGCGGATGCCCTTCCAGCGGTTACGGCCAGCCTTGCCGAGGTTGGTGTTCTGGTTGTCCGGGTTGGACACCGCACCAACGGTCGCCATGCAGTTGCCGTGGATGTAGCGCTGCTCGCCCGAGTTCAGGCGAACGATGACCATGCCGCGGTCACGACCGACGACCTGGACATAGGTGCCTGCCGAACGGGCGATCTGACCGCCCTTGCCCGGCTTCATCTCCACGTTGTGGACGATGGTGCCGACCGGCATCTGGCCCAGCTCCATGGCGTTGCCCGGCTTCACGTCGGTCTTCTTGCCGGCGATCACCTTGTCGCCAACGGCGAGGCGCTGCGGCGCGATGATGTAGGCGACGCGATCCTTGCCGGCTTCGTCGGCGCCGTAGTTGATCAGCGCGATGAAGGCGGTGCGGTTCGGGTCATACTCGATCCGCTCGACGGTGCCCTCGACGTCCCACAGGCGGCGCTTGAAATCGATGATACGATAGCGCTGCTTGTGGCCGCCCGCGATACCGCGCGAGGTCACATGGCCCTTGTTGTTGCGGCCGCCGGTCTTGGTCTTGCCCTCGGTCAGAGCCTTGACCGGACGACCCTTGTACAGAGCCGAACGGTCGATCAGGATCAGGCCGCGGACGCCAGGCGACGTCGGATTATAATTCTTGAGTGCCATTACGAATTGACCCCCGAGGTCACGTCGATCTGCTCACCGTCGGCGAGGGTCACGATAGCCTTCTTCACGTCAGAGCGCTTGTAGGGGGCGCCCTTCCACTTCTTGGTCTTGCCCTTCTGGACGATCGTGTTGACGCCGGTCACCTTGACGTTCCAGATCGCCTCGACGGCGGCCTTGATCTCGGGCTTGGTGGCGTCGCCGGCGACCTTGAACACAACGGCGTTGTGCTCCGAGACGAGCGTCGACTTTTCGGTGATGTGCGGCGCGACAATCACGTCGTAATGACGGTTGTCGATCGCGGCTGCCTGCTTCTTAGCCATTGAAGCGCGCCTCCAGCTTCTCGACGGCAGCGCGGGTCAGGACCAGCGTGTCGTGCTTCAGGATGTCATAGACGTTGGCGCCGACCGCCGGGAGGACGTTGACGCCCACCAGGTTGCGGGCGGCGAGGAAGCCGTTGCCGGCCTCGCCGTCGATCACCAGCGCGGTCTTGCCGGTGCCGAGCTTGGCGAACTGCGCCTTGAGCTCTGCGGTCTTGGCGGTGCCGAATGCGTCGAGCACGACCAGCGAGCCTGCCTTGGCATGGCTGCTGAGCGCCATCTTCAGGCCGAGCGCGCGGATCTTCTTGTTCAGCGACGGATTGAAGTCGCGAACGCGGGCGCCGTGCGCCTTACCACCGCCGATGAACACCGGAGCGCGGCGATCGCCGTGACGGGCGGTACCGCCGCCCTTTTGGCGACCGAACTTCTTGCCCGAGCGGGCAACGTCAGCACGCTCGCGAGTGCCGCGCGCGGTGGCGCGACGCTTCTCGAGCTGCCAGGTGACGACGCGGTGCAGGATGTCGGCGCGCGGCTCGACACCGAAGACGGTGTCGTTGAGCTCGATGTCGCCCGATGCCTTGGCGTCGAGGGTTTGAACCTTGACCTTCACTTAGCCCTCCTGGCCTTCGGTCGCCTCAGGAGCCTCGGTCACTTCGGCCGGAGTCTCCGCGGGGGCGGTGTCGTTGTTGTTGGCGACCGACTTGATGCCGGCCGGGAACGGCGCTTCGGCAGGACGGGCGACCTTGACGGCGTCCTTGACGAACAGCCAGCCACCCTTCGAGCCAGGGACCGAGCCCTTGACGAAGATCAGGCCGCGCTCGACGTCGGTGCCGACGATCTCGAGATTCTGCTGGGTGCGGAACTTGTCACCCATGTGGCCGGCCATCTTCTTGTTCTTGAAGACCTTGCCCGGATCCTGGCGCTGACCGGTCGAACCGAGCGAGCGGTGCGAGACCGAGACGCCGTGGGTGGCGCGCAGACCGCCGAAGCCCCAACGCTTCATGCCGCCGGCGAAGCCCTTACCCTGGGTACGACCCTGGATGTCGACGAACTGGCCAGCGACATAGTGGTCAGCCGAAATCTCGGCGCCCACTTCGAGAAGGCCGTCCGCATCGACGCGGAACTCATGGACGACAGCCTTGGGCTCGACTTCGGCCTTGCCGAAGTGGCCGCGCTGCGGCTTGGCGACATTCTTGCTCTTCGCCGTGCCGGCGCCGAGCTGGACGGCAGTGTAACCGTCACGATCCTTTTCGCGGACGGAGACGACCTGAACGCCTTCGAGGGCCAGAACGGTGACGGGCACGTGGCGGCCGTCGTCCTGGAACAGGCGGGTCATCCCCAACTTCTTCGCGATCACGCCAGTGCGCATGACCTGTTGCTCCTATGCATAGGCACCCGCGGGACCATTCCCCCGGGTGCGTGCTTCAGCCCGAAAATATGATGCGAGCCCCCGTCCGGGCTGAACCTCCTCCCGAAGGAAGAGGCGACGGGGGACGCAGGCCCGGTTCTCCGAAGAGGCCGGCGGTATCCCTATCGCGATGCGAGTGCGCCCGTGGCGCCCTCCGGTTCCTTGCGTTGGATCGGGATCGATCCGGTGGAGGAACCTGGCGAATCCCTCATAAGGGAATCGCGAATCTCGTGTGGAGGCGCGCCTTTACGTCAGCAGCGCTTCCCTGTCCACCCCCTCACCTGCATTCCTTGGAAGGATGCGGCAGGACGTGAAAAGACCCCCGCTTTCGCAGGGGTCCCTGGCTGGATCAGGCCAGCTTGATCTCGACGTCGACGCCGGCGGCGAGGTCGAGCTTCATCAGCGCGTCCACGGTCTGCGGGGTCGGCTGCACGATGTCGAGCATGCGCTTGTAGGTGCGCACTTCGAACTGCTCGCGCGACTTCTTGTCGATGTGGGGGCCACGGTTGACCGTGAACTTCTCGATCTTCGTCGGAAGCGGGATCGGGCCACGGATGAGAGCGCCGGTACGGCGGGCAGTGTCGGCGATGTCGCCGGTCGCCTGGTCGAGCACTCGATGATCGAACGCCTTCAGGCGAATACGGATATTCTGCGTTTCCATGTCCCTACCAATGCGAAAGAGCGGGCCCCGCTGAACGGGGCTCTTGCTGTATGTGTGAACCGAAGGCGCGGCCCCTACAGGCACAGACGATTCGGGTCAAGGGGCGCGGCGGGATTTTGATCGCCCGCCATGCCCCTCCCCCGCTTTCCGGCGGCCGGGCATGCGTCATGTGCCGGTAACGCGGCTCGGCGACAAGCCTGGCGGGCGCGCGTGCCCTGCGCCTTTGTGTCGTAGGGGAAAGAGATGCTTAGGAGAACCTCTGCCGTCACGCTGGCAGCCCTGCTGCTCGCTTCGTGCAACACGAGCCCAGCGGCGATCACGGCCACCGGCTCGGCGACCGTATACCCGTTCACCAAGGCCGTCGGCGAAGCCTTCATCAAGAAGGACAAGAAGCAGCCGATGCCGGAGATCGCCGCGGTCGGCACCGGCGAGGGCGCGCGGGCCTTCTGCAAGCCGGTGAACGGCAAGGCGCCCGACCTGCTCGACGCGTCGCGCCGCATGACCCGGGTCGAGTTCAATGCCTGCAGCGCCTCCGGCGCCGGCGACATCCTCGAGATCCGGATCGGGCTGGACGGCCTTGCGCTGGCGGGATCGCTGCAGGGGCCGAAGCTGGAGCTCAGCAGCCAGGACATCTATCTCGCGCTCGCCGTCAATCCGCGCGGCAAGCCCAACACCGCCAAGACCTGGCACGACGTCAACCCCAAGCTGCCCGCCATCCCGATCCTGGTGCTCGGCCACCCCAAGGGCAGCGGCACCCGCGAGATGTTCGAAGCGCTGATCCTGCGCGTCGGCTGCCTGGCCGCGATGCCCGAGGCGAGCGAGCTGCTGAAGAGCCCCGATCCGTCGCAGTTCGACGTCGCCTGCCTGCGGGTGCGCACCGATGGCGCCTATGTCGAGAAGGGCGAGGACGATGCCGAGATCGTCTCGGCGCTCAAGCAGAACCCCAATGCGCTCGGCCTGTTCGGCTATGGGCGGCTGGAGCAGAACGCGGCTGCGCTGCGCGGCGTGCCGATCGACGGGATCACGCCGGATGCGAAGACCATCTCCGGCGGCCAGTATCCCGGCGCCCGCACGCTGTTCGTCTATGTCCGCAAGGCGCGCCTCAAGGAGCTGCCTGCGCTCAAGGACTTCCTGAAGCTCTACCTGCAGATGGCGGCGCCGGGCGGCCCGCTGACGAAGATCGGCCTGGTCGCCCTGCCGGACGGCACGCGCAGGAAGGCGGACGAAGCGCTGGAGAACGAATACCCGCTCGAGGCGAGCGAGCTTTCCTGAGGCTGGTATATGCGCCCCTTCCTCCGTGGGAGGGGTGCACATGCGCTTGCTACGCGGAAGCTCCCCATCCCTTCGACGTCGTCATCCCCGCGCAGGCGGGGATCCAGAGCCAAGCAGGACTGGCCACGCACAGTAACCCTGGATC
>JAEXLC010000118.1 GCA_023445495.1 Pseudomonadota bacterium | reverse complement strand
TGTTGGCGCTAGACCGTGCCCACCGTACACTATCTTGGCCTGCTGGGAGCTGGCAAATGCGCCAACTCCCCCTCCCCGAGCAAGCTCGGGGAGGATTTGGATGTCATCCTCCTGCGCCCATTTCGCGCCGGGCCGCCAATGGCCCTCATGTTGCGCGGGCTTGCGGAGCGGTGCCTGGGGGGCGGGGAGGGCGCGCGCGTCAGGCCGCGCGGCGGGGCGCCGTTCCGACCGCCACAGCCTTTCGATGGGCCATAGCGGGAGGAAGAGCGCAGCGACCCGTTGCATCGCATGCCTCCACGATTGTCTCGAAACCTTCGCCCCCCTTTTGCCGCGCCAGCTCCAGCTTCCAGCGTGGCCGGCCGACCCCGGCCACCGGCAGCGGCGTCGAGGGCGCGCAGGTCACCCGCCAGCGTGTCACGGCGGCCGAGGGCATGCCGATCGGATTGCTGCCCTCGCGCGCCGCGCGCTTCATCAGCAGCGCGATCGTCCGCCCGCCTTCCGCCGCCAGCTGCAGCCGGCGCGTCGCGGTCATGTCGGCGCGCTTGGCCTCGCCGATCACCGCGCCCAGCCCGCGATGGCGCAGCCCTTCCTCCATCACCGCGAGCAGCTCGGCATCGTCCTTCGCCTCGGCATAGATCAGCCGCTTGGGATCGAGCCCCGACTGGGCGAGCCCCGGCGCGAACAGGTCGCGCCGCCGCACCACCCACAGCACCGGGCCCCAGGCGCGCGCGGCGATACCGGCGAGGAACAGCGTTGCCGCGCAATCGTCCGCCATGTCGCTGGTGCCCGCCGCAACCTCGTGCAGCGCGTCGAGCCGCAGCCCCTCGTCCGCCAGTCGCGAATCGATCGCCGGAATCCCGAAGGGCAATGCCGGGCGCCGGCGGAACCCGCCGGTCTCGAGCCCTTTCAGGCTCTCGCGCAATTGCTTCAGGACGGCAGGATCGGCCATGGCCTCACGACTCGGGAGAACAGAATGTTCTTATTGTGTTCCCTATTCGTCCAGAGTCAATTGCCATTCCGCTCCGGACCCCTAAGCTGGCCGCAATCGCAGAATTCAGGGGACCCCCGCGAACATGATCCGCAACTTCAGCCGCCGTCAGGCGCTTCTCGGCACCAGTGCCGCACTTGCCACGCCTTTCCTGGGGAGCCTGATGGCCCAAGCTGCCGAACCCGTCGACGCATCGCCTTTGCTCAAGCCCTGGCCGGGCGGCTATGGCGGCGTGCCCCCCTGGGACAAGTTCAAGGCGGAGATGTTCCCCGCCGCCTTCGAGGTCGCGGTCGCCGAGCAGCGCCAGGAGATCCACGCGATCCGCAATGCGCGCACCGCCTCCACCTTCCACACCGTGATCGAGCCGATGCAGAAGGCCGGCGACACGATGGACCGGGTCCAGTCGGTCTGGGGCGTCTACACCAGCAACCTCGCCGACAAGCAGGTCCAGGCGATCGATCGCGAATGGAGCCCGAAGCTCACCAAGGCGAATGACGAGCTGTTCCTCGATCCGCTGCTCTTCGCCCGGGTGAAGGGCGCGTACGACACCCGCGCCAGCCAGAAGCTCGATGCCCAGCAGCTCCGCCTGCTCGAGCGCAGCTATCGCGGCTTTGTCCGTCGCGGTGCCGCATTGTCCGATGCCGAGCGCGCCGAGGTCAGCCGTCTCAACCAGGCGCTCGCCTCGGCCTTTTCCGATTTCAGCCGCAAGCTGCTTGCCGACGAGGAGACCTGGATCGTCCTCGACAGCGAGGCCCAGCTCGCCGGCCTGCCGGACAGCTTCAAGGCCTCGCTCGCCAGCGCCGCCACCGAGCGCGGGCTCGCGGGGAAGTGGGCGGTGGTCAACACCCGCTCCTCGGTCTCGCCCTTCCTCACTTACTCGACCAATCGGGGCCTGCGCGAAAAGGTCTGGCGCGCCTTCGTCTCGCGCGGCGACAATGGCAATGCGAACGACAACAAGGCCGGCATCGCCGAGATCCTCAAGCTTCGCCAGCAGCGCGCGAAGCTGCTCGGCTTCAAGAACCACGCCTATTACCGCATGGACGACACCATGGCCGAGACCCCGGCCAATGCGATGAAGCTGATGATGGCCGTCTGGCCCGCCGCCCGTGCCCGCGTCACGCAAGAAGTCGCCGACATGCAGGCGCTCGCCGATGCCGAAGGCACCAGGGGGGAAGGCCCCAAGATCACCATCGAGCCCTGGGACTATCGCTTCTATGCCGAGAAGGTCCGCAAGGCGAAGTACGACCTCGATGAGAGCGAGGTGAAGCCGTATCTCGAGCTGAACAACATCCTTCAGGGCGCCTTCTACGCCGCCGGCCGGCTCTACGACCTCGGCTTCAAGGAAGTGAAGGACGTCCCCGTCTTCGATCCCGCCGTGCGCACCTTCGAGGTGACCGACACGCGGACGGGCAAGAATGTCGGCATCTTCTATTTCGACGGCTATGCCCGTTCCGGAAAGCGCTCGGGTGCCTGGGCCACCCGCTATCGCGGCCAGCAGAAGTTCGGCGGCGTCCGCAACACGCTCGCCTCGAACAACAACAATTTCGTGCGCGGCGGTGCCGGCGAGCCGACGCTGATCAGCCTCGACGATGCCACGACGCTGTTCCACGAGTTCGGCCACGCGATCCACAGCCTGCTCCAGAACGTCACCTATCCGGGGCTCGCCGGCACGCCGCGCGACTTCGTGGAATATCCCAGCCAGGTGAACGAGAACTGGCTGCTCACCCGCGACGTGCTCGACAAATACGCCAGGCACTACAAGACCGGCGCGCCGATGCCCCAGGCGCTGGTCGACAAGATCGAGAAGTCGTCCACCTTCAACCAGGGCTTCGACACGGTCGAATATCTCGCCTGCGCGATCCTCGACATGCAGCTGCATGACCGCGAGACGCCGGTCACCGATATCGCCGCCTTCGAGAAGGAAGCGCTGGCGGCGCTCGGCATGCCCCGCGAGATCGTGCTGCGCCACCGCATGCCGCAGTTCAGCCACCTCTTCTCGTCGGATGCCTATTCGGCCGGCTATTATTCGTACCTCTGGTCCGAGACGATGGACGCAGACACCTGGGCGGCGTTCCAGGAGACGGGCAATGTCTGGGACAAGAAGACGGCGGACCGTTTCCGCACGACCTTGCTCTCGACCGGCAACGAGACCGACCGCAAGCTCGCCTACCGCGCGTTCCGTGGGCGCGATCCGGACGTTTCGGCGCTGTTCAAGCGGCGCGGGTTCCCGGTGGCATGAAGGCGGCGCTTGCCGCAGCGCTGTTGCTCCTCGCGCCCGGCATCGCCCGGGCGCAGGACGCGGCTGCGCCCAAAACCCACTATCTCCCGCCCGACTTCGCGCCCAACAAGGACGGCTTCCTCGAGGGCTGGTTCGGCAGGCACCTCGCTTCGATGGAAGAGCCGGTGTTGTGGGCGCCGCATGCGCTGGACGGCTATCGCAGCCGCTTTCGCATGCTGGTGCTGCCCAGCTTCCACCAGCCCTATGTTATCGGGATAGACCAGCGCGCCGATGGGCGGCAGGAACTCCGCTATACGCGCACCAAGGGACGCGGCGGCTATGGCGGCGGGCCGATCGAAGAAAGGCGGACCAGTGCAATGGCGGCCGATCGGTTCGCGCAAGTCGCCGATGCACTCACCGCCGCCCGCTTCGCCGAGCGGCTACCCGACAATGAGGGCGGCAGCGAGTTCGCCGATGCGCCGCGTCGCGAGGATATGATCGTCTGCATGGACGGCACCCAGCTGGTCTTCGAGCTGCTCGACGCCTCCGGCCATCACGTCATCACGCGGCATGAATGCAGCCTTGATGCGCCCATTCGCGCGCTGGTCGCCGCCACGCTGAAGGCTGCCGATATCGTGCCGGACCGGGATCGCGGGGACCCGATGCCCTGAGCCTTCGGCCAGGCGCGAATTCCCATCCTTCCACCCGGCATTTCAGGTCAGCACCCCTGACCTACTTGCATGGGGCTTTGAAATTTTATAACAAAGGTGCGAAACGTGATTCCCGAGCGTTTGGCAACGGGAACCTATGTCCGGAGAGCCCATGTGAGCGAGCGCGATCGCGCCAACCTGCCCCCGCTTGCGCTGCACGTGCCCGAGCCGCGATTCCGCCCGGGTGACGAAGCGGACTTCAGCGACATCGTGGTGCCGCCCGCCGGCGCCACCCGCCGTCCGGACACCGCGGACAAGGCCGACAGCTTCCACGAGCTCGCTTATGGCCTGGTCCGCGTCCTCGATGACGAAGGCAATGCCGTCGGCCCTTGGGACCCTCGCCTCGACGCCGATGCCAAGCGCCGCATGCTCCGTTCGATGGCGCTCACCCGCGCCTTTGACGAGCGCATGTTCCGCGCCCAGCGCCAGGGCAAGACCAGCTTCTACATGAAGTCGACCGGCGAGGAGGCGGTGTCGATCGGCGCGGCGAGCGCGCTCGCCAGCGACGACATGTGCTTCCCCTCCTATCGCCAGCAGGGGATCCTCATCACGCGCGGCTATCCGATCGTGTCGATGATGAACCAGATCTATTCGAACAAGGCCGATCCGCTCGAAGGCCGCCAGCTGCCGATCATGTACTCCTCCAAGGAGTTCGGCTTCTTCTCGATCTCGGGCAATCTCGCCACGCAATATCCCCAGGCGGTGGGCTGGGCGATGGCGAGCGCGGCCAAGGGCGACACGCGCATCTCCGCCACCTGGTGCGGCGAGGGCTCGACCGCCGAGGGCGACTTCCACTCGGCGCTGACCTTCGCGACGGTCTACAAGGCGCCGGTCATCTTCAACGTCGTCAACAATCAGTGGGCGATCAGCTCCTTCTCGGGTTTCGCCGGTGCCGAGGCGACCACCTTCGCGGCGCGCGCGATCGGCTATGGCATCGCCGGCTTGCGCGTCGACGGCAATGACGCGCTGGCGGTCTATGCCGCCACCGAATGGGCCGCCGAGCGCGCGCGGACCAACCAGGGCCCGACGCTGATCGAGCATTTCACCTATCGCGCCGAAGGCCATTCGACCTCGGACGATCCCACGGCGTACCGCTCGGCCGGCGAGCCCAATGCCTGGCCGCTCGGCGATCCGATCCGCCGCCTCAAGCAGCATCTCATCGCGATCGGCGAATGGGACGAGGAGCGCCACGCCGCGCAGGACCTCGAGCTCGCCGAGCTGGTCAAGGCCTCGCAGAAGGAAGCCGAGAAGAACGGCATCCTCGGCCACGGCATGCACCAGCCCTTCGAATCGATGTTCGAGGGCGTGTTCGAGACGATCCCCTGGCATCTCAAGGAACAGCAGCAGCAGATGCTCGACGAGCAGAAGGCGGCCGGCCTGTGACCCTGCTTCTCACCCGCCGCGCGCTGGTAAAGGGCGCCTGCGCGCTCGGCGGCCTCGCGCTGCTCCCGCCGGGCCTGCTCCACGCCGCTCCGATCGGCGCGCCCGAGACGATCGACCTCGCCGTCTCGCCGACCCGCTCGACCAAGCTGCTCGTCTGGAAGCCCGCCAGCCCCAAGGGCGTGGTGCTGTTCTCGACCGGCCATGGCTCCTGGCCCGAGCGCTACGACCAGCTGATCTCGGTGCTGCTCGGCGAAGGCTTTGCCGTGCTTGCCCCGGTGCATGTCGACTCGATGCACTATCCGGATCGCGAGAAGTTCAGCTTCCTCTCCAGTTTCGTCGAACGGCTGGCCGACATGCGCGCCACCGCTGGCCATGCCGCCAGCGCCTTTCCCGGGCTGCCGGTGATCGCGGCGGGGCACAGCTATGGCACGCTTACCTCGCTGTGCCTCGGCGGCGCGCTTCCGAACTTCAAGGGACGCATCCCCGCGGTGAAGGCGGTGCTCGGCTTCTCGTCGCCCGGCAAGCAGCCCGGCCTGGTTCCGGATAGCGCGTACAGCACCGTCCAGGTGCCGGTGATGATGGTCACCGGCACGGCGGACGCGCTGCCGCCGGTCATGGGCCATGCCACCCCGGCGAGCGAGCATCTCTTCCCGGCCGAGACCGCGCCGGCCGGCACCTATGCGCTGGTCGTCGAGGGCGGCGATCACCAGCTGGTCGACGACGCCGTCCGCTTCCCGCGCACCGAGGCGCCGGTGAAGCTGTTCGTCGAGGCCTATGGCCTGGGCAATGCCGGCGCGCGCCGCAAGCTCGATACATGGAAACCTTCGGCGGGCGACCGCTGGACCCTTCGCAAGGCACAGGCATGACCGAGATGGTCACCGACGCGGGTGAAACCACCCAGATGAACATGATCCAGGCGATCAACTCCGCCATGGACGTGATGATGGCGCGCGATCCGAACGTGGTCGTGATGGGCGAGGATGTCGGCTATTTCGGCGGCGTCTTCCGCGCCACCGCCGGGCTCCAGGCCAAGTACGGCAAGACCCGCGCCTTCGACACGCCGATCACCGAGATCGGCATCATGGGCGTGGCGATCGGCATGGGCGCCTATGGCCTGCGCCCGGTCCCCGAGATCCAGTTCGCCGATTACATCTATCCGGCGCTCGACCAGCTCGTCTCCGAAGCGGCGCGCCTGCGCTATCGCTCGGCGGCGGACTTCACCGCGCCGATCACGATCCGCTCGCCCTATGGCGGCGGCATCTTCGGCGGCCAGACCCACAGCCAGTCGCCCGAGGGCATCTTCACCCATGTCTCGGGCATGAAGACGGTGATCCCGTCGACGCCGTACGACGCCAAGGGCCTGCTGATCGCGGCGATCGAGGACAACGATCCCGTCCTCTTCCTCGAGCCCAAGCGCATCTATAACGGCCCGTTCCACGGCCATTATGACCGCCCGGCCAAGACCTGGGCCGATCATCCCGGCGCGCAGGTGCCCGAGGGCTATTACCGCGTCGAGCTGGGCAAGGCCTCGGTCGTCCGGCCGGGCGAGGCGGTGACGATCCTCTGCTACGGCACGATGGTGCACGTGGTCGCCAACACGGTCGAGGAGCTCGGCGTGGATGCCGAGATCGTCGACCTGCGCACGCTGGTGCCGCTCGACATCGCGACGATCGAGGAATCGGTGAAGAAGACCGGCCGCTGCCTGATCGTTCACGAAGCGACCCGCACCTCGGGCTTCGGCGCCGAGCTTTCGGCGCTCGTCCAGGAGCGCTGCTTCTACCATCTCGAAGCGCCCGTAGAACGCGTCACCGGCTTCGACACGCCCTATCCGCACAGCCTGGAATGGGCCTATTTCCCCGGCCCGGTCCGTATCGGCACGGCGCTCCAGAAAATCCTGAAGGACTGATCCGCATGGCACGCTTCACGTTCCGCCTGCCCGACATCGGCGAAGGCATTGCCGAGGCCGAGATCGTCGCCTGGCACGTCAAGGTCGGGGACAAGGTGTCGGAGGACCAGCAGGTCGCCGACATGATGACCGACAAGGCCACGGTCGAGATGGAATCGCCCGTCTCCGGCACGGTGGTCGCGCTTGCCGGCGAAGTCGGCGAGATGGTCGCGATCGGCTCGGGCCTGATGGTGATCGAAGTCGAGGGCGAGGATGTCGCCGAGACCCCGGCCGAGGAGCAGGTCGAGGCGGAAACGCCTGGGGTGCAGGAGGCCGAAGCCTCTAGCGCTCCCCTCCCCGCAGGGGAGGGGTCGGGGGAGGGCCTGTCCGCTTCCGAACCGGCCGAAATTCCATCCCCTCCCCCGACCCCTCCCGCAAGCGGAAGGGGAGAAGAGAAGGTCCTCGCCTCCCCCGCGGTCCGCGCCCGTGCCAAGGATCTCGGCATCGACCTCGCCAGCGTGAAGGCGGACGGCAACCATGTCCGCCATGCCGATCTCGACGCCTATCTCCGCTATGGCAGCGCGCAGGGCTATCACGCCCCGCATGCCAGCCGCGCCCGCGAAGACCAGCCGATCAAGGTCATCGGCATGCGCCGCCGCATCGCCGAGAACATGGCCGCCGCGAAGCGCGCCATCCCGCACTTCACCTATGTCGACGAGATCGACGTCACCGCGCTCGAGGCGATGCGCGGCGACCTCAACGACAATCGCGGGGCACGCCCCAAGCTGACCATGCTGCCCTTCCTGATCGTCGCGATCTGCCGGGCGCTGCCCGATTTCCCGATGATCAACGCGCGCTATGACGACGAGGCCGGCGTGGTCACCCGCCATGGCCGCGTCCATCTCGGCATGGCCGCGCAGACCGACGCGGGGCTCATGGTCCCGGTGATCCGCGACGCGCAGGACAAGAATGTCTGGCAGCTCGCCACCGAGATCAGCCGCCTTGCCGAGGCCGCGCGCACCGGCAAGGCCAAGTCGGAGGAGCTGTCGGGCTCGACGCTCACCGTCACGTCGCTCGGCCCGCTCGGCGGCATTGCCACCACCCCGGTGATCAACCGCCCCGAAGTCGCGATCATCGGCCCGAACAAGATCGTCGAGCGTCCGATCTTCCAGGGCGACGAGATCGTCCGTGCCAAGCTGATGAACCTGTCGATCAGCTGCGACCACCGCGTGGTGGATGGCTGGGATGCGGCCAGCTTCGTCCAGGCAGTGAAGAAGCTGCTCGAAACCCCCGTGCTGCTGTTCGCCGACTGATGCGCTGGCGGGCGATGACCGAGGGTGATCTCGACGGCGTCGTCGCGGTCGCCCGCATCGCCTTTCCGGACCATCCCGAAGGCCGTGCCTGTTTCGCCGAACGGCTGGGGCTCGCGCCGGAAAGCTGCTTCGTCCTCGATGGCGAGGCCGGAGTGGCGGGCTATCTGATCGCCTATCCCTGGCCGCTGGAGGCGATTCCACCGCTCGATACGCTGCTCGGCAGCCTGCCCGAGAGCCGGACGAGCTGGTATCTCCACGACCTCGCTTTGCTTCCCGAGGCACGCGGCGGCGGCAATGCCCGGGCCGGGCTCGCGCTGCTGTTCGCGCAGGTCGATGCGCCGATCGCGCTGGTCTCGGTCAACGCGTCCGCCAGTTTCTGGCAGGCCCAGGGTTTCGTCCCCCGGGAAAGCCCGGCGCTGCGGGCCAAGCTCGCCAGCTATGGTCCGGATGCGCGCTACATGGTCCGCCCCGCCGGTTGACGCGGCGCCCGCGATCTCGCAAAATCTGCCCGTCGAGAAAGGGCCATGGACCGGATAGGTAAGCCCGGTCGCTCCGCACCCGCGGAGAACCTGTACTCCGCAAGGAGACCCGCGACGAGACGCCGGCGCATTCCCGCGCCGGTGGCTCGGCGGGTGTGACTCGAACGATCCCACGCACGCGCCGGGCCTCCATTCGAGGAACGACCCCATGCGCCTGAACCATCTCGATCTTCCCGTCCCCAACCTCGCCGAGGCCCGCGCCTTTTTCGAGCGCTGGCTCGGCTTCCGCCATCTCCAGACGCTCGGCGACAACGGCCTGTCGATCCTGGCCGACGATGCCGGCCTCGTCCTGGTGCTCAGCCGCCTCCAGCGGACCGGCGCGCAAGCCTTTCCCGAAGGCTTCCATATCGGCTTCCACCTCGCTGACGCGGCGGCGGTGACCGCGCTCCATGCCGCGCTCGCCGCCGAAGGGCTGGCCGGCGCTCCGCCCGTCCACCAGCGCGGCGCCTTCGCCTTCTACTTCGTCGCGCCCGGCGGGATCCTCGTCGAAATCGCGCATCGCCCGGCGCCGGCTGACTGACAGGCGCAACACTGTCCTGCTAGGAGGGGATCATGCACTTCGATCTCCTCCAGTCGATCAGCCTCGCCGGCGATGTCTCCGTCCCCAATGACGACCGCGCCGGCTTCGCGCGCGGCCATGCCTGGGTGATCGACGGCGCGACCGATCTCGGCCCGCCGGGGCTGGTCGGCAGCCAGGGCGGGGCGGCGTGGCTGGCGAGCGAGGCGCATGCCGCCTTCACCCGGTCCTCCGCCGCCTCGGTCGAATCATTGTTCGGCGAGGTCGGCGATGCGATCCTTGCCGCCTGGGAACGCGACCGCACCCGCGATCCCGAGGCGCGCTGGGAATATCCGCTCGCCTCCTCGCTCGCCGCCCGGCTCGGCGAAGGCGTGCTCGAGATCGGCTGGCTCGGCGACTGTGTCGGCTTCCTCTGGTCGGGCGGCCCCGTCACCCGGCTCGGCCCGGTTCGCGAGATCCGCGATTCGGAAGCCGAGCGCGCCGCCAGCCTTGCCGCGCACGGCCTGGGCAAGCCCAAGGCCTCGGCCCCGATCCTCGCCAATCTCCGCGCCACCCGCGGCCGCCCGGGGATGCGCGTGTTGAGCGTCGATCCCGAGCATATGTCGGAAGTCGCCGGCGCCAGCATCGCCTGCGTCCCCGGCGACGAGCTGTTCCTGATGAGCGACGGCTATGCCGCCCTGATCGACAGCTACGGCACCTATGACGACACCACCCTCGTCGAGGCGATCCGCGCGCGCGGTCTCGCCGCCATCGCCGAGGAGCTGCGCGCGATCGAGCAGGGCGATGCCGCCTGTACCCGCTTCCCGCGCTTCAAGACCTCGGACGACGCGACCGCGCTGTGGCTGCGGATCGGCGGCTGAGCGCTTACTCGCCGGCGTAGATCGAGCGGCTCAGCGCGGTGCGCACCTGCTCGCGCCCGGCCAGGATCCGCTCGCGGGTCGTCCGGTCGAGCGCTTCGGCTTCGGCCGCGATCGCCTGCCGCTTCGTGCTCACCGCCTTGAACGCCGCCGCGTCGCTGCCGCTGCCGAAGCCGAAATAGCCATTGGCGTTGGTCCAGCTCTTGCGCGCGAGCAGCGTGCACAGCTCGGCGGTCGCGTCGAGCATCGCCTGCTGGTTGGCGAGCAGCGGATCGGCCTGGGCATCGCCGGCGATCTTCGCGATGCCCAGCTTGGTGGCCTTGGGCAGGCTGGCGCTGCCGATCGCCTCGGCCAGTGCCTTTCGCCGGACGAGCCGCGCGGCGCTCTGCTCGGCGGCAAGCGCGCGCACCTTTTCGATATCGCCGCAATGGCCGGTCACCTGCGGGTTCTGCTGGAGCATATAGGGGCTGGTCAGCGCCCCCGCGCCGAACTTGCCCAGCGCATCGCCATAGGCGCGCGCGGCCGCCTGATCTTCCTTGATCGACGCGAGGTAGAGCCGCGACACCGGCCCGCGCGATGCCGCGCCGGCGGGCAGCGACGGGGTGCCGTCGGTGCCCAGCTCGAGATCGGCGAAGCTGCTCGCATCGGCGCGCGAGCGCGTCTGGAACTGGCCATGCGCGATCAGTGCCGCACCGGCGCCGGCGGCGATCAGCAGCGCCAGCGAGCCGAGCTTCCAGCCCAGCCCGGCATGGCGCGTCGTCAGCAGGAATCCGACCAGCCACAGGATCAGGCCCGCCGCGGCGCCGCCCATCAACAGCGCCGGAAGCGGCACCGGCTCGCAGAAATTCGGCCCCAGTACCGCGGCCAGTACCAAAATCGCGACCCCGGTCAGAGTCGCGACTACCGGATGGCCGTACGGGCCTTCCCGATCCCAATCTTCGGACATGATTCCCCCTCTTGTCCGCCGAGCCTAGCGCCGAAGCATTTCGGTGCAATCGCTTTGCGGGGCCAAAGCGAGCCTTGCTTGCGTGCGGTGGAAGGTCCGCGCAAGGAGGCGCAATGAGCAGCATCCCCAATCCCGCCGATCCCGCCCGCGCCGCCGCCAATCGCGGCCTGTTGCTCGCGGTCGGCGCCTATGGGCTCTGGGGCTTCCTGCCGATCTATTTCCATATCCTGTCGAACGTGCCGGCGCTGCAGATCCTCGCGCATCGCATCGTCTGGTCGGTGCTGCTGCTCGGCGTACTGGTCTTCGCCTTCGGCCGGGCAGGGGACATCTGGCGCGCGGCGCGCGGGCGCACCCTGTTGCTGCTCTGCGCCAGCGCCGCGCTGATCGCGATCAACTGGTTCGTCTATATCTGGTCGGTCGAGACCGGCCATGTGCTCGAGGCGAGCCTCGGCTATTTCATCAATCCGCTGGTCAATGTCGCGCTCGGCATGCTCGTCCTCGGCGAACGGCTGCGGCGCTGGCAGGGCGTGGCGATCGCCATCGCGGCGGCCGGCGTGCTGGTGATGGCGCTGGAGGGCGGCGGCGCCATCCTGATCTCGCTGGCGCTCGCGTTGAGCTTCGGCTTCTACGGGCTGGTCCGCAAGGTGGTGGCGATCGATTCGCTCGGCGGGCTCACCGTCGAGACGATCCTGCTCATTCCCTTCGCCGCGGCCTGGCTGTTCTACACGGCGGGGCAGGGCACCAGCGGCTTCGGCGTTTCCGCCAGCCAGAACACGCTGCTCATCGCGGCCGGGGTCATCACCGCCACCCCGCTGCTGATGTTCGCCGCCGCCGCCCGGCTGCTGCCGCTGTCGACCATGGGCCTGCTCCAGTATATCGCGCCGACGCTGCAATTCTTCGTCGCGCTGGCGCTGGGCGAGCCGCTGCGCGCCGTCCACCTGATCGCTTTCCCGCTGATCTGGGCCGGCTGCGCGCTCTACGCCTGGGACAGCCTCCGCGCCGCCCGCGCGCCGGTACCGGCCGAGGCGTAAGCGGGCATCGGATATCCCCCTCCCTGCAAGGGAGGGGTTAGGGGTGGGTTAGAAAAGGTCGGGCTCGATGCCCGGCCTTTTCTGTTTTCGGTGTCGTCTGGCTGGGCTCGCTGCGCTCGCAACCCACCCCTAACCCCCCTTGCAGGGAGGGGAGCAGAAAAGGCGAAGCAAAACATTCAACCAATCGGTTGACTATCCCGGCCGGCGCGCAGATATTAAACCACATGGTTGAATATCGACTCGACGCCACCTTCCACGCCCTCGCCGATCCCACGCGGCGCGGCATGCTCGCGCATCTTGCCCAGGGCGAGAAATCGATCGGCGATCTCGCCCAGCCCTTCGCGATGAGCTTCGCCGGTGCCTCCAAGCATCTGAAGGTGCTGGAGGGCGCGGGGCTGGTCGCGCGGCGCAAGGTGGGACGCAGCTATATGTGCGCACTCAAGCCCGCGCCGCTTGCCGAAGCCGAGCAATGGCTGAAGCAATGGGAGCAGTTCTGGACCGTCCGCCTCGATGCGCTCGAAGCGATCATTGCTGCCGACCAGAAGGCGACCCGCTCGTGACCCGGGCCACCCCCTTCCTGATGTTCCAGCACGGCAAGGCACAGGCCGCGCTCGATTTCTGGATCGAGACCGTGCCCGGCAGCCGTCTCGAGTCGGTCGAGCGCTTCGGCCCCGACGGCCCCGGTCCCGAGGGCACGATCATCCGCGCCCATGCGGTGATCGCCGGCCAGGCGGTGATGGTGCATGACAGCTTCATCGCCCATGGCTTCGATTTCACGCCGAGCTGGTCCTTCTTCCTCGATGTCGCGGACGAAGCCGAATTCGACCGGCTGTTCGCGGTGCTGTCTGAAGGCGGCGGCGTGCTGATGCCGCCGGGTAATTATGGCTGGAGCCGCCGCTTCGGCTGGCTGAGCGACAGGTTCGGCATCTCCTGGCAGGTCAATCTGGCATGAGCGCGCCGGTCCTCCGTATCACCCGCGCCTTCGCCGCGCCGGCCGAGCGGGTGTTCGACGCCTGGCTCGATCCCGCCGACGCCGCCCGCTTCCTCTTCGCCACGCCCGATGGCGAGATGGTCACCTGCGAGATCGATGGCCGGGTCGGCGGCGAAGGGCTGATCGTCGAGCGGCGCGGCACCGAAGCGGTGCCCCACCGGCTGCGCTTCGAAGTGATCGAGCGCCCGCACCGCCTCGTCTTCCGCTTCTCGGCCGGCCCGGTCGAGGGCAGCGCATGGACCCGCGTCTCGATCGACATCGTGCCCGGCCCCGACGGCTGCACGCTCACCCTCACCCACGCAATCGACCCCGCCTGGGCCGCCTATGAGGACCAGACCCGCAAGGGCTGGACGATGATCCTCGAAGGCCTGGGCCGCATCACGGAGAAGCAAGATGGCTGATACCCTCACTGCCGACACGATCACCCCGCAGATGCTCCGCTTCGAGCGCGATCTCGCCGCGCCGATCGAGACCGTCTGGCAATATCTGGTCGATCCCGAGCTGCGCGCGCGCTGGTTCATGGGCGGGCCGACCGAGCCGCAGCTCGGCGGCAAGCTCGGCATGACCTTCAACCACCAGAACCTGTCCGACGGCGACGTGCCCAATCCCGAACGCTATGCCCAGCACCAGGGCAAGGCCTGGTCGGAGACGATCACGCGCTTCGAGCCGCCGCATTCCCTCGCCTTCACCTGGGACAATGGCGATGCCGGCGAAGTGACGATCGAGCTGTTCGCCTTTTCGCCCGACCGCACCCGGCTGGTGCTCACCCATAACCGCCTGCGCGGGGCGGCGGATGCGCGCAACTTCGGTGGCGGCTGGGGCGCGCATCTCGAAGTGCTGCAGAAGCGCCTGGCCGGCGAGCGCGTGGAGAATTTCTGGGACCTGCACGCGGCGGCGGAGAAGCGCGCGGCGGAGGCGGTGGGGCTGGACTGAATCAATCCGCCATCCAAGCCATTAGCCGTCACCCCGCCTCCACAACCGTCATCCCGGCGAAAGCCGGGATCTCAGGCGAGGGCGCGAGACAGGAGCCGCACGAGATCCCGGCT